>CAZSYV010000125.1:0-7614 GCA_964610955.1 uncultured Klebsiella sp. | reverse complement strand
TTGCGGGCATGGCATCGGCTCTTCTGTTGCGATGCCGATACCTTGGCGGCGCGCCGCAGCGCGGTCAGCCAGAAATGCGAACTGGGTGGTGCCCGGTTTCAGGGGCAACCCGGATGCCTACTGCGTATCGTCCAGGCGGTACAGACGCACCCGCTGTTGCGCACAACCAGTAGCTCATGGATCAAGGGATGGATCTGCAGTTAAGTCGCAATACGGGACGGAAAACGGTGTATTTCGCAAATCAATTGCAGATTCGTGGCGAAACCATGGGTTCCGCCTCAGCAAGGCGCCACTACATAATGCAGCAAGCCCACCTGACGAAAGGCACGCTCAGTGCGCAAGAAGCCAATGCGCATCTCGCGCGCCTTGGCAAGGCAGGCTTTCGCCGCGATATGGACACGCTGCTGCGGCCTGACCTGCCGTTCTTTATGCATCCAGTTACACACATCTCAAAGCGCCATCCGAGCAAATCGCAGCCCCTGCACGAACACGGCCACATCGCGCATGCTCAGCCACAGCGTCTTGGCTCCGGGCTCGTCATCGCCCTTGCGGCCTAGGAAACCTCCAGGCTTAGCAATCCGGCGCACCACCGTGTTCAGCGCCGGAGCCTCCTTGGGCGGCTTTTTCTTGTTGAGCACGTACGTCACCTGCCACTCGTCTTGGTCGAACAGCAAGTGCGCAGAACGGTGCTGACCTTCGTCCTTCTGCCGGAGTCAATTTTCTTGATCTTCGGGGTATGGCACTTGAGGAATCGGCACCCAGCCATCACGGGTGATGCCCGCACCGATGCGTATGTTCTGGCTTTCAGTTGCCGCCCAGTGCCCACCCCGGTGCAATACAGCGCGAATCACCGACTTCCGCGGATGATCCTCATCCGCCTTGGCAGAACTGCATATGGCATTCCAATGGTGCTTGTCCGGCATACTGTTCAACCGTGGGCCAAGCAATTGATCCAAGACTTCGGTCGAAACGTTGTGTCGCCCGCCGTGATGGGGCACTTGGAAATACCGAATACCTGGCAGCGCGAGTCCCACGAAAGGCGCGTAGTCGATCACCTCCTGCAGTGCTTCACGCCCGGCATCGCCAGTAAGCATGACGCGATGACCGTTCAAGACAGCCGACTGCACCACACTCATTTCATTCTCACGACTGGTCGGCTCAGGCGGGAAATATTCCTCGCCCCACAGGGACTTGATGTAGGCGGTCGCAGCCTTCACTGCCCGGAATATGCTGCTCAGCGCGCTATCAAAAGCACTTTCTTCGACAGCTTCCGGTGTCTTCGCGGAGTCCACGATCAGGTCCAAGTAGCGCCCCAGGGTAGGTGCCATGACCGCGAACGGACCGATGCTCTGCCCCTGAAGGGGGGCATGGATTGGAATTCCCTTCTCCACCGCAATATCCTCAAGAATTGCCGTGGCATCGTAGATTGAGCGCAACTTCCGTCGCAGGGCTTCAATCGATTCATAGGTCTCAAAGCGATCGATCAACTGGTCCGCGTATATCCACGGCCGGTTGATCCAAAGATTCCTGACTGTGCATTGCTCCAGGACTTTTCGTAGCCCATTGGCGTGATCGCGATCTGGGTGCGTGAGGATCACATGGTCGATGACTGTTGTTCCATAGTACGTCTTCAGATGCTCGACTATCTCATCACCCGTATCCAGATACCCTCCGTCAACAACGTGCACGCCCTCGGTGCCATTCACCGAGTAGCGCAGCGTGATCGCGTCCCCGCTTTTCGCTGTTTCGACGCCAAGAAAGTCGATCTCGAAGTAGTCAGCCATACATCCCTCTTGTTTTATGCCAACAAAGTGCCGGTGGCTTTGCACCTACCAGCGATCCACCGCACACGTGAGTCCTGTCGGAGTCCATACCAACGACACGGCCGGAAGGCCGCCAGCATCCTCGGCGATGCCGCGCAATGTATTTCGGTCGATACCCGAATGTGCGCCGCCTTTCGGGTGGCTGTGCCACGTTCCTATAAAGGCGAGATACCCCAAAGAGGCCGCATTTGCGGCGCGCAAATTTTGAACAAGCCCGTTGGTTCCGAGGACGAAGCGGGCGGTCTCTCGAACACTGTCAGGTGGTGCCTCAACAAGGCCTGCAATGGTGATGGTTCGATTTTCAAACGAGATGCGGCCGATCAAGGCGCCGCCTGTTTCCAGAGCACCCCAGCGCAGCGCATCAGCATGGATTGCTTGCGCAACTGGGGACAGGACCCGAATGTTCCAGCCACCATCGTCTGCGACTTCAAGCGCAGTGGTCGGGCCAAGGCTGGCGCGGGTCCATGCCATTCCAAGGCCTTCGGCATCTGAGATTCCGGCGCAAAGCGTCGCTTCCTTCGGAAGCCCATCAACGAGCCATCGTTCCAGTTGCAGGCCGACCAGTGACGCCGACCGCGAAACAACGGCGTCAGACATAGGCATCGTCAGCGAACGACAGTTGTCACCCACGAAAATCCGAGTCGGCTCAGACGTATCGCCTGCAATCGACGCACGCAGTTCCGGTGCAAACCGGCAGCACTCGAACAAGAACGCCGTGAGGTCGTCAACTCGGCCGGCGCGGCCAGCTCCTTCGAGCAATACCGCCACACAGCGCCCCTGACCATACATCGCGATCCGTGCCAATCGGGCAGGGGATTGATCCAACGCTGCCGATTGTGTTTCTGCAGCCAGCACCTGAAGTGACGCCGTCGCATCCACGATGAGGGCCGCATCCTGCGGAACGGTTGCCGCAAACTGTTCCGGATCGACCAAAAGAGTCACTGCGTCGGTGTCGAACGCTCGCGATTGAAGATGCGACAGCGATTCAAAGGCTGTCTTCATCAGCGCCGACTTCCGAGGCGGAACCAGAACTGATGCCCGCTCAATGAGTGCATGCCGCGCGGCGTTGTGAGGCGACATGGGTTCGTTGTCGACGAAAGTCATCGAACCAAAGCCCGCTCGCCCAAGTTGCATCGCGACTTTCGATCCCACGCTTCCGCAGCCGAGCACGACCAGCGGCTGTGATGTGGCTGCGTATGGAATGCCAGACGTCCTTGCCAGCAGTTCAGGAGACAACGCATGCGCGTGAAAGGCCGGGTGAACCGTGGCGTTTCGCTCCAGGAGCGATTGAGCGTTGAGTTCATAGCGCACCACATAGGGCAATACCTCGACACTCCTCCCTGGCGAGCCCACAAGCGACGCGGGCCTTTGCACAGCCAGAATCACAATCGCGTACAAACCATGCACCCAGCCATGCGAGTCCTGTCGCATATCCAAGATTGAGCGTCCGAAATAACCGTCCACTTCCTGGGCCAAAGCGTCGCGATCAATACCAAGCTGCGCTGCTCGATCGAGCAGCGTCGCGAGATCGACAACTGTCTCTGGTTGATAGCGTCCGATCACATGCGGGAGGCCGTCGGTCATCGGAGCGCGCGCGATGAAGGCCGCGGTATGGCCGTTCCCCCATTTGCCCAGCTTGTCGTTGTGAACATCCTGATAAAACACAGGATCGACTTGTGCGGTCAGTTCGGCGTTGATGATGGCGTACAGACCGCCATCGATCGTCACGTAACCTGCGGGAACCACCAGAATCGTGCCGTCAGTGGGAGCGGCGGCCGCGACCTTCTCGGCACTGAATACAACGGTCGAAGGACAGCTGTCTCGGCGCGTTGGTTCCCACCCCTGCTCCAGGTCCAGGAGTGTTCCAGCCGCGGCCTTGTGCAGCCAGTCGATCAACTGATCGACAACGGCGTCCAGGCCAAACCGATGCAGCAGCTCGTTCAACGACCCTTCGAATAGGCACGGCGAGACTAACTCGCCTTGGCGATGGGGGTTGATGTGCGGCAAGTTGAGCGGGAAGTCCGCACGTAAGAAGGGCTCGGGTGCGGACAGGGGCCAGTCACTACCGAATACCAGCACGCACGTCTCGACGGTGCGCACTCCGGTCTCAGAGATACCATTGCGCCGAGACCTGTTCGGCAGTTGGACCGCAACATCGACTTCAATCTCCGTCGATGCACCAGTTGTCCTTGGCTCGCCAACGCGGATAAGGCCTCGATGCCGCTGAAGTTGATGCAGTGCGTCTGCGATGGTGCCCGTCATGATGCTCCGTGCGGCATGGGGGTGCGCGCAGAGGTCACCACGGCAGCGGCCTTCGATCCGGACTCCTTCTTCGAGGGAGGCTGCACACCCTGAGCGGTTACGGTGAAAACGAGCGGTTCCACGGACTTTTCGCTGGGGTACTCGCCTGTGCAGTAGAACTCGCCTTTTGCTTCGTCCACGATCGTCACGTACTCACGCTTCGCACGGATGCAGGGCGGATCGCTGTCATCGTCTGCAATCGGCTTGCAGCTGGCGACGATGACGGCGCCGTCACGGGTCTGCGAAAGCGCCTTGCGGGCATCAGCATCGAGCTTGGCTTTTTCACGGTAGTCGGACCAGCTGTCATAGGACAGCGAATGCCAGGAACAATGATGAGGCGCCTGCATGATGTCGTACTCAAGCACATCTGCTTCAGCCTTGTGGCGTTGCCACTGGCGGTTCCAGATGAACACCTCAGCATCGCCACCAGTAAGGAATTTCGCACCATCCGGCGTCTGCGCGTCAGCCGCCAACGTGATGTTCAGAATAACGCTGGACTGGTTCTTGACCAGGCACTCTTCCTCTTCCTCGTCATCCTGGGCGTCCAGTGGGGCCAAAAGAAACGCAGAAAAGAATGCGGAACTCTTGCCATTGATCGTTGAAAAGCGCGTGTCCACCTTCCGCACAATCGAGGTGAGATCATCGGTTTTTCCGTCGATGTCCTCGCCCATGATCTGAATGCGGTCACCGTTCCCGACGGCGAAATTCTTGTCACGGTTCAGTTGCACGCGCCGACGCGCCTCCGTGTTGAATGCCTTGGCGTCGTCGCTCAAGGTGTGCGTCTTGCTGGTGCGTCGAAACACGATCGGGGACGACCACATCTCGCGGATCACGATTTTCTTGTCCTTGTCGTCCTTCTTGTCGTCCGGGTACTTGTCGAGTGGCCCTAGGTGGAAGTGTCGCTTCAGCCCTCGGCAATGGTCTTGGTCCGGGTGGCTCAGCAGGAACGCATCGACATACGGCCTGCCGTTCTCATCCTTCTTCAGTCGTTCGCGCAAATCCTTGGCGACATCGCGCGCCTCCCCGTTAGGGTCATCGGCGTCTTGCCTGATGTTTACGTCGATCAGCAGGGTTGTTGCATCGAGATCGCCGAACTTGATGAGGGTCATGTCCCCGTTGTCGACGGGAAAAAACGTGATGGCTGTGGGCACTGGAGTCTCCGGGTAGACGACCGAAGGGTGATCGCGTATAGTTAATGTACGACTATTTTTTATACCCGTCTACTTTTTAGGCGCTACTGATGCAAGAGCCTTCCGTTCCTGCCGCCGAACCTGCTGAGCCCAAGGGGCTAAGTTGGGGGTTGGAGAGCAGACTTCAATTCATCGATTTCCGTCTGCGCTGGGAGCGGCGCATCAACCGGATGGATCTCACCGAGCACTTTGGCATTTCGGTCCCGCAGGCATCACTGGACATTGCCAAGTACACGGAACTGGCGCCGAGCAACCTGACTTACGACCGCAGTTCCAAGACCTACACGGCAGCGCCGAGTTTTCACCCGCTTTATCAACGAAGCTCGGCGCAACGCTATCTAGCAGAGCTGCTAGCGACCAAGATGGGAGTTGTCGAGCCGACGGCCAGCTTCATCGGTTCTGCACCGGAGACAGATTGGGCACCTTCCCCCTGGCGCACGATCAATGAACAGACCGTCGAAGCAGTGGTCCGAGCGATTCGGCAACAGGAAGCCATTCGGGTGAGCTACCAGTCCATGACGTCCTTGGACGAGTCGATACGCCTGCTATCCCCGCACGCCCTTGGCAACGATGGTTTTCGCTGGCACATGCGCGCGTTTTGCCACAAGCGTCGACGCTTCAGCGATTTCGTCCTGGCCCGAATCCTGCGCATTGAAGGCTTCGAATCGAGCCAAGTGGACGCCAGCCAGGATGCACATTGGCATACGGTGCTGATGCTGGTGCTTGCACCTCATCCCGATTTACCTGCGGCCAAGAAACGGGTCTTGGAACTGGACTACGGCATGGAAGACGGACAGGTCAAACTTCCATGCCGCCAAGCGTTTCTGTACTACACGCTGAGGCGTTTAGGCTTGCATACCAAGGAAGCCCCCGACCCGCTCGCGCAACAGATTACGCTGAAAAATCGCGATGAAATCCAACCATACATTGATGCCTTGACGGCACAGGCTTGACTTCACATGACAACAATTTTTGAACTGGTCAAGGACCCCTACGAGCGTAAGGCACGCGTTGTTCCTGGACTTCTTGTGGCCTTGCCGGTACTAGTGCCGTTGTTGTGCGTCTACGGAGCCAAGCACCCTATTCTTACGGGCGTGATCGGCTTGCTTGGTGGTTGCGGGGCTATTTATGCGCTTGCGAGTGTAGCCCGTGGGCGCGGTAAAAAACTCGAAGAAATCTTAGTTGCCAAGTGGGGCGGTATGCCCACCACCATTGCGCTGCGCCATCGCGACAGGTTTCTCGATGGTGTCAGCAAGCAGCGCTACCACACGGCAATCACAGGCAAGCTCGGCATCGCGATGCCAACAGCGGAAGAAGAGTCGGCCAATCCCGAGCAGGCAGACGACACGTACATAGGAGCAACCAAACGACTTCGCGAACTCACGCGCTCAAACAAGCAGCTCTTGCTGAAAGAGAACATCGCTTATGGATTTCATCGCAACATGCTGGCGATGAAGCCCGTCGGTATCGTGTCGTGTCTCCTGGGCATCCTCTACGGATTGTTGATTGCAAAGGTTCTACAGGTCGCACCTCCCCACTTCAACCCTATGCATTTTGCTGATCCAGGACTCGCCGCAGGCTTGACGCTGCTCGTTTCGCTGGCGTTACTTGCGGCTTGGCTGCTGTATTTCGATCAGGATTCGGTCAGACGGATGGGCTTCGTCTACGCAGAACGCCTATTCGAGTGCTTGCCGTCTTTGTCTTCTTCGGTCCCGCGGAAAAGAGCACTAAAAACGGCTATGGACTGAGACTCATTCCATCTTCAAGCTGGCTCTTAGCGCCGCTGAGTAATTGCCCGCAAGATGAGTTCAGGCATGGAGATGTTCATGCCTCTTGGCTGGCAGTCGTGTGATTGCGATGCAGGTCCGAAACTACCGCGATCAACCTGTTGATCGGTTCGGCCAGCCGTTTCGGCTTGATCTTCGCCATGATGACTCCTCAGAAAGCCCGGTTTCCAAGAGCCGCATGGGAGCCACGCGAGGGGAAGCCGGGTCAAGCTTCGGAAAGCACCGGCATATGTTGAGCTAGCCTATGTTATTGATACACCTGCTGTATCGAGCCTCGGCGCAGTCCAGTAAATTGCGGTACTGGAGTGATCGTGAATAATAAAAAACGCAGCCCCGCCCACGAAGAACGCGGTTGGGGCTGCAAGATGGGAACAACGGAAAGCCGGCGGCGCGAGGCCGGCGGGCGTGGGAATCAGGCAGCGACCAGTTGCCGGGCCAGTGCGACCTCGACGGAATCGCCGTCCTGGTTGAGCACATCCAGCCCCGATTCGGGCACATCGCCCGAGGTGGACT
>CAZSYV010000124.1:0-7654 GCA_964610955.1 uncultured Klebsiella sp. | reverse complement strand
GGCTATCTGCGTGCAGGTAGATTAATCAGGCCTGATCTTCGATAACGATAATCTCGCCGGCTTGCGGTTCTCCTGGAATGACTGCGTCGATGTACCTTTCCTGCGTGCATGTTCCCCGACTGCAACTGGCCCGCGATGGAGAGCCGACCATGACCAGACCCCGTTCAACGACCCGGCTGATGCGCTGCGCACTCGTCGTTTCCCTGGCGGCGGGCGCAGCCTCGGTGCAGGCCCAGCAGGGCGCGGAGAAGCGACTCGAACTCGACGAGATCATCATGACCGCCGAGCGGCGTGAGCAGTCGCTGCAGGACACACCGGTGTCGATCGTTGCACTCGGTGCGGCGGACCTCGAGAACAGGGGCATTCGCGATATCGTCGAACTGCGCTCCTCGATACCGAACGTCCAGCTTGCCCCGCACCCGACGTCCGCGAGCACGGTCCGGATCTGGATACGCGGGGTGGGCAACAACGACGACCAGATCACCCGGGATCCGAGTGTTGCCATCTACCTGGACGGGGCCTATATCGCGATCGCGCGCAGCCAGGGCCTGTCGATGGAGGTCGCCGATCTCGATGCGTTCGGTTTTCGCGAAACCCCGGGTGTCGGCAATCGCGACCTGCTGCGTTCGCTCACGTGGCTCAACGTCCCGGGTCGACCGCATGGATCGAGGAGTGCCGGTGGCGCGACCTGAGGGCAGTATCGGCGCCGTGACCCGCGAGCGCATCCTGGACGAGGCGGAGCGGATCTTTGCCGACAGCGACTTCTCGGCAACACGCCTCGAGGACGTTGCGCAGGCGGTGGGCATCCGTCGCCCGTCGATCCTCTATTACTTCCCGAGCAAACAGCATCTGTACGAGGCGGTCGAGAACCGGGCCTTCACGGCACTGGTTGCAAGGGTACGCAGTGGTGTCGAGGCGGCTTGCGGTGGGCACTTTTCGCGGGTGATTGCGCTGCTCGATGCGACGCTGGATTTCCTGGTCGCGCGTCCGACGCTTGCGCGCATCATCCTGCGTGACAGCGTTGCCCGTTACTCCGACGAGGACGAACCGGTGCGCCACTCGGGTCCGATGGTCGAGCTCTGGGAGCGCGTCGTGCGCGAAGGCCAGGCGGCAGGCGAGCTTGCCGACGGCGTGCCCCTGCACTTCATGCAGCTGCTCGGTTCGGGAATCCTGTTCTTCGCTGCTACGGCAGGTGTCGTCGGCAGTGGACGGCGTTACGACCCGGTCGCACCGGAGCAGTTCGAGGCGTACCGGGCGCTGATGCATGCCGCCGCGTACAGCACGCTGCGCAGGCCGAAGGTACAGGCATGAGGGGCATTTTCATCGGATGCGTCATTCTGTGCGGTGTTCGCGACGGCGCGTTGATTCATTGCAACTGGAGAGGGAGCACATGACGGATACGAAGTTGACGATGCAGCAGGGAGTGATCGTGACCGGTGGCTGCTCGGGCATTGGCAGCGCCTGCGCCGAGGTGCTTGCAGGCGAGGGACGGGCGGTTGCGGTATGGGATCTCGATGGGCAGCGCTCGGAAGCAGGCGCGCACGAGCTTGCGAAGCGATACGGCGTACGTGCGGTCGGGGTTGGTATCGACCTGCGGGCGACCGCCGGGATTGCAGCCGCAGTGCGGACGACGCGCGCGGCGATCGGCCCGATCGGTGCCCTGGTGCATGCCGCCGGTGTATCGGGTCCGATCCCGCTGAACGATCTGACGCCGGATGCCTGGGATGCGGTGCTGAACGTGAACCTGCGTGCGCTGCCGTTCATCGTCCAGGCGATCCGCGCCGATCTCGCCGCGGCCCGGGGCGGCGCGGTGGTTGGCATTGCCTCGATCAACGCAACGCTCGGCAATGCGGCAAACCCGGCCTACAGCGCCTCGAAGGGCGGCATGCTGTCGCTGGTGCGCGCGCTTGCCGATGAACTGGCTGCCGACGGGGTGCGCATCAATGCGGTCTCACCGGGGCAGGTCCGCACGCCGATGCTCCAGCCCGTGATCGATGTGCTTCCGCCCGGGGCTTTCGAGCGGCGCATTCTGCTCGGGCGCCTGGGTGAGCCGATCGAGATAGCCCGTGCCGTGCGTTTCCTGCTGTCTGCCGACGCGAGCTACATCACGGCAGCGGAACTGGTCGTCGATGGAGGCAATATCTCGTCGCAGCGCATGTGATCAGGGCGCGGGCGCGTCCGGCCTCGCATCGTACACCGGCAGGTGGATCTCGACGCGCAGGCCTCCCGTGGCGGCGCGTCCCAGTGCCAGTTCCCCGTGATACGCCGCGACGATATCGCTGACGATCGCGAGCCCCAGACCATGGCCGGGCGTGTGTTCGTCAAGACGTGAGCCGCGGCTCAGTGCCTCGGTCTCACGCCCCTCGGTAATGCCGGGGCCGTCGTCCTCGACACGGATCGTGACCCCTTGTGGCTGCTGTGTGACCGTCAGTTCGACACGTGAGCGTGCCCATTTGCAGGCGTTGTCGAGCAGGTTGCCGAGCAGTTCGAGCATGTCGTCGCGCTCGAGCGGCAGGGTTTCCTCAGCAGCAGTCCAGGTGATCTCGAGTTCGCGTGCGTGCGCCTGATGCAGCGTCTGGATGAGCAGGGGGATTTCCTGGCGTGGGGCAAAGCGCAGCGCGCCACGTGCGGTGCCGGCAGTGCGGGCGCGGCCGAGTTCGCGGACAATGCGCTGCTGCATCTGCCCGAGCTGCTCCTCCATGCGCGGGCGCAGCGCAGCGTCGGCGCGTTCGGCGAGCGCGAGCAGCACGGCAAGCGGCGTCTTCAGTGCATGCCCCAGGTTGCCCAGTGCCTGGCGCGAGCGTGCGAGCGAGTGTGCCGTGTGCGTCGACAGCCGGTTGATTTCCGCAACCAGCGCCTCGAGTTCCTCGGGCACGTCGGTGTCGAGCAGTTCGCGTTCGCCTTCGGTGAGCTCGTGCAGCTGCAGCTGCGCCCGCTGCAGAGGAGCGAGTGCCGTGTGGCGCATCCAGGCACGCTGGATCGCGGTCAGTGCCAGTACGGTCAGTGCGCCGAGCCCGAGCAGCAATACGCCGATGCGGCGAAAGTTGGCGAGCAGCGGTGCCACGTCGGCAGCGACCACGATCGTCACCGCCTGGCCATGGCGCCGGTAGTCCGTGCGCAGGCACAGCAGCTGCTGCCCCTGGGGTCCGTCGATCAGCCCCGGCACCGCTCCGGCGCCTTCGGGCAGCGGCAGTTCATGGTCCCAGAGCGAGCGTGAGCGCCAGGTGCCGGCCGTGGAGCTCACCACGAAATAGTGTCCCGACAAGGGGCGCTCGAATGCCTGCGGCAGGTGCTGACGCTCGATCCACAGGCCCTGCGGGCCTTTCTCGATCGCAGCCAGCACGCTGTGTGCATCGTTCTCGAGCAGGCCGATGGCGTGTTCGCGCAGCGCACGCTCGAAGAGCACGGTGGCGACCAGCGCCAGTATCGAGGCAGAGAGCAGCAGGCTCGCGGCAAGTCCGATGCTCAGGCGCCGTGCGATCGATGTGCGCGACATTCAGATCTCGCTGTCGTCCGTGGCGTCGCGCAGAAGATAGCCGAGGCCGCGTCGCGTCTCGATTCTCGTACGGCCGAGCTTGCGCCGCAGGCGGTTGATCAGTACCTCGACCACATTGCTGTCACGCTCGGTCTCGCCATCGTACAGATGGTCCTCGATTGCGGCGCGCGAGAGCACATGCCCGGGGTTGAGCATCAGCAGGCGAAGCAGACGAAACTCCGCGCCGCTCAGCTCGATCATGGCGGAGCCCGCCTCGACGCACTTGCGCTCCTCGTCGAGCCTCAGGCCGCAGGCCTGCAGCCGGGGCGCATTGACCTCGCCGTGGCGTCGGCGCAGCAGGGCGCGCACGCGCAGCAGCAGCTCGTCAGGGTGGAACGGTTTCGGGAGATAGTCGTCAGCGCCGGCGCGCAGACCGGCGATGCGATCGGCGAAACTGTCGCGTGCGGTGAGAACCAGCACGGCAAGCCGCAGGCCTGCCCGGCGCCAGTCACCCAGCACGTCCATGCCGCTTCGCCCCGGCAGGCCGAGGTCGAGGATTGCGAGTTCGTACTCTTCATCGTGGGCACGTCGGGATGCATCTCGCCCGTCGACGATCCAGTCCACGGCGTAGCCTTCGGCGCGCAGGCGTGGCAGCAGTTCATCAGCCAGAGCGACGTTGTCCTCGACCAGCAACAGACGCATCAGTCCTCGTCCTGGTCACTCAGCAGGGTGCCGTTGCGTGCGTCGAACTTCAGCTCGCGCACCTGCCCGTCGACGGTCAGCAGCTCGAGCTCATAGATCAGGACATCCTTTTTTCTTTCCAGTTCGGTTTCCAGCAGTGTGGCACCGGGGTGGCGTGCCCGCGCCCGTTCGAGCAGCTCTTCGAGCGCGAGCAGTTCACCGCTGCGGCGCAGCCGCAGCACTTCATCGTGACTGAGGTCCCGCGCCCAGCCCATCGTGGCACCCAGTACCAGTACCGCGGCTGCCACGAGGGGCCGTGTACACATGGGGTTCAGTCGTCCTGGCGGTCTTGCAGCACTTCGCCGGTCGTGGCATCCAGGTCGACATCCCATTTCACGCCCTGCGCGTCGCGCAGCTCGACCTTGTAGATGTATCGACCGTATTCCTGCTCGAGCTCGGTTTCCCCGAGTGCGGCGCCGGGATGCTTGGCCTGTGCTGCGGCGTTCAGCGTTTCGAAGGACTGGATCTTGCCTTCCTGAAGCAGCTTGACTGCCTGGTCCGGACCGATGTCCTCACCGGCAAATGCCACTCCCGAGACGAGCAGAAGGGCTGCAGCGATGCGTGATGCGATGACGTTCATGATGTACTCCTGTGTCTTGCTGTCGTTGCCACCATGGCAGCGGACGAGTGCAGACTAGCGAAGCTTGCTGAACCGAAGCTGAACGACACGCGCCGCTGCCCTCCTACCGGTGAAATTCCCCCATGGCTTCGGGCTGGCGCACCAGCTCCAGCACGCGCAGCGTGATCGCACGTCCTCCCGGGACCATCCAGGCGATCGACTGTCCGACCGCCAGCCCCAGCAGCGCACTGCCGATCGGCGCGAGTACCGACACTGTGCCGGGCTGGCCAGCCCCATCGGGGTACACCAGCGTCAGCTCGTATTCCTTGCCGCTGCTGTCGTCGCGAAAGCGCACGGTGGAGTTCATCGTGACGATATCGGGAGGCATCTCGTTCGGTTTGACGACGGTTGCCCGGTCGAGTTCGGCCTGCAGCGCATCGATCCCCGGCAGGCGACTTGCCGCGTCGCTGTCCAGGTGGTGTTCGATCCGCTCCAGGTCGAGGCTGGAAACGGTGATCGGGGGCTGTGTCGACATGAGCAATTCCTCTGCAAAGACGTCCCAGGGAGTCCGAACGACAGCGCGGCGGCCGATGGTGTACCGGTTGCCGGACGGGGCCGTGCGGGATGGGGCCATACTAAACCGAGCAGCGACGCCTTCATAGCCTCCGGCCACTCAGGAGTCGAGGGTACGTCTGAAGCGTCGCAGGGCGATCGCTGCCACCACCAGCAGGAACAGCAGCAACGGCCCGGTGTGCTGTACCACGTCGGCCAGTCCCGCCCCCTTCAGCATGATGCCGCGCACGATGCGCAGGATGTGCGTGAGCGGGAACACCTCGCCAAGGACCTGCGCCCAGCGTGGCATGCCGCGAAACGGGAACATGAAGCCCGAAAGCAGGATCGAGGGCAGGAAGAAGAACAGCGTCATCTGCATCGCCTGCATCTGGTTGCGGGCCACTGTCGAGATCAGGAAGCCCAGCGTGGCGACGCAGGCAATGAAGAGTGCGAGCATGATCGACAGTAGCCAGTAGGAGCCGAGCATCGGTACCTGGAACGCACCGTGCGCCACACCCAGGATGATCAGGACCTGCAGCGCGCCCAGGCCGGTGTAGGGCAGTACCTTGCCAAGCATGACCTCGAACGGTGTGACCGGCATGGCGAGCAGGTTCTCCATCGTGCCGCGCTCGGATTCGCGGGTCAGCGCCAGTGCCGGCATCATCACCATCGTCATCGTCAGGATCACGCCGAGCAGCCCGGGGACGGTGTTGTACTGTGCGATGCCTTCGGGGTTGTAGCTGCGGTGGATGATGACGTCGAAGGACGGTCCGTTGCCGCCGGCAGTGGCGAGACGCTCGTTGGCGAGCGCACTGCGCGCGAGCCGCTCTGCGGTGGCAATCGCATTGGATGATGCGGCCGGGTCGGTTGCATCGGCCTCGAGCAGCACCCGGGCCGGCTCGCCACGCAGCAGGCGACGGCTGAAGTCCTCGGGAATTGTCAGCACGAAGGCAACGTCGCCACGCAGCAGCTCGCGGTCGCCGTCGTGGCGTCCCGCGTGCTGCTCGCGCAGCTCGAAATAGCCCGAGTTCGCAAAAGCGTTCACCACGGCGCGGCTGTAGGCACTGTGGTCCTGCACGAACAGTGCCGTCGGCAGGTGTTTCGGGTCGCTGTTGATCGCGAAGCCGAAGATCACCAGCTCGATCAGCGGCACACCGAGAATCATGCCGAAGGTCACGCGATCGCGACGCAGCTGGATGACTTCCTTGAGAAGCACGGCCAGCACTCGGGCGAGTGAAAGCCTGTTGTGGCGCAGGCGCGCTGTCCGTGCCATGCCCGTCAGCACGCGAGGGTGCGCCGCGTGCGCAGCAGGTGGATGAACAGGTCCTCGAGCGAGGTCTCGCCCTCGGCCCATTCGAGCGCAGGATCGGCACGGTACGGCGCGATCGCCGCGAGCAGCGTGTCGTGATCGGTGCCGGTGATGTGCAGTGTCTCGCCGAATGGCGTTGCCGCCTCGACGCCGGCACTGCGCTCGAGTGTGGTGCGCAGCGCGGCGATTCCCGCACCACGCACGGTGACCGTGTGCAGTCCCGCCCCCGAGAGCAACTGTGCGATCGTGCCATCGGCGAGGATCACGCCGTCCATGATGTAGACGATGCGGTGACAGCGTTCGGCCTCGTCCATGTAGTGCGTCGACACCAGTACCGTCACTCCCGCATCCGAGAGGCGATGGATCTCGTCCCAGAACTCACGCCGCGCCTGGGGGTCGACGCCAGCCGTGGGCTCATCGAGCAGCAGCAGCCGTGGTTCGTGCATCACGCAGGCGGCGAGTGCCAGCCGTTGCTTCCAGCCACCGGAGAGCGAGCCGGCAAGCTGGTGGCGCCGATCGGCCAGCCCACTTTGCTCCAGCGTCTGCGTGATGCGTGAACGGCGTGGTTGCAGGTCGTAGAGGCGTGCGACGAAGTCGAGATTCTCCTCGACGGTCAGATCCGCGTAGAACGAGAAGTGCTGGGTCATGTAGCCGGTCTGGCGCTTGATTGCGGCTGCCTGGTGACGCAGGTCGAAACCGAGACAGCTGCCCTCGGCGGCATCCGGCAGCAGCAGACCGCAGAGCATGCGGATCGTCGTCGTCTTGCCGCTGCCGTTGGGTCCGAGAAAGCCGACGATTTCGCGCTCGCGCACCTGCAGGTCGATGCCGTTGACCACCGTGTGCGTGCCGAAGCGCTTGGTCAGCCCGCGTACATCGATGACGTTCATGGTGTGGCGGGCAGCATGACGTCGACGATCTGCCCCGGCGCGAGGCGACGTGCCGCGTCGAGCGGTTCGGCCTCGACCAGCACCACGAGCTTCTGCCGGTTCTCGACCGAGTAGATCTGCGGTGGCGTGAA
>CAZSYV010000123.1:0-7693 GCA_964610955.1 uncultured Klebsiella sp. | reverse complement strand
TCCCACGTCAGCCCGGCTCGCTCTCCCACGTCAGCCCCGCGAAAGCGGGGCCACCCTCAGGGCGGCAGCTCGCGCTGCAGCAGGTCGTCGGTGACCTGCATCGCGAACACCAGTTGCGTGTGTTTTGCATCATCGCGCAGCGCATCGAGAAAGCGCGCTCGCGTCTGTGGGTCGTCGTAGACCATCCTGGCGTCCATCGCGCGCTGCCAGGTCGCCTCGTCGGGCCACTCGGCAATCGCCACGAAGCGTCCGTCGCGCTCACGGTGCAGCCGCGATCCAAGACCGCCGTAGATGCCCTCGATCAGCCGCGTGCCGGTACACCACGCCTCGCGGAACTGTTCTTCCTTGCCCGGCTTCACTTCCCAGCAGTAGACGGCGACGAACATCCCGACCTCCCGTGCGTTTTCATGCCGGCATCCGGCTCAGAACATGAACTGCAAGCGTGCGAGCAGCGCCTTGCCGTCGTCGATACCGCCGATCGCCCGGCGCGTGTGGACCCGGACGTGGTCGATCGAGACCCGCAGCGAACTGCCGAGGTACCAGTTCAGGCCGACCCCCAGGCTCCGCGCCCGTCCGCCGTCGACACGCACCGGCGCGCGGTTCTCCACATCGAGCGAATCGACGCGCACGAACACCTCCCAGGCACCCCAGGCATGCCGTGGCTTCACCGTATCGAAGACACCTTCGACGCTGCGGTACTCGCGCCGCTCCCCGGTCAGCACCCAGGCGCCTGTCAGGTACCAGCCGTCGGCCTCGATACGGTCCGTGCCATGCTGCACGTCGATCTCGCCGCTGAAGCGCTCGGCCATCATGTGCAGCGAACCATGGCGCGCCGCAAGCTCGAACACGCGATCATGGCGCTCGCCACGCTCGCCCGCCAGTCGCGCACGCACGCGCCCCGCCCCCGTGCCGTCCTCGCCACCGCGCACGCCGAGCCGCGCCCCGTAGCCCGCATCGACGCCCGAGCGGCGCGTGATCCCGAAGCCGAGGTGCAGCAGACGATCGGCATCGAACACCGGGCGCACGACGAATCGCGCGCTCAGCGCATGGTCGAGCGTGCGCAGCGCATCGATGTCACGGCGGTAGGCGCCGATGCCGTAACTCAGGCGCGCGTTGCCGCCGTGAACCTTCAGTCCGGTGCTGTTGCCGGTATCGAAAGCCATGCCCGGCATCGCCTGTTCGATCGCCGTCCGCCAGTCCGAGCTGCCCGTGTCCTCGAGGCCGAAGTCCTCCTTCTGCTGCCCGAGGGTGATCCGGGCCAGGTCGCCCAGCCCGCGCCAGGACACGTACGCCTGGTCCCAGGAACCGTCGTTCACCAGGTCGTAGTTCGCAACCAGCACCCAGTCGTCGAGTTGCGCACCAAGCTTGAGCCGCGCACGGCGCAGGAAGACATCGCTGTGTTCCGTGCCGGGCACGGCGCTGGTGACACCGTCCCAGGCGCTGGAATCGGCATGGATGATCCCGCCGACACGAAACGTGCGGCGGCCGTCGGCAGACGTGACCGAGGGGCCGGCCACCGAGATGCCGGCGCCGTGTACGCCAGCACCGGGCAGCAACAGCAGCACGCAGGACAGCAGCACCGAACCTCGACGCACGCATTCCTCCTGGCTTCATCCGTTTTCATCTGTATTCAAACCGCACACCGGCAGGCGCACCGCCCGTAGACGGTGTGCGACGGGCTCAGGACGCCTTGCCGTCGGGCGCTGCATCCTCGAGGTTCTGCTGCAGCGTCGATTCTACCGTGTCGCCCGGACGCCAGGGGTGACCGAGCCGGTTCTCGATGTACTCGCGGATCAGGCGCCGCACGACCTGCGAGGGCGTCTGGTCCTCACGCGCGCAGAGGTGTTCGAAAACGGCCTTCTTGCCCGGATCGATCAGGACCGTCAGTCGTGCAGTGCGGCTTTCAAGGCTCATTTGATCAACATCTTATTCACATTGACAGCACACACAATGCGAATTAGTTTATCAACTGTCAACCCTCCGATTCACGTTCGAACCGATCTGTCGGCCAGGGAAACTCGCAGATGATGAGCGGCATCACGAAACCATCAGCCGGCGCTCACGAACGCCGTGGCTGAGCTGCCCGCGGCGTTGGACCTCGCGCTTGCCGTGGTGCTGGGCTGGCTGCTCATCGGCATGCTCGCCATGGTGCGCCCGAACAGCACGGCGCTGGTCGCACGGGTGTTCTTCCCGTTCGGCGTGCTCGGCAGCCTCGTGCTCGCTGCAGCCGGCCTTGGTGCCGTGTCGGCACCCGTCGAGACGCTCACTCTCCCGCTCGGCCTGCCGGAGCTGCCGCTGCACCTGCGCCTCGACCCGCTCTCTGCCTTCTTCCTGTTCCTGCTCGGCAGCGCCTCGATCGGCATCGGCATCTTCAGCGCCGGCTACTTCCGCACCGGCGAGGGCGCGGCACCCGGACTGCTGTGTCTGCTCTACCACCTCTTCCTGGCGAGCATGGCACTGGTGCTGCTCGCCGACGACGCCTACGCCTTCATGCTCAGCTGGGAAACGATGGCGCTCGCCTCGGCCTTCCTGGTCACCACCCAGCACCGCCTGGCAGCGATCCGCAGCGCCGGGTTCCTCTACCTGCTGCTCGCGCACCTGGGCGCGCTGGCGATCCTGCTCTGCTTTGGCGTGCTGCAGGGCGGGCACTGGCAGTTCGACTTCGACGCCATCCGCAGCACCAGCCTCGCCCCGTGGCAGGCGACGCT
Organism: uncultured Klebsiella sp.; assembly: GCA_964610955.1. Lineage (GTDB taxonomy): Bacteria > Pseudomonadota > Gammaproteobacteria > Pseudomonadales > UBA5518 > UBA5518. The sequence continues at coordinate 4,985 of CAZSYV010000123.1, read as the reverse complement.
TGCCTTCGCGCTTGCGCTGCTCGGCTTCGGCACCAAGGCCGGGATGGTGCCGCTGCACGTCTGGCTGCCCGAGGCACACCCCGCGGCACCCTCGCCGGTCTCGGCGCTGATGAGCGCGGTGATGCTGAAGACCGCCGTCTACGGGCTGCTGCGGGTGAGCCTCGACCTGCTGGCGCAGCCCCTGTGGTACTGGGGTGCAGTACTGCTCGCGCTCGGGCTGTTCAGCGCGGTCTTCGGGGCGATCTTCGCTGCGGTGCAGACCGACATGAAGCGGCTGCTCGCCTACTCGTCGATCGAGAACCTCGGCATCATCTTCGCCGGCTGCGGCCTCACGCTGGTGTTCCACGCCGAAGGGATGCCCGTAGCGGCAGCGCTTGCCCTCACGGCGACGCTCTATCACTGCCTGAACCACGCCATGTTCAAGAGCCTGCTGTTCCTCGCCACGGGCTCGGTGCTGCACGCCACCGGCGAGCGCAGCCTCGGGCGCCTCGGCGGGCTGATCCGACGCATGCCCTGGGTCGCCTGGCTCGCACTCATCGGCACGCTGGCAATCGCCGGGCTGCCGCCGCTGAACGGCTTCGCCTCGGAGTGGCTGCTGCTGCAGGCCTTCCTGCTGACGCCAGACGTACCCCGCCCGTTCATGAACATGCTGATTCCGCTCGGCGCCTCGCTGCTCGCGCTGAGCGTCGCGCTCGCCGCCTACGTCATGGTCAAGTTCTACGGCGTGATCTTCCTCGGGCGCATGCGCGAACCGGCGCTGGCGAATGCGAGCGACTGTGGCCGCCTGGAGCGCCTCGGGCTGCTGTGGCTCGCGCTCGCCTGCATCCTGCTCGGGCTGCTGCCAGGCGCCGTGATCGGCCTGCTCGATGCCATCGTGAACGCGCTGCTCGGCAGCTCGCTCGCCCACCCGCATTCGAGCGACTGGGTGCTGCTCGCCCCGCTGTCGGCAGAAGGCGTGAGCTACGCGCCGCTCCTCTTCCTGCTCGGCATCGCACTCGCGCTCGGCGCGAGCGTGCTCGTCACCAGCCGTCTCTACCGGCGCAGGCTGCGCCGCGCGGACTCCTGGGACTGCGGCTTCGGAGCGCTGAATGCCCGCATGCAGGACACCGCCGAAGGCTTCGGCCAGCCGATCCGCCACATCTTCACGCCGTTCTTTCGCATGCAGCGCACACTGCCGAAGCCCGGCGATGCACGACCGGTGTACCGCGTCGAGGTCGAGGACCGATTCTGGTCGCTGCTCTACCAGCCGCTGGTGCGCGTCGCGACCCGCGCCGGGCAGCTTGCCGGGCGCCTGCAGCAGGGGCGCATCGCGCTCTACCTGCTCTACAGCTTCCTGACCCTGCTCGCGCTGCTGGTGATCGTGCTGTGAGTGCGGGCGCCCTCCTCACGCAGCTCGCCGCCGTGGTCGTCGCCATCGCGGTGGCGCCGCTGTTTCTCGGCTGGGTGAACATCTGCCGCGCCTGGCTGCAGAACCGCTCGGCGCCGCCACTGATGCTGCCCTACCGCAACATCGCCAAGCTGCTGCACAAGGAGGCGGTGATCGCACACGATGCCTCGCCGCTGTTTCGCTTCACGCCGTACCTGGTCTTCGCCACGATGGCCACCGCAGCGGCGATCATCCCCACGCTTGGCACCGCGCTGGCGTTTTCCCGTGCGGCGGATGCGATCGCGCTGGTCGGGCTGTTCGCCACCGCGCGCGTGTTCAGCGCGCTCGCGGCGATGGACACCGGTACAGCCTTCGGCACGCTGGGCGCACGACGCGAGATGATGATCGGCTTTCTCGCCGAACCCGCGCTGCTGATGGTGTTCTTCAACGCCTCGCTGATCGCCGGCTCGACCGAGCTTGCCGCGATCGCCGAGGCACACCAGCACCACTCGCTCAGCGTACACCCGAGCCTTGCCTTCGCCGCGCTCGCCTTCGTGATGGTGCTGCTTGCCGAAAACGCCCGCATCCCGATCGACAACCCGGCCACGCACCTCGAGCTGACCATGATCCACGAAGCGATGGTGCTCGAGTACTCGGCGCGCCACCTCGCGCTGATCGAGTGGGCGAATGCGCTGAAGCTGTTCAACTACGCCTGCATGGGCTTTGCGCTGTTCCTGCCCTGGGGGCTCATTGCTGCGATCGACTCCCCGGCGCTGGCGCTGCGCACGCTCGCGCTGCTGGGCACGAAGCTCGTGCTGGCCGGGGTTGCGCTGGCGCTGGTCGAGGCGATCAACGCCAAGATCCGCATCTTCCGCGCTCCCGAATTCCTGGCGCTTGCCTTCATGCTTGCCGTGCTCGGCCTGCTCGTGCGCCTGCTGGTACAGGGCTGAAGCGATGCCGGAACTCTCACTTCCCGCGCAGTACATCCACTTCTTCGCCTCGCTGGTGCTGCTGCTGTCGTTTGCGATGCTCGCCCAGCGGCGTGTGCGCGCACTCGTCTACCTGTTTGCGCTGCAGGGCAGCGCACTCGCCTGCTCGACCACGCTCGCCGCCTGGTCAGGCAACCAGCCCCACCTCTACTACTCGGCAGCACTCACCCTGGCACTCAAGGTGATCGTGCTGCCGCTGATCCTGCTGCGCCTCGTCGATCGCCTGGGGCTGCGCCGCGACACCGAGGACGGCCACAACATCCCGAGCACGCTGCTGATCGGGCTCGCGCTGGTGGTGTTCGCCTTCGGCCTGGCGCAGCCGGTCTCGCGCCTGGCCGGAGAGTTCACGCAGAGCACGCTCGGCATCGCGCTCGCGGTGGTGATGCTCGCCTTCCTGATGATGATCACCCGGCGCAAGGCACTCACCCAGGCGATCGGCCTGCTGGCGATGGAGAACGGGCTGTTCTTCGCCGCGACCAGCGCCACCTGGGGCATGCCGATGGTGGTCGAGCTCGGCATCGCGCTCGACGTGCTGGTCGGCGTGCTGATCTTCGGCATCTTCTTCTTCCAGGTGCGCGAGCGCTTCGACAGCCTCGACCTGCGCCACCTGGAACAGCTGCGGGAGGAGTGAGCGCACGGTGGAGATCATCATTCTGCTGGCCCTGCCGCTGAGCGGAGCGCTCGCGCTCGCGCTCTGCGGTGCGCACCGCCGCGCCGCCGAGCTGAACGTGGCGATCAGTCTCGCGAGCTTCGCCGTGGCGGTGCTGCTCAGCGTGCGCGTGATCCGCGACGGCACGCAGCTGTGCTGCGCCGAGCAGTTCTTCGTCGACCCCTTCAACGTGTTCCTGGTGACGCTCACCGCCTTCGTGAACCTCACCACTGCCGTGTTCTCGCGCCGCTACATGCGCATCGAGCAGCATCACGGCCGCCTGGGGAACGCGCAGCTGCGCCTCTACCACTGCCTCTACCAGCTGTTCATGTTCACCATGCTGCTCGCACTGCTCAGCAACAACATGGGGCTGCTGTGGGTGGCGATGGAGGCCGCAACACTCTCCACCGTGCTGCTGGTGTCGCTCTATCGCACGCCGGCAAGCCTCGAGGCGGCGTGGAAGTACTTCATTCTCTGCGGCGTCGGCATCGCACTGGCGCTCTTTGGCACCATCCTGCTCTACTTCGCCGCCGAGCGCGTGCTCGGCCACGCCGGCACCGACGCACTGCTGTGGACGCAGCTCGAGGCGGTGAAGGGGCAGCTCGAGCCGACCGTGCTCGCCATCGCCTTCGTGTTCCTGCTCATCGGCTACGGCACCAAGGCGGGCTTCGCGCCGCTGCACAACTGGCTGCCCGATGCCCACGCGGAAGGCCCCACGCCGGTCTCGGCGGTGCTCTCCGGGCTGCTGCTCAACGTGGCGCTCTACGCGGTGATCCGCTGCAAGGTGCTGGTCGAGGGCTCGATCCGCTCGGAACTGCCGGGGCGCATGCTGATGTTCTTCGGCATCGCATCGGTCCTGGTCGGTGCGCTGATGCTGTGGCGGCAGAAGGACATCAAGCGGCTGTTCGCCTACTCGTCGATCGAGCACATGGGCATCATCGGCTTCGCCTTCGGCATGGGCGGGGCGGTGGCGAACTTCGCCGCACTGCTGCACATGACGGTGCACTCGCTCACCAAGAGCGCGATCTTCTTTGCCGCCGGGCACGCGGTGCAGGCAGCGGGCTCACAGCAGATGAGCGAGATCCGCGCCCTGCTCGGCACCTCGCCCGCGCTCGGCTGGGGGCTGATGCTCGCCGCACTGGCGATCCTCGGCATGCCGCCCTTTGGCGTCTTCACCAGCGAGTTCCTGATCCTGCTCACCGCGATGCGCGAGCACACCTGGACCACGGCGCTGCTGCTGCCGGCACTCGGCATGGCCTTCGCCGCGATCTTCTGGCGCACGCAGGAGATGGTGTTCGGCGAGCCCACGGGCGCGCGCCTGGCGCTCGCACCCGCACTCACCCCGGTGTTCGTCCACCTCGCGCTGGTGCTGCTGCTCGGACTGTGGATACCGCCGTTCCTCGCCGAGTGGTACCGGCTCGCCGCGCGGATGATCGGATGAACGCCATGAACGCATCGCCCCCGGTCGATCACGAGCGCGTGACGCGCACGCGGTGGTCGCAGCGCACCGCCGAGCTGCACGCGAGCGGTGCCCGCCTGCTGACGCTGTGGGCGAGCGATGAGCGCGACCGCGGTGGCGCCGATGTGCTGCGCAGCGCCTTCGTGCACGGGGCGCGCCTCGTGGTGCTCGAGCTCGAGCTGCCCGAAGACGCTGCGCCGTGGCCGGCGATCGACGCCTGGTACCCGGCGGCGGCACGGCTGCAGCGCGCCGTGCGCGACCTGAGCGGTGTGGCGGCGGAGGGTGCCGATCCGCGCCCCTGGCTGCGCCACGGCGCCTGGTCGGCGCACGAGGCACCACTGCGCCGCGACTTTCGCACGCCCACCCCGGACCCGACGCCCTACCCCTTCGTGCGCGTGCGCGGCGAGGGCGTGCACGAGGTGGCGGTCGGGCCGGTGCACGCCGGCACCATCGAGCCGGGGCACTTCCGCTTCTCGGTGGTCGGCGAGAAGGTGCTGCGCCTCGAGGAGCGCCTCGGCTACA
>CAZSYV010000122.1:0-7786 GCA_964610955.1 uncultured Klebsiella sp. | reverse complement strand
GTCTGGCGTACCACCTGCTGCGTCTTTCATGGCGGCAGCGATTCCATGCGGATCCATACCGTCGATGGCGCTTTCGTCTGCATGGCGGGGTGTGGTGCGCGTGGCGGCGATGTGATCGCCTATCACATGGCGAGTACCGGCAAACCCTTCGTCGAGGCATGTCGGGATCTCGGCGCCTGGGTTGACGATGGTCCCCCAGGCGTCCGCTTGCGCCCGAGACTTTTCACCGCCCGTCAGGCTCTCGATGTGCTGCGTTCCGAGGTGATGGTGCTGGCCATCACGGCGGCTGACCTGAAGCGTGGTCGAACCATCAACGATGCCGATCATCGCCGGCTGCTGCAGGCGGCTGATCGCATCTACCACATTGCCGGGATGCTGTGATGGTCAATGGCGAGGCTCGAGCGTTCGATGCCATCGATCGGGATATCGCGTGCCATGCTCTCAGCGCGGTGCCGGTTCCATTACCCGAAGAACTGTTGCCCGTACCCGCATTCCCCGAAGCCCTCCTGCCGGAACGTCTTCGTCCCTGGGTCATAGATATCGCCGAGCGGGTGCAGTGCGCTCCCGAGTTCGTGGCCGTGCCAGCGATGGTGGCGCTTGGCAGCCTGATCGGACGCCGTGTTGGCATCCGTCCTCAGGCACGCACGGACTGGACTGAGATTCCGAACCTCTGGGGCTGCATCGTCGGGCGCCCCGGCGTGCTGAAATCGCCTGCCATGACCGCAGCCCTGGCACCGCTTGAGCGTCTGGCAGCCAGCGCGCGGCGTGAATATGCGACACGCACGGCACAGGACAAGGTACAGGACGAAGCCAACGCTTTGCGCGCAACCGTGGCCCGGGAGGCGGCGCGAAGGCGCCTGAAGCACGACAATCAGGCGGATGTCTCCGATCTGTTGGTCTGCCAGGATGAAGTCACGCCATCCCACGTTCGCCGCTACAGCACCAACGACACCAGCTACCAGGCGCTGGCCGAGCTGTTGATCCAGAATCCGAACGGCCTGCTGGTCGTACGCGATGAGCTGGTATCCCTGCTCGCATCTCTCGGTGCCGAAGACCGAGCTGAGGAGCGCGGCTTCTATCTGACCGGCTGGAACGGCAACCAGAGCTACACCGTCGATCGCATCGAGCGGGGACTGAACCGCCACGTCGAGGCGGTAACGATCAGCCTGATCGGCAGCACCCAGCCTGGCCGGCTCGCGGCCTACATCGATGCCGCCCATCGCGGTGGTGCGGGAGATGATGGGCTGATCCAGCGCTTCGGAATGCTGGTGTGGCCTGATACCGCAGACGATTGGCGCAACGTGGATCGCTGGCCGGATCATCAGGCCCAGCGCGAAGCCTTTGCTGTGTTCGAACGACTCGACCGCCTGGAACCCGAGCACGTCGGTGCAGAACGAGACCCGGATGAATCGGCTGTCTCCAATAAAACGCCTTTCCTGCGCTTCGCACCGGCGGCGCTTGAAGCCTTCACCGACTGGCGCATGCAGCTCGAGCAACAGGTGCTGCGCCGTGGTGATGTCGCATCCGCCCTGGAGTCGCACTTCGCCAAGTACCGCAAGCTCATTCCGGGACTGGCGCTGATCAGCCATCTGGCTGACGGCAACGCGGGACCGGTCAACCTGGATGCGACCCTGCGGGCACTTGCCTGGGCCAGGTACCTGGCGTCACACGCCCGACGTGCTTATGCCAGCAAACCGACCGAACCGCTTCGGGCGGCAGTGCGCGTCCTGAAACACATCCGCTCACAGGACCTGACCGATGGCTTTACCCGGCGGGACGTGTACCGGCCACAGTGGTCAGGGCTGACCGACCGGCGTCTGGTCGGCGAAGCCCTGCTGTTGCTCGAAGAGCATGGCTACCTGAGTCGTGAGCGGCTGCCGACAGGCGGTGCGCCTTTGGTCGTTCACCGCATCAATCCGAGAGCGTACGACTGAGGGTTCCTTGCATGACATACGTCGTTCTTTCCGAGACGGATCTTCAAAAAAGCTGACTAGAGGACTTTTGTCAGTTCGACTACTGACAAAAGGTCGGCTTCTGTCAGTACGGTCACTGACAAAAGGTCGAGGCTGGGGGATTGGGTCGTCTGAAGAGGCACCCGACCACCGACAGCGGGTGGCTGCGTGGTGTCACGCTCTCGAGTCTGTCGTATGGTCTTTGCAACGTCCAGAGGAAAGTTGTTAGCACCGGCGTATCCGGGCATCACGAATCGTTCCGGGTGCCCTGAAACCGCATGGGTTGAAGGCGTACAGCTGGCGCGACTCGGATCTATCGCCTGTTTGTGCTGCGATCAACGCCTGTTTGCTTGTCCGCGTTTGGCCATATATGCCACGGATGAAGCTGGGGGAGGGGTACCCCGGCACTGACAAAACTGACAGAAGCCCCTTTTGTCAGTTTTGTCAGTGCTTTTCCCGGCGCCCTCCCGAAGGACAAGTATCCGAACTGGACATGGCGACGGTATGAAACAGTCGTTACCAAAACGCCAACTGCACTCAGCCTGGTTTCGCTGACTGCAGCGAATCACCCGATCTTGCCGCTTCGCGCAGGAGGTTGAATCCGACGTACCGGATCAGCTCGAATACACCGTACCCAGCTCTGCCAGACCGGTTATTACACTGTAATAACCGTGCCCGATTGCCCCATCCCCGTGCCAGCTGTCCACAGAGTCCACAGCACGCTCGTGCGAGCCTTGTATCACAGCGTGCTTGTGGACCCCTGTGGGCAGGTGAGTTGCTCCGAAGGCCGGCAGATCGTTGCGAAGCCGCCCGTGTCACTAGCGAGCGAAGCGGGGTAGTGACGCGGGCGGCCATGCCGTAAACGACGCGGCTTCGGGGCGGAATTTTGGCGTGACGCGCGCGTGACGCGTTCCTAGAGTACCGCCCACGACGCATTCATCCGTGGCTACTGCGGCCCAGTAGCAGGGGAGTGGCCTCTCCCTCGACTTCGGTCGAAACAGGCCTGCACGCCAGGACCGGTCATCGGCGTGCCGACCGCAAGGTCGCCGGTCTATCGTTCACCGCGTATCGGCATCCGTCGATACCACAGGCTGCCTTCAGCAGCGACTGCTTCATCCGCATTCGTTTCGGCTGCCCGTTCGGGTTGCCACGAATGGTTCTCCAGCCCCGCGCTATCGCGTTCCTCAACCGCCGTCGTGCCTTTCGGCACGCACCGTCTTCAACCCAGCACACAGTCCCAGGAGGTGATGCGTTTTCATGGTCGGCCCACAAGGGGCCCGTTGGTTTACACCGATCCGATTCCCAACAGGGGAGAACCGGTGTTGTCTGCAACCAGACACTTTCAGGTTGACGGGAGTGGTGTCCCAGGACCCGTGCCCTGTTGCAGGGATCTGGCTGGCTACGGCCTGCCGGATGGTCAGAAACACTTACCAGAGCGTCATGACACCGTGAGAGACCTGAACCACCAACTCAAGCAGCTGTGCCGGCACAACCGCGACGGTAGCTACGCCACCCAGCATCATCGCGAGCGGCAGTTGTCGCTGCTGGCGAACCAGCTTCGCGAGCTCGGCTTTCGGCATATGCAGGCCGGATCGCTGAAGCCCAAACACGTGGAGGCATTGGTCGGGCGCTGGCAGGCTGAAGGGCTCTCCGTCGGTACGCTCAAGAACCGCATGGCGGTGCTGCGCTGGTGGGCGCAGAAGACCGGGCGTCAGAACGTCATTGCCCGACAGAACGCTCATTACGGGATCCCCGAGCGGGTGTTCGTCGCCACCGAATCCAGGTCGCGTCAGGTCGACGTCAGTGCACTCGATCGCATCAAGGATGCCCATGTGCGCATGAGCCTCGAGCTGCAGCAGGCGTTCGGACTGCGACGCGAGGAGGCCATCAAGTTCCAGCCGGCCTATGCCGACCGGGGTGAGTACCTGGTGTTGAAAGCGAGCTGGACCAAGGGGGGCAAGGCACGCGAGGTGCCGATCCGTACCGAGGCGCAGCGTCGCGTACTGCAGCGGGCACATCAGCTGGTCGGGCGGGGTTCCCTGATCCCGGCCAGTCGCAACTACCGCCAGCAGCTACGCCTCTACGAGCGCCAGACAGCGGACGCGGGACTCTCGAAGCTGCACGGGCTGCGCCACGCCTACGCCCAGCAGCGCTACGAAGAACTGACCGGCCATAGGGCACCCGCAGCGGGTGGTCCGTCCTCACGGCTGTTGACCAGGGAACAACGAGCTCTCGATCGTGCAGCACGGCTGCTCATCAGCCGTGAGTTGGGGCATGAGCGCGAACAGATCGTAGCGGTGTATTTAGGAAGGTAAGTGCTTATGCAAAGTTCCGGATAAAAACGCAATCGCGTCAGATACTTACCTCTACAGCACCTTGCATAAGGTTTTCGGTAGTGTCGTCAGTGGCCATCCGGCCATCAACCACTGACGGAGAAATATGCATGGTTACCCATCCGATCAAATCCAAAAAGCCAACGCTGGATGAACTGGTATTCAGCGCCCTTAGCCAGCTCCAGGTACTTCAGTACAACTCGCGCTCTATGCGTCGCTACCAAACCGTGTGGCGCAAGCTCATCGTGTTTGCGCAGCAGCAATGCTACAAGGGGAAGCTCCGCGAGCAACTCATCCTCGATTTTCTGGCGCACCATCAGATCGATTCCCGATTGCCCATGCAGTCCCTCCCGGGATGGAAGCGGCATGCGGAACATAGCCTGAAGATACTGTGGCAGTTTCACCGCTTCGGCTACTTCGAGCGCGGCAATTTGCGAGCCGCTCGGTACAGCATCCCCAGCGCGATGCGCAAGAGCCTGGAGGAGTACAAACAATATTGTGAGAAGGAGCGTCATCTCAGCTCCTTTACCATGAATGAATACGTGCGGCAGACCAGCGTATTCCTTGATTTCCTAAACGAACGTGCCGTCAAGCGATTTCATCAGATCGGGCTGGAGGACTTGTCAGACTTCGTCTATTCGCTGTCCCGCTACCGCCAAAAGACCGTTGCCGGGATCGTGTCTTGTATCCGGGTGTACCTCAGATTCCTGTTCTATAAAGGGTATTTGAGCCAGGACTTAAGCGGCAGTGTTCCTGGTGTCAGCTTTCCCGAGCGCGCGAGCATTCCATCGGCCTGGGATAAGGACCTGCTGACGCAATTGCTGGACAAGGTCGATAGACGTTCCCCGCGGGGCAAGCGGGATTACGCCATTTTGCTACTGGCGTACCGATTGGGAGTCCGTTCGGGTGATATCCGAACACTGACACTCGACAATATCGATTGGATGGCGGAGACCATCACCTTCACCCAGGATAAAACCGGACGGGAGCTGCGATTACCCCTGACCGACGAGGTGGGTAGAGCGCTGATTGATTACATCAAATCGGTGCGCCCACGCACGCGTTACCGTGAAGTATTTCTCTGTTTGAAGCCCCCGATCAGACCGTTCAGTGAGAACTCGCGTCTGCACCACATCGTCCGGTACTGGCAGGAGCTGGCGGGCATTCAATTCAAACACCCGCAGCGGCACGGTCTACATTCCCTGCGGCACAGTCTGGCGACGCATCTATTGGAAGACGACGTTCCCTTTGCTGTCATCGCCAATATCCTTGGGCACGCCTCAATGAGATCGACAATGATCTACGCCAAGGCCAGCGTCGAGTCGTTGCGCGAGGTTGCACTGCCTGTGCAGGAGGTGCGCCATGCCCAGGAAGCGTAAAGCGTGCTGCTACGAAAGCCCACTGGCACCGATGATGGAACGGCTCGTCCGGGAAAAGCGTGCCAGTGGCTATAAATATGATACGCCGGCGTGGGTGTTGAAGGACCTCGATCAGTTCCTGTGCGGCACGACCGTGACGCCCAATGAATTACCCAAACATCTTGTCACGCAGTGGTTGGCACAGCATCCCCAGGAAAAACCCTCGACACAACAGCGGCGGATAATCCTGGTTCGCCAGCTGGCGCGGTTAATGATCAGGCTGGGTTACGCCGCTTATCTGCCACCCAACGGCATAGGGCCCCGCCGTTCCTTTGTGTTCTCGCCAAGGATACTCTCCCATGCAGAGATGCAAAGGATTATAGCGGCCGTTGACGCCCTGCCGCCGAGCCCACGATCGCCCCTGCGTCATCTCATTCTGCCCGAGGTGTTCCGACTCTTGTACGGCTGTGGCTTTCGCTTGAGCGAGGTGCTGAGCCTCAAGATCAAGGACGTTGATCTGCAGCAGGGCGTCATTACGGTAAGGCAGGGGAAGTTCGGCAAAGATCGTCTGGTGCCGCCCAGCATCGACATGGTGGAGCGCTTGCGGCGCTACGATGACCAGCTCAAAAAACGCGCGTTGGCAAGCCGGGAGTCGGGAGCTTACTTCTTCCCATCGACGGGGCAAGCCCCCTGGCACAGCTCAACGATTTACCATCTGTTCCGCGCCGCGCTGCTGCAATCCGGTATTGCCCATGGCGGGCGAGGCAAAGGTCCCCGGATACATGACCTGCGACACACGTTCGCGGTTCACCGGCTACTGCGTTGGTATGAAGAAGGCGCCGATCTGAACGCAAAGATACCATTCCTGGTGGCCTACCTCGGCCACAAGGATTTTACGGGCACCCAGAAATACCTCCATCTCACGGCAGAGCTCTTCCCGAACCTGACGGCGCGCATGAACGAGCAGTTCGGCGGCGTCATACCGAGAGGGAGGTAATCATGAGGCCAACAAACCTGTCTGTTCACATTAGCCACTTCCTCAGCCATTACCTGGCCGGCCAGCGCAACCTGAGCCCGAACACCGTCAAGGCGTATCGGGACGTGTTTGTGCTGCTGCTTCGGTTTTGCCGGGATGTCCAAGGGATCGCGGTTGAGAAGCTTGATCTGCAGAAAATTGATGTCGTATTGGTAGATGCATTCCTCGACCACCTGGTGCAGGAACGGCAGTGCTCTGAGCGAACCATTAATCAACGACTCGCAGTGCTGCACGCGTTCTTCCGGTACTTGCAAGTCGAAGAGCCTGCGCTGATCCAGCAATGCCAGCGGATACTTGCCATCCCGTTGCGTCGCTATGTCCGTCGCGAGGTGGGTTATCTCTCCAGGGATCACCTGGCAACCCTGCTGGCGCAACCGGACCTTACCCGATCCGATGGCAGGCGGGACGCGGTATTGCTGAGCGTTCTCTATGACACCGGCGCCCGGGTGCAGGAACTCATTGATCTGACCGCGGGCGATGTCAGGCTGGACGCGCCTGCTCAGGTTCGGATCCTGGGGAAGGGCCGTAAAGAGCGCGTGGTACCGTTGATGGAGAACACCGCCGCACTACTGCAGCAGTACATCGGAGAACAGGATCTAGCGCTGCCAGAACATTACAGTCGTTGCCTGTTCCTAAACCGGCACGGCAATCCATTGACGCGGGTGGGCGTCAACTACATCTTGCAAAAGTACCTCAGGCAAGTGAGACAGGCCTATCCGCAGTTCACCCAAAAAGCGACCCCACACACGCTCCGGCATACGAAAGCCATGCACCTGGTCCAGGGCGGGGTGTCCCTCGACATCGTGCGGGACTTCTTGGGCCACGTCGATATCAAAACGACGGAGATCTACGCTCGTGCCAATCTCGAAATGCGACGGGCAGCAATCGAGAAAGTCAGTCCGGCGCCCATACCCGACATCCCATCGTGGAAACAAAACACGTCGCTACTGCAATGGCTGCAGCGCTTGTAGATGGGGAGCTGGAGATGAATCTGTACCGTGGCCCGCCGTAGCACTCGAGGTATTATGTAAAGTCATTTGCGCGAAAAGCCGGGGATCACAAGGGGTCCGCGCCTCAACTTTGCATAAGCACTTACCTTCCTAAATA
>CAZSYV010000121.1:2700-7809 GCA_964610955.1 uncultured Klebsiella sp. | reverse complement strand
ATGCGGCGCTGACCCGGATGCATGGGTACGGGTTGGCGCCCGCGTGTCGTGAGTGTTGACCGCTGCGTGACGAACATTGCAGACTGCCGCGCAGAAATCCTGAGGAGCACGACGATGAAACCGACTCCACTGCTGAGGTCGATGCGTCGCGGTCTGGCGATTGCCCTGGCGTTTTCTGCAACCACGCTCATGGCCGGCGTGACCGACATGAAACAGGGCCAGGGCGGCAGCGTGGTGCAGGGCGCTGCAGGAACGCAGGGTTCACAGGGCGATAGCGGTCTGCGCAAGTGCACTCAGCCATTGGGCGCGGTCGCCGTCGTCGAGCCACAGGACTATGTGATGGCCTCGCTGGCACGCTACAGCCTGCAGTCACCGACCAGCCTGATCCGCCTGATGATCCAGCAGTCGAACTGCTTCATCGTCGTCGAGCGTGGCATGGGCATGCGCAACATGATGCAGGAACGCGATCTGGCCGATTCCGGGGAGCTGCGCTCGCGTTCGAACATCGGTCAGGGTCAGATGGTCGCAGCCGACTTCGTGCTTTCTCCCTCGGTGGTGTTCTCCGACGACAACGCCGGTGGCGTTGGTGGTGCGATCGGCGGCCTGCTCGGCGGGCGAGGTGGCCGGGCGATCGGTGGCCTGATCGGTGGGCTCAAGTTCAAGGAGGCACAGACCAGCATGCTGGTCACCGATGCGCGCTCGGGCGTGCAGGTTGCCGCGGCTGAAGGCAGCGCGCGCAAGGCAGATCTCGGCCTTGGTGCCCTGCTCGGCGGTGGCGGCGCAGTTGGCGGACTGGGCGGGTACGCCAGCACGGCAGAGGGCAAGGTCATCGCGGCCAGCCTGATGGACAACTACAACAGCATCGTCAGCGTGATCGAGGGAGACCCGAACCTGCGCCGCAACGTCGGCTCGCTGGCACAGGAGGCGGCAGCCGGTGGCAGCACGCAGGCGGGGGTCGGGGCGAACGAGGGCGATGTGATCTACCCGAAGATCAACAACGTGAAGCTCATGGCGCAGCCTGCCGATGGCGCGAAGGTCGTCGCCGTTCTTTCCAAGTCGGACGAACTCGTCTACATGGGCGAGGAGCGCTCCGGTTATCTGAAGGTCGAAGGCAGCATGGGCAGCGGCTGGGTCAGGAAAACACTCACGACGCGCTGAGCCACAGCAGCCTGGCCCGGCGCTTCGGCCAGCCAATATGTCAGGATCCTTGACGATTATTCGCTCACCCGTTACGCTTCATCAAAAGCGGAATGGGTGACCGAAGGCGTCGCGCACTCTCCGCCACGGAGAGGGGCAAGAATGGATTTTCGCTACACACCGGATGAGCAGCGGTTTCGGCTCGAGGTGCGCAACTTCATCGCCGAACACTGTCCACGCGAGCTTGCGGGCTTTCACGAGATTCACGCCGAACACGTGCCGCTGGAGATGGCCTTCCTGAAAAGGATGGCGGCGAAGGGCTGGCTGGGAGCCGCATTCCCGAAGGAGTACGGTGGCCGTGGCGAAGAACGCCTGCCGATGTCCGAGTACATCCTGATCGACGAGCTGCACCATGCAGACTTCGAGGGGGTTGCGCTCACCATCACCTACCTCGTCGGCATCATCGGCAACACCCTGCTGCAGGTCGGCTCCGAGGAGCTCAAGCGGGAGTTCCTGCCGCGCATGCTGAATGCCGACATGCGTTTTGCGATTGCCTACAGCGAGCCCGATGCGGGCAATGACATCGCCAGCATCCGCACGCGCGCGCTCGACGACGGTGATGACTTCATCATCACCGGGCACAAGCGCTTCATCACCTGCGCGGACACCTCCGACTATATGTGGACGTTGGTGCGTTCCGAGCCCGGCTCGCTTCGCCATCAGGGCCTGAGCATCGTGCTGATGAAGTCCGACCTGCCGGGGATCACCATCCAGGTGTTCGAGATGATGAACGGCATCCAGACCTGTGAGGTCTACCTCGATGAGGTGCGCGTGCCGAAACGCTGCCTGGTCGGCGTGCGCGGTGGTGGTTGGCGCCACCTGATGGAGGCGCTGTCGCGCGAGCGCATGACCATGATCAACTTCAAGGCCGTCAGTGAACCCTTCGAGAGGCTCGTGCAGTGGGCGCGCTCCGCGGAGGTCGATGGCAGGCCTCTGGCCGCCGACCCCGTGGTCCGACAGTCGCTGGCAAACATGCATGTGAAGATCGCCGGCGGCAAGATGATGCAACTGGTCGCCGGCGCACGCGCGGCCGACAAGAACTACGTCCCGACACTCGAGGCAGCAGCCTGCAAGATGTATCGCGCCATGCTGAGCTGGGAGAAGGCGACGCTTGCGCTCGACATCATGGGTGCGCACGGCCTGCTGACGGCCGACAGCCCGGACGTGCCGCTCGATGGCTGGTGGGCGGCCGAATATGGCTGGGCCGGGCACGAGCTCTCGGGTGGTGGTGGCATGGATCTCAACCGCAAGATCATCGCGCAGCAGGGCCTTGGCCTGCCGCGCTGGTCGAACTGAACGGGCGGGGAGCAGGAGTGGACGTCAAGCTCAGCGAAGAGCAGCAGATGATGGTGGATGTTGCCCGCGAATTCCTGCAGGCATCGTGTCCCCTGGATACCGTACGCCAATGGGAGAAGCTCCCCGAAGGCTACTCCGTGCCGGTCTGGAAGCAGATGGCGGAAATGGGCTGGACCGGCGCCCTCTTTCCCGAGGCCTACGGCGGCATGGGGTTCGGCAGTCTCGACCTGACGCTGCTGTTGCGGGAAATGGGGCGCGTGGCACTGCCAAGCCCCTTTGTCTCGACCGTGCTGCTGGCGGGTGCCACACTGCTGCGCGGCGGCACCGAGGAGCTAAAGGCGCAGATTCTCCCCCAAATCGCCGCCGGCAGGCTGCTGGTGTCGTTCGCGCTTGGCGAGAGCGGTGCACAGCCTGATGCGGCGGACGTGCACACCCGCGCCATACGCGTCGGTGACGATTACCTGCTGACCGGCACCAAGCATTTCGTCGAGTTCGGCGAACAGGCCGACCGGATGCTGGTCGTGGCGCGCACGAGTGATGCCGCCACGCCCGAGTCGGGGTTGAGCATTTTCCTCGTCGACGCCAGGGCGCCCGGCATCGAGTACACGGCGCTGCGCACACTGGCGCTGCAGCCCCAGGCAAGGGTGGTGCTGAAGGATGTGCGGGTTCGCGCTGCCGATGTGATCGGCCGTGTCGATCACGCCTGGGAAATCCTCGATCCGGTGATCCAGGCAGCGACGGCGATCGTCTGTGGCTACATGACGGGGCTTGCGGAGGGCGCACACGAGCTCGGGCTGCAGTATTCGAAGGAGCGCGTGCAGTTCGGTCAGCCGATCGGTGCCTTCCAGGCGATCCAGAACTACCTGGCCACCGCGTGGGCGAAGAACGTCATGGGCGAGTACCTGAGCTACTACGCCGCCTGGCTCATCGATCACGGGCTGCCGAGCCGTGAAGCGGTTTCCACGGCAAAGGCCTTCGTCGGCTACTCGGCGGTCGAGGCGACGCAGCTTGCCACTCAGCTCCACGGCGGCCTGGGTGCCACGGTGGATGCGCGCACCACACCGTTTCTGCGCTGGGCAAAGCAACTGCAGCAGACACTCGGCAACTGCCAGTACCACGAGAGGATCGTTGCCAGCGAGATTCTCGACAGGGACCCGCTGGGGCTGGACGCAACCCACGCAATCGCACTGACGTAGGAGAACGGCATGTCACTGCCCCCCGTGATCGACACGCGCTACGACGAGGTCGACATCGGCCTCGAGATTCCGTCGATCAGCATCGGCCCGCTGAGCCACACGCAGTTCATCTTCATCGCCTCGTCGCACCACGACTGGTACCCGGCGCACCACGATGTCGAATACGCCCGCGCCCAGGGCCTGCCCGATATCTTCATGAACGCGACCTGGCAGCACGGGATGTTCCAGCGCCTGCTCTGCGCCTGGGCGGGAGCGAACGCGATTCCGCGTCGCATCAAGTACCGCATGGGTCGCCCGATCGTGCGCTTCGACACCGTTCACGCGCGTGGCGTCGTGACCGGCAAACGAATCGAGAATGACGAGAAGCTGATCGATCTCGACATCTGGCTCGACAAGCAGGATGCCGATCGGGTCACCGTCGGTACCGCAGTCGTCGTTCTTGCTGCCTGAGGAGGTCAGTGTGACCGAGGAAATTCTGGAAACCGATCCTGCCGGCTACGTCTACCGCATCGGCACCGAAGAGGAAGGCATGGCGTGGGTAGGGCGTGAGTCCGCATCGATCGAGCAGCCATACCCGATCGACATCGAGCACATCGAACACTTTGCCGAAGGCATCCAGGATCCGAACCCGCTCTACTGGAGCGAGGAGTTCGGACACCAGACACGCTGGGGGGGGCGCATCGCGCCGTGGGGCGTGATCGTGCTGACCAGCGAACACCGGGTGTGGCGCCCCGAGTGGATGGAGGCACAGCAGGAAAGCAGCACCTTCTTCATGACGGTCCCGTTGCCGGGCAACCGGCTGCTTGCGACGAACTACGAGATCGAATGCTTTGCGCCGCTGCGCCCCGGCGATCGCGTGTTCAAGACCGAGTTGCTCGAGTCGATCGTGCCGAAGACCTTTCGTGTCGGCGTCGGGCATCAGGTGACGGTCAAGGCGTTTTTCCGCAACCACCACGGTGAGCTGTGCATCACCGACAGCCGCACCGTGTTTCGCTACCGCTTCGGCACCGGTGCGGGCTATGGGCCGGCAGGCTGAGCGGGTCCCGGTGATGGACGCAGACCTCAGGCGCAAGACCGCCATCGTCGGCATCGGTGCAACCGAGTTTTCGGCCAGCTCGGGGCGCAGCGAGTGCCGTCTGGCGGTCGAGGCGGCGCTTGCTGCGCTGGATGACGCGGGGATCGCGCCGGATGAGGTCGATGGCCTGATCAGTTCGGATTGCGATGCCACCAACCAGCTCGAACTCATCAACGCGATGGGCCTGCGCAACATCGTCTCCTACGCCACGATTCCGCACGGCGGTGGCTCTCCCTGCGGCACCGTCGCGCACGCCGCGATGATGGTGGCTTCGGGCGCCTGTCGTTCCGTGCTCGCCTACCGCTCGCTGAACGAGCGTTCGGGGCAGCGCTACGGCAGCGTCGA
>CAZSYV010000121.1:0-2600 GCA_964610955.1 uncultured Klebsiella sp. | reverse complement strand
GGCGACTCCCGCCTACATCCATGCCACAGCCCAGGCCACGGGTTTTCCGATCTGGTATCAGACGAACTACTACCGCGCCTCGCTCACCACGGGCGATGAGGCGGTGGCCACGGCAGCACAGCTGTGGAAGGCGAGCGGGCTTGGCCCGGCCGATATCGATGTCGCGCAGATCTACGATCACTTTGCCCCGCTGGTGCTCACCTCGCTCGAGGACTATGGGTTCTGCCGAAAGGGCGAGGCGGGCGCCTTCGTGGCCGATGGACGCATTGCACTTGGTGGCGAGTTGCCGCTGAACACGGCCGGGGGGTTGCTCTCCGAAGGCTACATCCACGGCTGGAACCTGATCCTGGAAGGCGTGAGGCAGGTGCGCGGCAGCTCGACTGCGCAGGTCGAGGATGTGGAGTTTTCACTGGTCACCAGCGGCTGGGGCGCACCGACCAGCGCGCTCGTTCTCGCGAGGTGAAGCGCATGGGACCGCAGGCACCACAGGTTCCGCGTCCGCTGCCACAGATCGATCCCGATCATGCGCACTGGTGGGAGGCGCTGCGTCGGCATGAGCTGCTGGTGCAGGAATGCCCGCAGTGCAGCGCACGCATCTTTCCGCCGCAGCCGATCTGTCCGCACTGCCGTTGCCTCGAGCCTGGCTGGCGCCGCTCGAGCGGGCGTGGCAAGGTCTGCAGCTGGGTGGTCGTGCACCGGGCCTCGCACCCCTGGTTCGCCGACAGGATCCCTTACGCTGCCGTGCTGGTGGAAATGGAGGAAGGCTTCCGTGTCGTCGGCAGCATCGATTGCCCACCGCAGCACGTGCACGACGGGATGGTGGTCGAGGCGGGCTTCGAGGATGTGAACGAACGGATCAGTCTGCTGAGGTTTCGTCCGACCGGGGAATAGGCCGACCACAGCGTGGAGGTCGTGCCCAATGAAACGCCTGCCTTTCGTCGAACCTGCGGTGATGCTTGCCACGGTCGTGCAGTGGCTCGTGCTCGCGACCATCACCGGTGCCCTGGTCGGCACGGCGACGAGCGCCTTCCTGCTGGCACTGTTTGCCTTCGAAGGGCGCAGCGAGAGCGCGCCACTGTGGCTGCAGATGAGCCTGCTTCCGGTGGCCGGCCTGGCAAACGGACTCCTGCTCTACTACGGCTACCGCCGTGCGCACACGACGCTCAAGGACTCGGAAATCACCGCAGTCAACGAGCAGCGCGGCACCATGCCGCTCAGAACCGCCCTGATCAAGCCACTCGCCGCGCTGCTCACCCTGTGGGGTGGCGGCTCGGCCGGCAAGGAGGGGCCCTGCTCGCATATCGGCGCCAGCGTGGCGGCAGCCATCGGTGAGGGACTGCACCTCAACAGCGAGATTCGCCGGCGCCTCGTTGCCTGTGGCGTGAGTGCGGGCTTTGCCAGCGTGTTCGGCACACCGGTTGCCGGTGCGATCTACGGCGTCGAGGTGCTCGCCATTGGCCGCGTGCGGCACGATTTCCTGTTTCCCGGCATCGTCGCGAGCGTGACCTCCTTCCAGGTCAGCCAGTTCTGGGGTGTGCCCTATCCGGAGTACCACCTGGAGTTTGCCGGGCACTTCACCCAGCTGCTGTTTCTGAAGACGGTGGTGATCGGCATCCTCTGCGGTGTTGCTGCCTGGTGGTTCGTCGAGGCGATCCAGCGGGTCAGGCAGGTGACCCAGTGGCTGCAGCATGTGCTCGGGCTCTGGCAGCCCCTGATGCCGATGCTGGGAGGGCTCGTGCTTGCGGCACTCATCAGCTTCGTCCCGACCGACTATCTCGGGTTGAGCCTGCCGACGATGTACGCCGCACTCGGCGGCGAACCGATGCCTTACCTGGGGTTCGTGTGGAAGATCCTGCTCGTTGCCGTCACCCTGGGCAGTGGTTTCTATGGTGGTGTCGTCACGCCGCAGTTCGTGATCGGTGCGGTCGTCGGAAGTGCGTTTGCGCACTTCCTCGGTCTCGATCCCGCACTGGGTGCGGGGGTGGGCTTCTGCGCCGTCGTTGCTGCCGCGTCGAACACACCGATCGCGGCGATCTTCATGGGGGTGGAGCTCTTCGGCGGCAGCTCGACGCTGCACGTTGCCGGCGCGAGCATAGCGGCCTATCTGGTCATCGGCCATCGCAGCGTCTATCCGGAGCAGCAGCTCGCCTACACCAAGACCTCGTGGCTTTCCGCGCCGCCGGATGCGCTGGTCGGGCGCGAGAAGGTTCACCTCTCGCGCGGGCTGCTGCGCTGGTGGCATTCGCGCTTTGGCGATGCACCCCCCGGCCGGCAACGCCGGCAGGGGCGCGCTGACTGAATCAGGCAACGAACGACCGTTGTGCCATCCGGCTGCACGGTACGGTACGCTCAGTCGGCCGGCATGTCCTCGCCAGGTGCAGCTTGCCCGGCGTCGGGTGGTGTCGACGTGGTGGCGGGTGCCCGGGCACCGGCCGCGCCGTTGTGTCGTGGACCGGCACCGAAACGCCGTGGTCCATGTACTGCGCTGCCGGGTGATGCCAGCAGCGCGCCCATCATTGCGCGCCGTTCGGCAGGCGGCAGTTCAAGCACCGTATCGACGAAACGCCGATGCAACCGTTGCTGCATGGTCATGTTCAGCT
>CAZSYV010000120.1:6553-7905 GCA_964610955.1 uncultured Klebsiella sp. | reverse complement strand
GCTTCCCGATGCCCGGAGCGCTCGATCACATCAACCTGTGGCTGCTCGAGGACGGTGACGGCTGGACCCTCGTCGATACCTGTCTCGATGTACCCGAGGCGCGCGCACACTGGGAAACACTCTTTTCCGGTCTCATGGGGGGCAGGCCACTGCGGCGGGTGATCTGTACCCACCTGCATCCCGATCACATCGGCCTGGCCGGCTGGCTGACGCGCCGCTTTGACTGCGATCTGTGGGTGTCGCGCGAAGAGTTCCTGATGTGTCACACGCTCGCCGACTACACCGGGCAGCCGGCGCCCGAGGTTGCGATCCGCTTCTACCGCGCAGCCGGCTACGACGAACAGATGCTCGACACCTACCGTACGCGCTTCGGACATTTCGGCTCGCGCATCTCCGCCCTGCCCGACAGCTTCCGCCGCCTGATGGACGGCGAGACGATCGAGATCGGGGACCGCTACTGGCAGGTGATCGTGGGCAGTGGCCATTCGCCGGAGCACGCCTCGCTGTACTGCCCCGGGCTGAAGCTGCTGATCTCGGGTGACCAGGTGCTGCCGCGCATCACGCCGAATGTCAGCGTGTTCCCGACCGAGCCGAAGGGCGACCCGCTCAAGGAGTGGCTGAACTCCTGCGAGGACATCCGCGCGCGCCTGCCCGACAGTGTCCTGGTGCTGCCCGGGCACCTGGCGCCCTTTTTCGGCCTGCACGTACGCCTGACGCAGATCATCGAGTCGCACGAGCGCGCGCTGGTCACGCTGTTCGACGCGCTTGCCGAACCCAGGCGTGCCGTCGACTGTGCCAGCGTGATGTTCCGGCGTGAGCTGACGAACGACATCCTGGTGATGGCAACCGGCGAGACGCTTGCCCACCTCAACTGCCTGGTCGGGCGGCGCATGGTGCGTCGCGAACGCGATGCCGACGGCGTCGACTGGTACACGCAAAAGCCCGATACGATCGACTTCACCATGTGAAACAACAAGGAAGATCACCATGATCAGCTACGTGACCCTGGGAACCAACGACCTCGAGCGCGCAAGCGCCTTCTACGATGCGCTGCTCGCCGAAATGGGTGCCTCGCGCATGATGCAGAACGAGCGCATGGTGCTCTGGGCGACGCAGCCCGGCGCGCCGATGCTCGCCGTGTGCACGCCATTCGACACGCAGGCGGCGAGCGCGGGCAACGGCACCATGGTCGCGCTCGCCGCAGGTGATCGCGAAACGGCGGCGCGCGTTCATGCAAAGGCGCTCGAGCTCGGCGGCAGCGACGAGGGCGCACCCGGTGCGCGTGGGCAGGGCTTCTACGGCGCCTATTTCCGTGACCTGGACGGCAACAAGCTGGTCGCCTGCGTGTTTGG
>CAZSYV010000120.1:0-6453 GCA_964610955.1 uncultured Klebsiella sp. | reverse complement strand
CGTTGCCCGATCATTGGCGGCAGTTCCGCCGACAACGAGGTTGCCGGCAACTGGCGACAGCTTGGCACCGACGGCGTCCTCACCGATGGGCTGGTGGTGGGTGTGCTGTTCTCATCGGGCGGAATCGGCTTCGCCTTCCAGGGCGGTTATGAACCGAGTGGCGAGAGCGGGATCGTCACTCGCATTGGCTATGGCGCTGTCGGTGAAAGTGGCGTCGTCACCCAGTCGAGCGGTCGTCGGATCACATCGATCGACGGCCAGCCTGCGGCAGAAGTCTATAACCGCTGGATCGGCGGCATCCTGGATGACAGGCTGCGCGATGGCGGCAATATCCTTGCTGATACGACCATGCACCCGATCGGCGTCGGCGCGGGCAGAATCGAGGGCATTACTCACTACCTGCTGATTCATCCCCACGAAGTCCTGGACGATGGTTCGCTGTCCACATTCGCTTGCATCGAGGAAGGCACACGGCTCTTCAGCATGAGGGGGGAGCGATCCCGACTTGTCGACCGTGCCGGCAAGGTGGCAGCGGCTGCCGCCGCCATGCTGCCGGATGGAGAACAAAGCCTCGCGGGCGGGCTCATCGTCTATTGTGCCGGCTGCATGCTGGCGGTCGGCGAGGATATGCCGGCCGTGGCGAAAACAGTGGCAGAGCGTTTCGATGGCAGGCCGTTCCTCGGCTGTTTCACCTTTGGAGAGCAAGGGGCGATGCTGGGGCACAACGCCCACGGCAACCTGATGATCTCGGCGATTGCGTTCGGAGCGTAGGGACAGCGCATGGAAGGCTCCGAGGAGCTTCGCGAGGCATTGATGACGCTGCGCCAGGAGAATGACCTGCTGCGCATCGAGAAGACGCATGCCAAGCTGCTGCTCTCGGCCCTTGACGCCGTGCTCTGTGTCAACGGCGATGACGATCCTTTTGCCAGCGTGTTCAACGCATTGCTCCCCGTCTTCGAGGGATCGCATGCGATCGTCCTGATCGAAAGTGATGGCTTGAGCGACCGGCTGAAGTGCATCGCCTCCAGCACGTCTTCCCATATCGGTTCCGTCTGGAAAATGAGTCGGTTGTTCGAGAGGGCGCTTGCTGGCCGGGTTGCCACCACGATTTCGGAAAATGACTGCTCGGCATGGCCGTCCCTTCGCGGTCTGGACCTTTCTCGCCCGAGGCCGGCGCTTTACATGCCGTTCGGTATACGCGAGCAACGCGGCCTGATGCTCCTTCTGCGCGACCCTGACCAGCCCGGGTTCGACAGGGCGCACGTGAGCCTGGCCAAGAAGTTCTCGCTGCTCGCCTCCCATGCCTTCGCAGCCATCCGGGCCAACCAGACGGAGGCTGAAAGCCACCGGCTGAGGCAGCTGACAGAACAGCTCGAAGCCAGCCAGAAAGCACTGACCCACCGCGCCAATCACGATCAGCTCACCGGGCTGCCAAACCGCGCGTACATCCAGGAACTCGTGGACAACATCATCACTCGCAAGGCAGCGGGTGAGCGCCTGGCGCTTGCTTTCATCGATCTCGACGACTTCAAGCGGGTCAACGATCTCCATGGCCACTCAGCAGGCGATGTGCTGCTGAAGGAGGTCGCCGGGCGTATCCGTGCACAGATTCGCCGTACGGATGTGGTCGGTCGCATCAGTGGCGATGAATTCGTGATCGTGCTCAGCCCCATCGGTCAGCGTTCGGATGTGGCTGATCTCGTTGCCCGGATAAGTGAGAACCTGCGCCGGCCACTGCGGGTCGAGAGCGTTGAGATTCGTCCGTCCGCGTCGATCGGCATCGCCATCTACCCCGCGCACGGCGAGGACTACGAAACGCTTCGTCGCCACGCCGATATGGCCATGTATCGAGCGAAGATGTCCTCGAAGGGCAGCATTGCCTTCTTCGACCGCGAACTCGAACGCATCGCAGCCGACAAACTCAAGCGTGAACAACGGCTGCGTCATGCGCTTGAGACCCGCGCCTTTCGCTGTGCACTGCAGCAGAAAGTCGATATTCACAGCCATGCCGTCGTCGGCTTCGAGGTCCTCCTGCGGTGGGTGGACGAACAGGGTGAGGTTCATGGACCGGGTGGGTTTCTGCCGCTTGCCAACGAGCTCGGTCTGCTCGACGACATGACCTTTCTTCTTCTTGATGAGTTGCTGGGCTATCTGCCCTGTCTCGATGCGCGGTATGGCACCGCGCTGCGCTACAGCATCAACGTCTCTCCGGTGCAGGCAGCGAAAAATCAGTTCATGCAGAACCTCGTTCAGCGGCTTCTTGCCTCCGGTCGTGCGGCGTCCTTCATGCTGGAACTGACGGAGGAGACCATTGCCGCGACGTACTCGTTTCAGAGCGAAATCCTTCCCCTGCTCCGGGAGGCGGGGATCGGCCTTTCCATCGACGACTTCGGAACAGGCTATTCTTCGCTCGCCACCATCGCCGATCTGACGGCCGATGAGCTCAAGATCGACCGCTCGCTGATCACTGCGATACACGAGCGGCCACGAAGCCAGGCCGTTCTGAGAGCCATCGAATCAATGGGAACCGCGCTGGGTCTTTCGGTCGTTGCCGAAGGAATCGAGACCATCGACGAGAAGCTGTATCTGACGACGCATGCGGGAGTGACCATCGCTCAGGGTTATCTGTTCCATAAACCGGAACTGTTGAGCGAGTTGGCACAGCCCCTTCGGGCTGTGGAGAACGAATGACACGGTATCGCCATCTGCGTCTTCGGTAGCGATACTGAATCGCCCGACGCGCGCCGAGCAAGACCTTCACGCCAACAGTCTGCCCCCGCCCCCTGCTGCTCTCTCAGGGGATGGTGCGCTGTCCTGTCTGGGCCGCTCCTCAGCCTCGAGTCGCCCGCGCCCACTCGAGGAAACGCTCCACGCCGTCGATCGAGTATTCGGCACGTGGCGAGTGCATGATCTCGAAACCGTGCTCGGCACCGGCCAGTTCGACGTAGACCACCGGGCTGCGTGACACCTCACGCATCCGGCGCACGAACGCGCGGGCATCGACCACCGGCGCAAGGCTGTCCGAGGCGCCGTGCAGCACCATGAACGGGGGCGCATCTGCGTGGACCTGACTCAGTGGGGAGGCCAGTTCCCAGCGCTCCGGGTTCTCCGTGGGCGAGGCATGCAGCACGCGGTCGGCCAGGAACTCGAAGAACTTGTCCGAGCTGGGTCGTGCGCCCGCGCGGTTCAGCATGTCGTAGACGCCGTAGAACGGCACGCAGGCCTGCACCGAGGTGTCTGCGTCCTCATGACCGGGCTGCAGATCCTTGCGGTTGGCCGTCAGCCCCATCAGCGCACACAGGTGCCCGCCGGCAGAGCCACCGGTCACCGCGACGAACGAGGGATCCATGCCGTATTCGCGCCCGTGGGCGCGAATCCATGCCAGCGCTGCCTTGCAGTCATGCAGGTGTGTCGGAAAACCAACGCTCGGGCTCAGCCGGTAGTTGGCTGCCACGCAGATCCAGCCCTTGCTGGCCAGGTGGTACATGAGCGGCAGCGCCTGGTCATCCTTGTTGCCGAAGATCCAGCCACCGCCGTGGATCTGCAGGATCACCGGGCAGCCCTGCGGGGGAAGCACCCGCGGGCGGTAGATATCGAGCCGCTGGCGGATACCGCCGCTGGCATAGGCGATGTTGTGGATCACCTCGACATCGGGGCGCGCCATCCGCAGCGGATGATTCCAGTCCTGGAAAGTGATGCGCTCACGCAGGCGGGAGCGGATCGCCGCCGGAATTCGTGAACGGTAGTCCGCGCCGAGGCCGTTGACCAGCGCCGCCTCGACGACACTGCCGCTGCCGAGCCCAAGCCACAGGCTGCGCAGCAGCCCCGGCCACGAGAGCACCAGCACTACCAGCGCGATCCAGCCGAGTGCCGAGTCGAGCGCTCCTCCGATGACGAAGAGCAGTGCGATCACCGCCTGCAGCGGCAGCCATATCCACGCCAGCTCGCTTGCCAGTACGGCAAAGGCAAACACCACCCAGGGCAGGGAGTTGTCGGGGAACGAGCGCCGCGAGTACACGGCGGCCATCGAGATCACATTGAACAGGGCGAGCAGTGCAAGCAGGATGTCCATCGTCGGGTTCCGTGGCCTTTGAAGTCGGAGGGGTTGCCTGGAAGTGCGCACCGATCATAACAGAGGCGCATACCGCCGCCGATGGGCGGGTGGCTTCGGTCAGTCCCCGTTGCGCTCGACCCGGCGTCGGTAACGCTCGCGCTCGCTGTCACTCATGTCGCGCCAGCGTTCACGCAGGGCTTCACGCTGCTGCGGACTCATGCGGCGGTAGCGATCCTCGGCCTCGCGCAGGCGCTGCTGCTCCTCGTGCGGCAGTTTGCGAAAGCGCTGTTCGCCACGCTCGAGCCGCTCCCTGTTTTCGGGACTGCGGGCACCGCGCTCACCGTGACGCGGCTCGGCGAGCACACCCGAGGCGACCAGCAGTGCCAGCACACCAGCCCCAAGAAACCCCCGTCGCGTCAAGGCTTCAGTCATGCGTTCCCATCTCCGAGTCTGCCAGCCACAGATAGAAGTCGAGATTGTCATAAAAGGTCGTGTCCTGAGATGCCGACACACGACTGTCCGGCGGAGCCTGCAGCCAGCCCTGCCGCACCGGGAGCAGGACACTCACTGCAAGCACCGTCGCCAGCACGGCGCCACCGAGTGCGGGCGCGTGCAGCCGCCACCATGGCAGTTGTGCTGCCCTCAGCGCGTGGATGCGTGCCGCCGCGATACGTGCCAGCAGCCCCGGCTGCAGGCTTGCCTCCTGTCGTCGCAACATGTCTCCCCAGTGCTTTTCGTCTTCGTCCATCATGGATGATCCCCGAGCCGTTCCCGCAGGGCGTGCAGGGCCCGCGAGTAGTGAGTCTTCACACTGCCCTCGCTGCAGGCCATCGCAGCGGCGGTTTCCGCTGTCGACAGACCCTCCCAGCAACGCAGCACGAACGCCTCACGCTGGCGCCGCGGCAGCGCGGCAATTGCCTCCGCCAGGGCCTTCATCGATTCCTCTGCGGCGACCAGCCGCAGCGGGTCGCGAATGGTGGGGTCGGCGATCTGTGCCAGTGGCTCCTCGTCATCCGCCTCCCGCGAGCGTTCCCACCAGCCGAACAGCCGCGCACGGATCGCCCGGCGTCGATGTGTGTCGGTGATGCGGTTGTGCAGCATGCGATAGAACAGCGGTCGCCACTCTTGCGGTGGTTTGTCCGCATAGCGCTGCACCAGTCGCAGCATCGTGTCCTGCAGTGCATCGAGCGCATCGTTCTCATCACCCAGTGCGACGTAGGCCATCAGGAAACCACGACGTTCGACCGAGCGCAGGAAGCCTGGCATGTCATCGGCCGTATCCGTTGCGGAGCTCGCGTTACCGTCCTCGTTCTGGCGCATTGCTTTCCTGTGACCGCGCCCCGTGCATCGGCACCGCGCCTGCTTCATCGGTGAAAACGCACGGGCATCGGATCGGTTGACGCCGTCGCTCGTGGTGCAGGCAGGTTACGCGAGTCGCATCTCGATGGTCCATCGGCGACTGTAACGACCCGGTAATGAAACCTCGGCCTGGTCCTCTTGGGGCAACCCTATACTGCTGCCGTGTTCGATCGAAACGCGGCAGGCAGAGGGGATGCGGATGGAGTGGGACGAAGAGCTCGACTGGCTGGTCGTCGGCTCCGGCGCGGCCGGAATGACCTCAGCGTTGCGCGCAGCCGACCTGGGTGCACGCACCCTGGTGGTCGAGAAGGCATCGTGTTTCGGCGGCTCGACCGCGATGTCGGGCGGTGCGATCTGGGTGCCTGCGAATTCCGCCATGGCAGCGCTGGGAATCCCGGACTCTCATGAAGAAGGCCTGCGCTACCTGCAGCATATCGTTGCCGGTCGCGTGTCGCTCGAGCGGCTGGCGGCCTATGTCGAATCGGCGCCGCGCATGGTCGACTACCTTGCCGCGCACAGCCACGCCACCTTCGAACCGGTGCCGAGATACTGTGACTATTACGCCGAGGCGCCGGGAGGCAAGCCCGGCGCACGGACCATGGAGACCGCGGAATTCGACGCGCTTCGCCTCGGTGCAGAGCGCACGCGCCAGCGCCCGGGTCTGGAGCACAGCCGGCCGTTGCCGTTCCTGAGCCTCAAGGCATCCGAGGTGCCGATCATGCTGCTTGGCGGGCTGCCGCGCCTCCTGCTCATTGCCCGGCGTGCGCTCGGCTACTATCTGAACCTGCCGGCGCGTCTCGCGCGTGCGGGCAATACCCGCTACACGCTCGGCGCCTCGCTGGTGGCGCGCCTGCGCCTGTCGCTGCTGGATCGTGGCGTACCCCTGTGGCTGGATTCGCCCTTGCGTGAACTGGTGGTGGAAGAAGGTGCAGTCACCGGAGCGCTGATCGAGCGCGCGGGGCGCCCTGTGCGCGTGCATGCCCGGCGTGGCGTGCTGCTTGCCGCCGGTGGCTTCGAGAAGAACGCGACGATGCGCCAGC
>CAZSYV010000119.1:6216-7978 GCA_964610955.1 uncultured Klebsiella sp. | reverse complement strand
AGCACCGGGCGATCATCGTCGGCACCGACAGCTTCGGCAAGGGATCGGTACAGACGGTGCTGCCACTTGGCGAGAAGCGCGCAATCAAGCTGACCACTGCGCGCTACTACACCCCATCGGGCCGTTCGATCCAGGCGCAGGGAATCGTGCCCGACATCGTCGTCGAACGCGCACAGATCACCGCGATAGCCAGCGCCCCGCATATCAGCGAAGCCGACCTCTCGCGTCATCTTGAAAACGGCAATGGCAAGGCGGAGAAGGGACACGACACGCACGAAGCCGACCCCGCTGCCACCGATCTGCGCACGAGCGACAACCAGCTCTACGAGGCACTGCACCTGCTGGAGGGCATCGTGCTGTCGCGCGAGGCTGGAAACCAGGTAATTGAAGAAAACCCGGACGACTCGTGACTCGTTGAATCATGCACCCCGCGCGCCTTCGTTGACACGACAGCATTTGCGTGCCATTTTAAGGCCTGAATCAGTGCCATCGCGCAAGTCGCGGTCGAGTCGAGGTCGCTCGATGCCGGTGGGCTTGCCACGGGTGAACGACATGGACAAGAAGCGCAACGGTGAACACGGCACGGTGCCGATACGTACCGATCGGTTCTTTGCCGTCAACAGTGTCTGGTACTTTGCAACACGCGAAGGCGCGTCGATCGGTCCCTTCGAGGACAAGACCGAAGCCTGTCAGGGGCTGAGGGATTTCCTCGACTTCATCAAGCTCGCCGAGCCCCGTGTGCTGTCCACATTCTACGCATCACTGCACGCCACGGCATCGCGCTGAAGCGCGCACACGCCACCTCAGCCTGCAGGAAGCCTGACCTCGACGCCGTGGGCAGCCAGAAATGCCTTGGCCTCGCCCACCGTGAACTCCCCGAAGTGAAAGATGCTTGCTGCAAGCACGGCGTCGGCGTGTCCCTCGACGATGCCATCGAGCAGATGTTGCAGGCAACCGACCCCGCCAGAGGCGATCACCGGCACTGCGACCGCATCACTGACCGCACGCGTCAGTTCGAGGTCGAAACCATCGCGGGTACCGTCACGATCCATGCTGGTGAGCAGGATCTCCCCGGCACCGAAGGACACCATCCGGCGCGACCAGTCGATCGCATCGATGCCGGTCGCGCGTCGCCCGCCATGCGTGAAGATCTCCCAGCGCAAGGGCTCACCGTGAGCGCTCACTTTCTTTGCATCAACTGCGACCACGATGCACTGTGAGCCAAAACGCTCTGCAGCCTCACGCACGAACTCGGGACGATTGATTGCGGCGGTGTTGATGCCGACCTTGTCGGCACCAGCGTTCAGCAGGTTGCGGATATCGTTCAGGTCACGGATACCGCCACCCACCGTCAGCGGTATGAATACCTCGCTCGCGATGCGCTCGACCACCGCCAGCGTGGTGCCGCGCTCCTCATGGCTTGCCGTGATGTCGAGGAAGGTCAGCTCATCGGCACCCTGCTCGTTGTAGCGGCGCGCGATCTCGACCGGATCGCCCGCGTCGCGGATGTCGACGAAGCGCACCCCCTTCACCACACGTCCGCGATCGACATCGAGACACGGAATGATTCGCTTGGCCAGCCCCATGTTCAGTTCACTCCTGCATTGGCATCACACCAGGCCTGGGCATCCGCAAGATCCAGTGCCCCATCATAGAGTGCGCGCCCGCTGATCGCCCCGATGATGCCGCTGCCGCCTTCGCGGACCAGTCGGCGGATATCCTCGATGGTGGTCACACCCCCGGAGGCAATCACCGGGACTCC
>CAZSYV010000119.1:0-6116 GCA_964610955.1 uncultured Klebsiella sp. | reverse complement strand
CCCACGATCACCCAGCGCACGCCGGCCTCGAGGTAGCTCGCGGCAATCTGGTGCGAACGGATCCCCCCGCCGATCTGCACCGGCAGCTCGGGAAATGCCCGCGTGATCGCCCGCACCGCCTCACCATTGACCGGCTCGCCGGCAAAGGCTCCATTCAGGTCCACGAGGTGCAGCCGCCTGGCACCCTCGCGCACCCAGCGTGTCGCCATCGCGAGCGGATCGTCGCCGAACACCGTGGAGTCTTCCATGCGGCCCTGGCGCAGGCGCACGCACTTGCCGTCCTTGAGATCGATTGCGGGGATGATCAGCATGCATTCTCCTCGGTGCGTCCGTCCCAGGCGATGAAGTTTGCGAGCAGCCGCAGACCCGCGGCGTCGCTCTTTTCCGGGTGGAACTGCACGGCGAACACGTTTTCATGTGCCAGCGCTGCGGCAAAATCCTTGCCGTAGGTGCAGCTGCCGACGACCAGATCGGCACTCTCGGCCTCGACGTGATAACTGTGCACGAAGTAGAAACGTGCATCCTGTGCAATGCCGCGCCACAGGGGATGTGGCCGTTGGTGCACACCATTCCAGCCCATGTGCGGAATCTTCAGCCGCCCGCCCTGTGCGTCATGCAGCGTCGGAGCAAAGCCAAGCACTCGACCGGGCAGGATGCCAAGGCACGGCGTGCCGCCATTTTCCTCGCTGCTGTCCAGCAGCGCCTGCATGCCGAGGCAGATCGCCAGCAGCGGCTTCTCGCCAGCCGCACGACGCAGTGGCTCGATCAGCCCGCGGCTCGAGAGCCCGCTCATGCAGTCGCGGATCGCCCCCACGCCGGGGAACACCACCCGGTCGGCACTTGCGATCAGCCCCGGGTCGCTGCTGACGCGGATCTCGGCGTCGGGCGCGACACGCGCCAGCGCCTTGGCCACCGAGTGCAGATTGCCCATGCCATAGTCGGTCACCACCACGCGTTGCATCGAGCTTGCCTACAGCAGCCCCTTGGTCGAGGGCAGCGCGCCGCCGGCACGCGGATCGACCGCCACCGCCATGCGCAGTGCCCGACCGAAGGCCTTGAACACGGTCTCCGCCTGGTGGTGTGCGTTCAGGCCGCGCAGGTTGTCGATGTGCAGCGTCACTGCCGCATGGTTGACGAAGCCCTGGAAGAACTCGCGACACAGGTCGACATCGAACTCCCCGATGCGCGCCCGCACGAACGCCACATCGAATGCCAGCCCCGGGCGGCCGGAAAGATCGATCACCACGCGCGAGAGCGACTCATCGAGCGGCACGTAGGCATGCCCGTAACGCACCAGGCCCGCCTTGTCACCGACCGCACGGGCAAAGGCCTGCCCCAGTGTGATGCCGATATCCTCGGCCGTGTGATGGTCATCGATATGCAGATCCCCCTCGGCCCGCACGCCGAGGTCGATCAATCCGTGGCGGGCGATCTGCTCGAGCATGTGATCGAGAAACGGAATGCCACTGGCCAGCTCGGCCTTCCCCGTCCCGTCGAGGTTCACGCGCACGACAACCTTCGTCTCGAGGGTGTCGCGACGGACTTCCGCGCTGCGCTCGCCCATTGCTGATGCTCTCCCGTGCCAGTGGCCGGCAAAAAATAGAAGGCGATTATAAGGAAGCGGGCGTACCTTTTCAGCCCGCCGGCACGATTCCGCTACAATCGAGCGCCTGTCACCCGCCACCGCACACGGAGCCACCGCTCATGAAGCCGCTGCTGAAGTGGACCGTCATCACCCTCGTCGCACTGCTCATCCTCGTCGGCGGCGCCACGCTCGCGCTGCGTGTGCTGGTCGATGAGGATCAGCTGCGTACCACACTGCTCGATCTGGTCAACGCGCGGATCGACGGCGAACTGCGCATCGACGGGCCGCTGCAGGTGTCCGTATGGCCCGCACTGTCGGTAGCGGCAAAGGACATTCACCTGAGCACACCAAGCGGCGCCACGCAGGACTTCGCCAGCGCGCGCGAACTGCGGCTCGGCGTCGCCCTTCTCCCACTGCTCAGCCAGGAGCTGCAGGTGCACGAGCTGCGCATTGCCGGACTGCGGCTTGCAGCCGAGTGCGACCGCTCGGGCAAGTGCAACTGGGCAGCGCTGGGTGGCGCTGGCACGGGGGGCACCCCGACCGACACGGACGCGGCACAGGCAGGCGGCCCGGCCGCGGCTGCACCACTCGCACTCGGCATCGAGCGCATCCGAATAGACGATGCCGCACTGAGCTACAGCGACGCGCGCGACGCCACCCACATCGAAGTGAGCGGGCTCACGCTCGCAGGCGATGGCATCAACTCGAACGGCAAGCCCTTCGATCTGCGCATCGATGCCAGGATCAGCACCGGCACGCCGGCACAGGAGTTCGGGCTGAAGCTGCAGACGACGGCCCGTGTCGATGGCGCATCGCAGTCGGTCGAACTGAGCAAGGCGGCACTGCGCCTCGCGCCCGCCGGCGGACCGGCATTCGAGCTGAAGCTGCCACAGGCGCAGATCGATCTGAGCGCGGACACCTTGCAGGCTGCGCAGCTCGAGCTCAGCGGAACCGGCCTCGACGCCACCGCCTCGCTTGACGCTGGCTGGGCCGATCCGAAGGGGGCGCGCGCACACGGCAAGCTCGAGCTGAAGAGCCTCGACCTGCCGAAGCTGCTGGGCGCATTCGGCAGCAGTCTGCCGCCGACGGTAAAGCCCGAATCCCTCAGCAGGCTCTCCCTGTCTGCCGACTACAGCTACGATCCCGGTGCCATCACACTGAGCAAGCTGCAGCTCACGGCGGGCAACTTCCAGGCCAATGGTCGGGTACGGCTCGGGCTTGACGAGAATCCGCGCATCGATGCCACGCTGGATAGTCCCGAGCTCGACCTCGATGACTTTCTGGCCACGTCGCAGGCGACTTCCGAGAAGGACGGGAAGGAGACGTCAAAGGGTGACGGCACGGGCACCGCGCTTGGCGGTCTGCTGACGATGAGCGGCGACATCGAGGCGAACATCGGCCACCTCAAACACGGCAAGCTCGAGCTCGAGCAGCTGAAAATGCAGCTTGTCCTCGCCCCGCACAAGGCACAGCTCAAGCGCCTCGAGGCCAATATGTACGGCGGCACTCTGGCGGCAAATGGCGTACTCGCCGCACGCAGCCCGGGCGATGCCACGGCGAACCTGGATGCCAGGCTCGCTCGCGTCGACCTGGAGCGCCTGCTCGCCCTCGGCAGCGACACGCAGCGCCTCAGTGGGCGTGTCGACGGTTCACTGAAGCTCGCCGCGAAGGGCGCAGCCGACACAAAGGCCCTGCTCGCCTCACTGAGCGGCCCGGTGGAGCTGACGATTGCCGATCCGGTGATCAAGGATCTCAGCATCGAGGAAACGATCTGCAAGGCGGCTGCCGCAATCAACCGCGAAAGCCTCAGCGCCACCTTCGAACCAGCCACACACCTGCAGAGCATCCACACCTCGCTCGACTTCCATGACGGCGTAGGCCAGTTTCGCGAGCTCGGGCTCGTACTGCCGAACATGCGCATGAGCGGCAAGGGCAACATCGACCTGCCGCGCGAGCGCCTCGACGTGCACCTTGGCGTACGGGTCACGAACGATCTTGCCGAGCGCGACCCAGCGTGTCGCATGAGCGGCAAGATGCTCGCCATCGACTGGCCGCTGCGCTGCAAGGGCTCATTCGACGAAGAGCCGAAGAAGTGGTGCGGTATCGACAAGGATGGCCTCGAGAAGATCGCCGTCCAGCTCGCCACTGAAAAGGTGAAGGAAAAGGTGGAAGACAAGCTGCGCGACAAGCTCAAGGGCAGGCTCGGCGATCTGCTGAACCGTGGCTGAGAACCTGGCCGATCCACAGCTGACGGCGAGCTTCGCCAGGCGACTGCTCGCATGGCACGAGGTGCACGGCCGCCACGACCTGCCGTGGCAACGCGAAACCGATTCCTATCGCGTATGGGTGTCCGAGACCATGCTGCAGCAGACGCAGGTGGCCACGGTGATCCCCTACTACCAGCGCTTCATGCAACGCTTCCCGGTGCTGCGCGACCTGGCCGACGCCTCGCAGGACGAGGTGCTGCACCTCTGGAGCGGACTCGGCTACTACGCACGGGCGCGCAACCTGCACGCCTGCGCACGCCTCGTCTGCGAACGCCACGGCGGCGAACTGCCACACACGGTGGACGAACTGACCGCCCTGCCCGGCATCGGCCGCTCCACGGCAGGCGCGATCTGCGCGATCGTCCACGGCATGCGCACACCGATCCTCGACGGCAACGTCAGGCGCGTGCTGAGTCGCCACTTTGCGATCGCCGGTGACCCCGGCTCCGCCGCCACGCAGCGCCTGCTGTGGGACACAGCCACCCTGCTCACGCCCACCGAGTGCAGCGGCAGCTACGCCCAGGCGATCATGGACCTCGGCGCCACCGTGTGCACGCGCACCCGGCCAGCCTGCGTGCTGTGCCCGCTCGCCGCCACTTGCCAGGGCCTTGCACAGGGCAATCCGACACGCTTCCCGACACGCAGGGCACGCCGCGCCATACCCGAGCGTCACTGCCAGCTGCTGGTGATCCGCAACGAAGCAGGTGCCGTGCTGCTCGAAAGACGCCCGCCCACTGGGGTCTGGGGTGGCCTGTGGAGCTTCCCCGAGGTTGGCGCGAACGAAGACCCTGCACGCGCGTGCGACCGCATCGTGCGCGTCACCCCGTTCAAGGTACGCCACAGCGCACCGTTCCGTCACACTTTCAGCCATTTTCGCCTGGTGGCAACGCCGGTGTTCCTCGAGGTGCGTGCCGTGCCCGAGCACGTTCGCCAGGACGATCGGCTGATCTGGTACACCCCAGGCAGCGAGAATCGCGGCTTCGCCGCACCAATCGCCCGCCTGCTCGACGCCATTCACGAGGCCGGGGGAGCCAGCCCGTTTCTTGACCCCGACACGCCCACCGGGTTAAATACGCGCCTCCCCGACTGCCCAGATAGCTCAGTTGGTAGAGCAGAGGACTGAAAATCCTCGTGTCGCTGGTTCGATTCCGGCTCTGGGCACCAATACACAACGCCCAACCGTTCTCGGTTGGGCGTTTTCGTTTGCGGCATCCGCCCGCCATGCGGGCTTTCGAGCCATTCTGCGTGTGCCAGCCATTGCGGGCATGAGCGGCATCACCCGCCCGGTTCGCCCCTGTTCCGCCCTATCTTCTCTCGAAACCTGCACCAACTTCTTCGCCGTGGCACACGCAGGCGGCCTTTGATGACGCACACTTGCGCGCGTGCCGTTGCCGAAGGTTGTCCGGTGGGTTTGGAGCAGCATTCCATCAAGACAACGCGCTCACCGCGCACGGCATCGCATACAGCCCTGCGCGTTGCTGAGTCATCACGAGCGCGTGGTAGGCTGCCAGCCTCGCCGCAGGCCCCGGCTTGTTCCTGTCCTTCGCCTTGATCTTGAATAGGTCGTTGGGTTTTTCGCTCTTTTGTCCGGCGCGCTGCATGATCCGCGCACCGTCCGTCTCGACTCCCTTGAACGCCCAAAGCGCCTTGAGCACCTTGGCCTGACCATCGGTGAACTGGATCGGCGTGGCCTGAATCTCCGGCAACGTCACCCACTTGAAGTCCACCGAGAACGGCCCGTTCACCGGCGTGGCCGGATCGGCGACCGGTGGCCTCTCGGATAGAGTCGAAGGGATGAACGTGATCCCGCCGCCGTAGAACGTGAAGCGTTCCTCCAACACCAGCCACTCGACGCCCGCACCAAAGGGCGTGCCGCGCGTCGTACTCGGCCTCGGCGTGATCACCCGGATGTTGCCGCCCGGAGCACGGACGCGGTCCAGCAACACGGGTTCGTAAAGCACTCGCGTCAGGTCGCGGGCCAGCAGGACTGGGGAGCGGCGGGCATCAACGGCCACCGGCCCGCAGTCCGGGCAACGGTACATGCGCCCGCCCCGGCCATCACCCCACACCTGCGCCCGGTGCTGCTGGCAATGCGGACGGAGCACGAGGGGTTGATCCACGATCGTCGGCCTGACCGCTGACCAACGCTGCCTGGCCGAGTGTCCGATATTCGGAGGCAAGATCAGATTGAAAACTGCCGGAGGATTCGCACGACTCGGACATCACGAACGCTTGAGATCGCGGTAGAAATTCTCGTGGGGGCC
>CAZSYV010000118.1:0-7990 GCA_964610955.1 uncultured Klebsiella sp. | reverse complement strand
CTCCTGCAGGGCATGGCGACTGCCGCCGTCAGCTACTCCTACGGGCTGGTTCTGACGCCGCTGGCCGCAGAGTTCTCGGCAAGCCGCTTCGAGATGATGCTTGGCATCACCGCCTCCACACTGGCAGGTGGCGCTGTTTCGCCCTTCCTCGGCATAGCGGTCGACCGCCACCCGCTGCGCGTCCTCGCATGCTTCGGTGTGACGATGCTCGCCTTCGGGTTCATCTGGCTCTCGTTCACCACGGCAATGTGGCAGGTGATACTCGCCTATGGCGTGTGCATGTCCGTTGCCATGATCCTGATGGGGCCGGTCCTGGTATCGAGCATGCTGGCACGCTGGTTCGAGCGCCACCGCGGCCTGGCAATGGGTATTGCCGCACTGGGAACCTCCGTGTGCGGCTTTGTGCTGCCGCCCCTGCTGCAGTGGGGCATCGAAGACTGGGGCTGGCGCGAGGCGTTCAGGATCTTTGCACTGGGTTTCGCCGTCGTATTGCTGCCACTCGCCTGGCTCCTGCTGGAAGACAGCCCGGCAAGCCGTGGGCTGACGCCTGACGGACTTGCACCGGAACCGAGCCCAGCGCCTGCAGCACCCCCACCATCCAGCACGAGCACGACCGCCGAAATCCTGCGCAAGGCGAACTTCTGGATCGTCGCGCTGGTCATCGGCGTGCTCTTTTCGATCTACAGCGC
Source organism: uncultured Klebsiella sp. (assembly GCA_964610955.1). Taxonomy (GTDB): domain Bacteria; phylum Pseudomonadota; class Gammaproteobacteria; order Pseudomonadales; family UBA5518; genus UBA5518. Next base: position 7,301 of record CAZSYV010000118.1, on the reverse strand, counting down.
CCTGCTCAGCAACCTGGCACCGCTTGCCACCGGACGCGGCCTGAGCGCCCGGGATGCCGCGTACCTGATCTCGACGATGGCCGTGTTCGGCATGCTCGGCAAGGTGGCGTTCGGCATTCTGGCCGATCGCATCGATCTGCGTGTGGGGCTTGGCGCGGCACTTGTACTGGTGACCCTCACCCTTGCCCTGCTCATCCACGGCAGCAGCCACCCCTTGCTGCTCCTCGCCAGCGCCACGCTGGGGCTCGCCGCCGGTGGCATGCTACCGGTGTGGGGTGCTCTGATGGCCGTGCTGTTCGGTGCCCTGAACTACGGGCGCGTGATGGGACTGATGAACCCGGTAATGATGCTGATCGTGGTTGCCGGGGCACCGTTCGCCGGCTGGTCCCACGATGTCACCGGCGACTACGCGCAGGCCTTCTGGGTATTCATCGGGTTCTGTGTGCTTGCACTGGCAGCCTTGACACGCGTACGCCTGCCACAGGCAGCGGGCAGATGAGAACGGCTCCGGCAGGACTCATGAGTGTGATCACCCAGCGCACCGGCGCATTAACGTATGGCAACCTGCCTGATGCGCCGGCATCGTTTGTGTCTCGTTACAATTGCCCGCCGCTGCACATCGACGTGGCACGACGACCGGAGGCACAACGACGTGAATTTCGATTTTTCCGACGATCAGCGCCTGCTCGCACAGCAGGTGCGACGGATGCTGGAGGACACCAGCACCTCGACTGAAATCCGCCGTGTACTCGACGGTCACGCCACGCACAGCACCAAGGCGTGGGACAATCTGCTCGGCATGGGAGCAGCGGCCGCTGCAATTCCCGAACACCTGGGAGGCAGTGGGCTCGGCTATCTCGAGCTGTGCCTGATCGCCGAGGAAGTGGGACGCCAGCTGACACCCGTGCCACTTGCTTCGAGCTTCTATCTGGCCGCCGAGGCGTTGCTGCACGCAGGCAGCGAGCAACAGCAGCAACGCCTGCTGCCACGCATCGCCAGCGGCGAGCTGATCGCCACCGCCGCGCTGGGCAGCACAGAAACCTGGAGCAACCCGGCCGAACCGGTGTTCGCCGACGGTCGGCTCAGTGGACGCCTGCCGCTGGTCGCAGACGCGATGATTGCCCAGCTTGTGGTGGTACGTGCCGGTGACGCACTGCTGCTGCTCGACCCGGGCGTCGAGGGCGTTGCACGCCGGCCACTGGCAACGCTCGACCCCACCCGCCCCTGTGGCGAGATCGTCTGCACGAACGCTGCTGTCGAGCTGCTGTGCCGCGGTGAGCACACGGCCCTCACCTGCGAACGTGTGCTGAACGCCGCGGCCGTGCTGCTCGCCTTCGAGCAGGTTGGTGGCGCGACACGGATCCTGGAGATCAGCCGCGACTATTCGCTGCAGCGCAAGGCCTTCGGTCGCCAGATCGGCAGTTTTCAGGCACTCAAGCACAAGATGGCCGATATCTACACCGCCAACGAGCTGGCACGCGTGCACGCCTACTACGGCGCCTGGGCTCTGTCGAGCAACGCCCCGGAGCTGCCGGTTGCAGCCGCTGCGGCACGTGTTGCCGCCAGCGTCGCATTCAACCGTGCCGCGGAGGAAGGCATCGAGATCCACGGTGGCATCGGTTTCACCTGGGAGATGGACTGCCACCTCTACATGCGCCGCGCACGCCACCTCGCACAACTGATCGGCAGCGAACACACCTGGCGCATTCGCCTTGCCGATGCACTCATTCGGGAGGCCGCGTAAGCGGAAGCAGCACCATGGATTTCACCGACACACCTGAAGAAGCCGCATTCCGCAGCGAGGCGCGCGCCTGGCTGGAAGCAAACGCCACCGCGCGCAGCAGCGATGAGCAGCACTTCGGCGAAGGACTGGACGACGCCGCACGCATCGCCGCCGCACGCACCTGGCAGCGTCACAAGGCGGAAGCCGGCTACGCAGCGATCACCTGGCCACGTGAATGGGGTGGACGCGGCGGCAGCGCGATGCAGCAGGTGATCTACGCCCAGGAGGAAGAAGCATTCCTGGTGCCGCGCATGGTGTTCGAGAACAGCATCGGTCAATGCCTGCCGACCGTCGCGATGTGGGCGCGACCCGAAGTCCGCAAACGCCACGTACCCCGTGGCATCGTCGGCGACGAGATCTGGTGTCAGCTGTTCTCGGAGCCTGGGGCGGGCTCGGACACGGGCGGCATTCGCACCCGCGCCGAGAGGCAGGGCGATGACTGGGTCATCAACGGCCAGAAGGTCTGGACCTCGGGCGCACACTTCTGTGACTACGGCATCCTGCTCGCACGCAGCGACTGGGACAGGCCGAAGCAGAAGGGACTGACGATGTTCATCCTCGACATGAGGGCTCCCGGCGTCGAGGTGCGCCCGATCCACCAGATGTCGGGCGATACCGAGTTCAACGAAGTATTCCTGAACGATGTACGCATTCCCGACACCAATCGCCTCGGTGAGGTCAACGAGGGTTGGAAGGTGATGCTCAGCACGTTGATGCACGAACGCCTGGCGATCGGCGGGCACCTGCCGACCCACCTGCACCGCAACCTGATCCAGATCGCACGCAAGACACGCTGGAACGCCACACCCGCGATCGAGGACACACGCGTGAAGGCACGGATCGCCGATGCCTTTCTCAGCCAGCACGGAGTCGAACTGGTCATTGCACGCGGGCTGACGGCACTTTCGCAGGGCAGGGAGCCGGGGCCGGAAATGTCGATCCTGAAGCTGGTCGCCGGGCACAGCATTCTGGACATCGCGAGTTTCGCGATTGAAATGGCTGGACCGGAAGGACTGATCGCTCACCAGGACCTTGGCGAGGAGTGGGCGTTCCTGCAGAAGCTGTGGCTGTCGGCACCCGGCATCCGCATCTCCGGAGGTACCGACGAGGTCCTGCGCAACGTGATCGCCGAACGCGTGCTCGGACTGCCTGGAGAAGTGCGCACCGATCGCGAACTGCCCTTTCGGGAACTCGAGCACTGAGGCGCGAGCGGGTATCGCCCGACTCAGGCGTGTTTCAGGCGCAGCTCGCTGGCAAGTGGCTGCGCCGGGAAATGGAATCCCACGGGGCCATCGGGCCTGGCGTTGATGAACTGGCGCACGAAAGGATCGTCGGACGCCAGGACATCGCTGGTGGCGCCTCCGGCAACGATCCTGCCCTCGGAAATGAAATAGGCGTAGTCGACGACCTTCAGTGACTCCGAGACGTCGTAGGTGACCACCACCGACGAGGTACCCAGTGCGTCGTTGAGCCGGCGCAGGATGCCGGCAATCACGTTGAGCGAGATCGGATCGAGACCGGCAAACGGCTCGTCGTAGAGGACCAGCAGCGGGTCGGTGGCGATCGCACGTGCCAGTGCAATGCGCCGCGTCATGCCGCCCGACAGCTCACCGGGCATCATCGCATGTGCCCCCCGCAGACCGACCGAGTGAAGCTTCATCAGCACCAGGTCGCGGATCACCCTTTCCGGGAGATCTGTGTGCTCGCGCATGGCAAATGCCACATTCTCGAACACGGACAGATCACTGAACAGGCCGCTGACCTGAAACATCATGCCCATCTTGCGCCGCAGCCGATACAGACCGTCGTTGTCCAGCGCATGGACGTCTTCACCATCGACCAGCACCCGGCCGCGCGCGGGTCGCAGCTGCCCGCCGATCAGGCGCAGCAGTGTGCTTTTGCCGCAGCCACTGGTCCCGAGTATCGCAACCAGCTTGCCCCGGGGGATGCGCAGATCCACCCCCTTCAGGACCTGTCGGTCACCGTAGGCGAAATGCAGATCCTGCACCTCGATGATGTTGTCGTCGCTCACGGTACTGTTCCTGGTTGCCCCATGAAGCCAGAGGTCACTGCTCGAAATCGCAGCGGGCCGGATCGGGCGCCAGTCTACGGATCCGGCGACGGCAGGTCGAGTGCAACCAGGCTGCCGTAGTCGGGCCCACGGCGCAGGTGGTTGCCACCGTCGATGCGGATCGTCTCGCCGGTGATCCAGCACCCTTCGGGGCCAAGCAGGAAACGCACCAGCCCGGCAACCTCTTCCGCCCGCCCGATACGCCCGAGCGGGGTATTGTCGACGTAGGAGCGAAACACCGCACTGTCACGTGGAATCACTGCCATTGCCTCGGTGTCGACGAAGCCCGGGGCAACCGCGTTGAAACGCACATTCACCGCACCGTACTCGTCAGCGGCGTTGCGCACCAGCGCCTCGATGCCGACCTTGGCGATCGGATAGGCGCCGAAGTAGGGATGCGTGAGGCTGCTCGCGAGCGATGACATCGCCACGAAGCTGCCGCCGCCCGCAGCGGCAAGTGCCGGGGCTGCATGCTTGACGCACAGCATCGTGCTCAGCAGGTTCAGGTTGAGGACGCGCACGAACTCGGCAACATCACGGCGATGGTACGGCTCGAGCGTGCCGCCACCACCAGCGTTGGCAACGACGCCATGCAGCGCACCGAACTCGGCAATGGTCCGTGTCACCAGCCGCACCACATCGGCCTCGATGGTCACGTCGGCCACTTCGCAGCGCAGTCGATCGACTGCCGACACATCACTCTCGATGAGTCGCTGTCGCGCATCATCCAGATGCCGCCGGCTGCGTCCGCAGATCGTGACCCGCGCGCCGTCCGCAAGCAGACGGGCAGCACAGGCTTCGCCAATTCCGGCGCTGCCACCGGTCACGATGAACGAGCGATCAGCGATTCCCCTGTCTTGCACCACGAACATCCTCCATCAATGAGTGCAGGACCGCATGTGCGGGCTCAGCTGATGAACTGCAGAAACGCGTCCCAATCGATCTTGCCCGGATACATCGCCGCCTCTTCGAGCGCGTGGCGCGGAATGGCATAGCCCTGCGTGTCCATCGCTTCGGGGAAATGCGCCAGCGCATCCTCGATGGTGAGGGGACCTTCCTGCTGCTGGTAACCGCGGGTCGCACCGAGAAAGATGCGGCGGAACCCACCACCACCGACGCTGAGGATCTCGCCGTTGCACGGGCACTGTTCGTGTGCGAGCAACGCAACGACTGGCGCAACCGCCTCGGGTGGGAAGTAGCGCCCCATGGCGGCGTCGAGTTCCTCACCCATATGGACTGTCAGGCGGCTGCGCGAGATCGGCATGATCACGTTGACGCGCAGGTTCCGCTCCCTCATCTGCGCTGCCACCGCCGTGCCACGCGTCATGCCGATCACTGCCCCCTTGGCAGCCGGGTACGGCACAGCGCTGCCCATGCCGAAGAACGACCCCGAGGCAACGTTGACGATGCGCCCATAGTCACGGTCCCACATCTGGCGCCACACCGCACGCATCAGGTGAAAGGTACCGCCTGCAGCGCTGTAGAGGTCGGTATGGAAGTTTTCATCGCTGACCTGATCGAGTGAGCCCACCGAAGTGACCACACCGGCGTTGTTGACCAGAATGTCCACCTGCCCCCACAGATCCATCGCGTGCTCGACGATCCGTGCGGCCGGCTGCGGCTCGGCAACCGAATGCGGATCGGATACCGCCGTGCCGCCCGCACTGCGGATCTCGGCAGCGACTGCCTCGGCATAACCCGGATCGGCACCGCTGCCGGTGGTATCTCCCCCCAGATCATTCACCAGAACGCGTGCGCCGCGTGCCGCCAGCAACTTCGCGTAGGCTCTTCCCAATCCACCGCCAGCCCCGGTGACGATCGCCACCCGCCCGTCGAATCGCAATTGTTCCATCTTTATTATCCTCAGGAAAAATCTGACAAACCGCCCCCCCGCTGGGGCACACCCCGATCAGAATCGGTAATCGGGCATCGGTGACACTCCCTGCAGATCCATCACCGCACTCATGCCGAGTTCGCGCAACAGTTCCAGACTGAGCGCGATCCGCCCCGACAGCTCCGCCGCCGGGCACGTCGACAGCGCCAGAGCGGCCTCCGCCATCGCTTCGACCGGCTCGTAATGCGCCTGCGCGTCGATCACACCAAGCTCGACCGCCCCCTCGCTGGCAACTGCCTCGACCGGAGCCAGCGTGCTGACAGCAATGCCGTGCGGCGCAAGCTCGACCGCAAGACCGGCAGTCAGACGCTGCAGGCCGGCCTTGGTGGTCGCATAGATGGTCGGCCCCATGTTCAGGTTGAAGCTGATGTAGCGTTCGTCGAAATCGTAGGGTGCCGGGTGTGGCAGATTGGCGGTTGCGCTGGAGATGTTCACCACCCAGCCGCCTCCTCGCGCCTTCATGCTCTCGAGGCACTGCTGGGCAAGATCGAGCGGCGCCACCACGTTGATCTCCCACGCAAGCCGCACATCGCGCATGCGCTGCTGGTGCGCCGGGCGGTATTTCCCCCAGGCGGCGTTGTTGATCAGGATATCGACCCCTCTGAAGGCGGCAATCGCCTCGGGTACGATGCGCGCACGATCCTCCTCGCTACCAAGATCGGCACCGACGCAGATACACTCCCCCCCGCGCTCACGGATCCACGCTGCAACCTCGTTGAGTGAGCCCGGCAAGGCGCTGCCGCCCTCCTTCACCGTACGTGCGACCAGCACCACCCTGGCACCCTCGGCCGCGAAGCGCTTCGCGATTCCCGCACCGATGCCACGGCTGGCGCCGGTAACGATCGCCACCTTGTTCGTGAGCTTTCCGACCATGATGCGAGCCTCGTCATGCTTTTGTGTGTCAGACCCGGTGGTGAAACTTGTGGCGAATACGGCAGTGCAGATCATCTGTTCACACGCCGCATCCGTCGCGACCGATCACGCACAGACCAAGAGCGCGGACTATATTCGTTCGAGTGATGGATAAAACATACATTTTCTTCATGAAGGCAGCATGAACACCCGTGCGTCAGTTGCGCTAGGCTCGGCAGCACTTCGCTATGCGCAGACACACAGGCAGGATGGTAATCACGCATGACCGATGCTACGCAGAAACTCACGACCGGGCGCACTACCACCCGTGATCCCGCTGAACTCCATGAGCGTCTGACAGGGTGGTTCGAACACACGCTCGGACCACAGAGCAGCCCACGACTGTCGGCGTTCAGCAGTCCGGGGAAGGCGGGCATGTCGAGCGAAACACTGTTGTTCGACATGCAGTGGCACGAGCGTGGCAGTACACGCAGTGGCAGTTTCGTCGCACGGCTGCCACCACCCGCAGATGCGTTCCCATTGTTCCCACGCTACGACTTCGACCTGCAGGTCGGCGTGATGCGCCTCATTGCCCGGCACAGCACGGTTCCGGTACCTGGCGTGCCATGGCAGGAACGCTCCAGTGAGGCACTGGGTGCGCCCTTCTTCGTGATGGAGCGCATCGCCGGCGAGATGGTTCC
>CAZSYV010000117.1:0-8033 GCA_964610955.1 uncultured Klebsiella sp. | reverse complement strand
TATGGATGCCCAGCTCCCGCAACAGGTTGAGGCTCAACAGGACACGACCGGACAGCTCCTTGGGGGGACGCGAGGACAGTTCCAGGGCGGCCTCGGCCATCGCCTCTTCCGGCTCCAGATGCGCCCGGGAGTCGACTGTGCCGATTTCGACGGCACCTTCGCTCATCACCGCCTCGACTGGTGCCAGCGTGTTCACCGCAACGTTGAACCTGGCCAGTTCGACGCCCTGACCCGCAGTCATCCGCTCCAGCGCCGCCTTGGTGGCAGCATACATGGAAGGGCCGTCCTCGAGGTTGAAGCGGGTGTAGCGTTCCTTGAAGTCATAGGGGGCGGGGCTGGGATGATTCACCGTGGCACTGGAGAGATTGACTACCCAGCCGGCACCCCGCTCGGCCATGCTGGGCAACACCTGGGTGGTCAACTGCAGCGGGGCGACCACGTTGATCTCAAAGGTCTGGCGCACATCCTTCAGTGCCTGCTCATGGGTGGTCTGGTAGCGACACCAGGCGGCATTGTTGATCAGGATGTCCACACCGCCGAACCTGGCGATGGTTTCCGGCACGATGTGGCTGCGCTGCTCTTCCTTGGCAAGGTTCGCACCGATGCAGATGCATTCGCCGCCGCGAGCCTTGATCCAGTCGGCGACTTCGGCCAGGGATCCGGCCAGGCGGCTGGTGCCGGGGTCCACGGTACGGGCCACCAGGGCCACCTTCGCGCCCTCACAGGCCAGGCGCTTGGCAATGGCGGCACCGATACCACGGCTGGCGCCGGTGACGATGGCTACTTTGTTTTCGAGTCGTTTGGACATGGTCTTTCCTCTGGGATCAATCAACTCCGGCCTTAGACCGAAGATACCCGGTCAGTGCTGGCGATAGCGCTGCTGCACATGCTCCTGACGAATCGCGATGGCGGCCCGACGCTCATCAGGCGTGACCATCCGGGTCCCTGGCGGCAGGTGCTGCATCAGCTCGGAGAGCTTGACCTTCTTCGCCACGGCCCACGGCAGGTCCTGGGTGGGCTTCACCGAAAAAGCCCAGCGTGCCGTCATGTATCCTTCCGGGTGCCCAGTCGTGTCGAGCCAGTTCCAGACGCCCGGGTCCCGGTGTGCAATGACATGGCGCAACACATTGTCGGCATCACGATGTGCCTGGAGGGCATTCAGACTGCTCTGGCGGTTGGCGAAGTCGAGCGATTCGCCCCACATGTTGGCGAGATGAAAGCCGATGTAGTTGGGCTCGAGCGGCTGGTTCAGCTCCACGATCATGGCCTCGTCGGCTTCCAGCTCATAGATTCCACCGCAGTAGATGTTGGTAGCCATGCCCCCTGCCGTGGCGAGGGACGCAGCATTGGGCTGATTGAACGCGTTGCGCGGCAGGAAGCACTTGCCGTCGCCGTTCATGTCGCCGTAGGCCTCACAGGTGATCGCGTAGAACTCGTTCCAGAAATGCACCTGATTGCGGGTGAAGCGACCGATGTCCTCCATCTGCCGTGCCGCCGCTTCCGGCGTGTAGGTCGGCATCGGCATGCCCAGCAGATCGTTGCGATAGATGAACAGGTCCAGCAGTTCCTCGTTCTGCCAGTCGCAACAGAGTTCACGCAGCATGACCATCTGGGTCACGTATTCCCTGGTCTCCGTACTGCCGTCGCTGCGGGTTCGGGTTCTGGTGACCCGCGTGCGCATGTAGTTGCCGGTGTAGCCCTCGGGTCTTTCCGGAGCCAGGAGAATTTCGAAGGTGCCATCCTCGCTCACCTGCAATTTCGTACAGTCCAGGACATCGCAGTTGGCGCGACTGCCCGGCTTCATCTCCTTGATGCTGCCAGTATCTCCCGAGTAGCCACTGGGTGTTTCGAAAATCACGTAATGCGGTGCCTTGCGGCCTGTCGTGATGGGAGCCTCGCCGCGCCAGTGGCGGGTGTCGCCCGCCTTGCCACGGATGGTGTAGCTGTAGTTGCCGTCGATAGGTGCTGCCAGATAGATGGCGTCGGCATTGTCGATGGTGGAACGATTGAGCGGCTGGATGGCGCGAACGAAATAGGGGAACTCCTGTGTCGGTCCCAGGCCGCGCGCAAGGGAGCCATACAGGAAGCCCAGCACATAGCGGTAACCTTCGGCCAGGTTGCGCGGGGTGGCTGGCGGTGGCCAGAGCTTCGGGTCATCGATGGCGTCCCGTGTCTCTTCCAGTTGGGCGATCAGCCTGTCCCAGGAGGCTCGCAACTGCTGCGCGGCCTGCTCGGTGGCAGCGTCGGTCATCGAGTGCTTCGATGTTTCGTGCATGTCTTTGTGTTCCCCCTGGTTTCTCTTGCTTTCGAGCCATCAACGGCCCGGCCTACGCACCCCGTGTCCAGGATGGATCGAGAATGGCATCGAAAGTGCGAGGATCAGAGCAACTGCACCAGTTCGAGCAATCGTCCATCGGGGTCCTTCATGAATGCCACGCGCACACCATGCCCTGGATCGTTGCGGGGAGCCTGAACCAGTGTGCCACCCGCAGCCGTGACCTTTTCGACAAGCCCATCCACGTCGGCAGTCTGGAAGCCGAGGATCGAATCACTTTCCCCGGGAGGCTTGCGATTCGGGAACCGCCATACGATCAGGGGAACACTCTGCCCCATCTGCTCACCATGGATGAGGATGATTTCCTCGATCGCCTCGCCCGCGACCTCGTCACTGTGACGCAGGTATTCGCGAAAACCCATCGTCGTCTTGTAGAAATCGGCAATGCGCTCAAGGTCATCGACGATGATCTTTGTAAAGCCAAAGGAGGTTTCGTACGTCATGGGATTTCTCTCATCTTTCGTGTCTGCTGGCGGCCATCGATGTACCCGAAGCCGGACATCGATCCGGGCATTCACGGGGCCTCGGGCGGATAGACTGCCGGTGACACATCGTAGGTCTGGCTCAGCAGCCTGATGAACTGCCGATCGCTCATCGGGTCACTGGGCACTTCGAACCCGATTCCGCGCGCACGCAGATCGGTGACGAATGTTTCGAAGACACGCTCCCGGGTCAGGTCATCGCTATGGTCGAAGCGGCGTTTCATGTCCTCCTTGTCCATGAATACCTCTCCACTCCAGTGGAACAGATAACGCATTTCCGAATGCGGGATCCTGCGCAGGACCTTGCCGTTGTCGACATACAGCCAACCATCCCTGCTGTCCGGATCAGCGGCAACGGTCGTATGGAAAGAGAAACCGGGCGCCAGCTCACGCTTGTCGCACGGACCCGAGGGTTCACCGCGGTGATACATCATCTCGTTCTGCACCACGACGCCCCTGTTCCATATCGGTGCCGCGAGGCGTTTCGGCTGGGCCAGCGGACCATCCGGCCAGTAGGTGAAGCCACCATCGATGCCGGAGTCGTAGAACCAGGTGATGACCTGCGATGTCTTCAGCAGATAGTCATTGAAGAGGCCGGACTTGCACATGACGCTGAGCAGCCAGGTCGGCGTGTTCAGATACCACATGCCGCGGAAACCCGGGGAATCCAGGTGACCGCGATCCTTCATGTTCGCAGGGCCTTGCAGGTTGAACAGCATCATGTACGGCATTGCGTACTGCGCCCCACCCCAGTAGCGCTTTGCGTAGTCCATGAACCTCTGGTTGTAGAACACATCATGCAGCTCGTCATGGTGACAGACGCCGTGATCAGCGAAGAAGCCACGGAACGCCGGTGTCAGGAACATGTCCATCGTCAGCTTGCTGGCATCGACATCGGTGCCACCGGTGGTGGTGGCAATGACTTCCTCGACCGAGCTGAAGTGATGCTTCAGGATCAGGTCCCATGGGCCATTTTCACGGATCACCCGCATCATGCGGTGGTACTGGTCGGAGGTGTAGACATTGTCGATCACCACTGGTGGCGACACCGGGCGCAGCATGTCTGACAGGTCCTGCCTGGAAACCGAAGTGCTCATGATCAAACTCCGCTATTGCACGCAACCGTGCGGCATCGGCGCAAGCCTGGCTTCCTCCGTCTGCAGGAATCGCTCGAGCAGGCTTGCGAGTTCACAGAAAAACCGTGGTGCGCCGCAGCCGAGCAGGCGCTCGCGAAGGGCAGGCACCCACGCCCCGGGATGACGCTGGATGAAATCACGCTGGGCGAGCAGCACGCCCGTCGCATCGGCACCAGTCGCGCCAAGCTGTGCCTCCTGGAAGGACAGGAAATGCAGGAACTCGAGCTCGGTAATCAGGTGATCAGGTTCCCCCTGTGTGGCGTGATCGCACGAGAGGCCGAAAAAATCGTAAAAACGCACCAGTTCCTCGAGCGACTCCATGGCGCCGCCACGGTATTGGCCGCCGTTCAGTGGGCAGTCCGGCCCCTCGGCCCCCGCCTCGAACAGCCGCGTGAACTCGACCAGGAGCGATTCATCGTCCAGGCCAGCATCACGGAGTGCATCCCAGTCCGTACCCACGAGCAATTGCGGGGCGGCGTCTCCCAGCAAACGATGCAGTGTGTCGGCGAGGCTGCCGGCGCGGATCGCGTCCAATCCTTCCCGGTCCGGGTAGCTGAATGCCGTGGCGAACGCGAGGTAGCTCAGGCTGCGCGCGGCGCCTGCGCTTGCAGCAGAAAGGCCTTGGCTGATCATGCCCTCTGCCGACCAGGCAACATCAGACGACATGGCGGCGCAGATCCACGCGTGTGTCACGATCATTGCAGCCCAGATCGAACCAGCCGACCTCATTGACCAGGTGACCGTGCTTTCCGGCGAAGTTCGTGACCCGTACCGGACTCGGGGTGATTGCATCGCTGGCACGTCCGCCGACATGCTGCGTGGCAAGCCACGCATGGTAGATGTGCACCTGTCCAGGCTGCATGCCGGGAGTGAGCTTGGCGCGGACGATGAACTCACCCAGATCGTTGTGGACCGCCACGTAGTCGTGGTCACCGATGCCGCGGCTGGCGGCATCATCGGGATTCACGAAGATGATCGGCTCACCCCGCTGCAGACGCAGCAGGATGTCGAGATCACGCCACAGTGTGTGAATGCTCCAGCGCGTGTGACCGCAGGTCATGACCAGCGGATAGTCACCACCGGCCATCGGGGGTTGCTTGTGCACAGGCAGGACTTCGCCGACCTCGATATAGATCGGGTGATCGATATAGAACTGCTGGCGCCCCGTGCTGGTCGGCCAGGGCATCTTGTTCACAACGTAGTCCTGGAACGCCAGCAGCGGCTCATCCTGCCGATAGTCACTGGTACCGCACCACATCTTGCCGATCTGGCTCGTGCCGGTATAGCGCATCGCCCCCTTGTTCGCGCGCAGTTCCTCCATGGTGATGCCCTTGGTCGCCGGTGACAGCGCCAGGATCAGACGCATGATCTTCTCGTCTTCCTTTGGACCAATGCGACCCTTGTCACTGAAGCGCCAGTACGCCTGGCTCAGGTCATACGGTGTGCCGCGATAGGTCGTTGCTGCCGTCACGCCCCGGAGCTTCGCTCGCGCCTCGACGCGCTGCATCAGCAGTGAAAGGATCTCCCAGTCCGACTTTGCCTCGCCCAGAGGCTCGACCGCCTTGTCGGCGAGGTGCAGATAGGGTGGGAACGCAACCGAATACTTGAACCCCAGCTTCTCGTAGGGGCCTGCAGTCGGCAACAGGATGTCCGAGTGCCGTGCCGTGTCGTCCATGCGCAACGTGAGGTCGACGATCAGCTTCGCCTTCGCGAAGAGCGTATCCGCAAGCCGCTCACCCATGCGACGGTGGCGGAACGGATTGCCGAACATGTTGAAAATGACGTCCGGATCACCCAGCTCCTTGCCCGGCACGTTGTGCAGTTCGTTCTTTTCCAGGGCTTCCTTCAGGAACGCCTCGGGGGAGCGGCGCAGCGTCGGATCGTTGTACTGCGGCTTCATCTGCGTTTCGTACGTACCGCCGTTGTTCAGCATCATCAGCGATCCGGATATGAACGCGGGGCTCGCCGCCTGCTGTGCACCCATCCCCATCAGCGCCGGGTAGATGCTGTTCATGTCGCCGGGCACGAGATCGCTCGGAAAATCATGGAAAGCCGACAGTATCTTGCCGTCGAGTTCCCAGAACGTCATTTCCTGCCAGCCACCCCCGATGCGGCCATTGTTGCCGGTCAATGCACACATCAGGATCGTTGCGCGCTGCACCAGTTCACCGTGCAGGATCTTGCCTGCCGCGGCGCCCATGTAGATGGTGGCCGACCTTGCGCTGCCGAACTCACGCGCGAAGCGGCGAATCACGTTCGGGTGCACACCGGTGATTCCCGATACCCTGTCGGCATCGTAGGCATCGAGCGTTCCACGCAGCAGCGAGAAGGCGCTGCGCAGCTCGATGGTGTCACCCGACAGCAGTTTCACGCGCGCGTCATCGGGCTCAAGTGCCACCCGATCATCCGGGTCGAGCCTGAGAGTGCGTCGTTCCTGGTCGAACGCCGCCGAACTGCTCGACCACACGAGCTGGCGCCTGCGCTCATCCCACCACGCAAAGCACTCGTGCCGCCCGCCCTCGATCACATCGCTCTCGCGCAGGAACTGGCGCGTGTCGCTGCGGATCAGCAGCGGCAGATCGGTCTGTTCGACGATGTAGGGGATGTCGTGCAGCTTCTCGTCGATGATGATCCGGCAGGCGGCAAGCGCAAGCGCCGCATCGGTTCCCGGGCGAACGCCGATCCACAGATCGGCGTGGACCGAGCTGGAGTTGAAATCGGGAGTGACCGAAACATACTTACCGCCGCGATAGCGCATCTCGGTGATGAAATGCGCTTCGGGAATCCGCGTCGACATGGGGTTGCCGAACCAGTTGACGAAGTAGTCGGAACGAAACCAGTCATCGGAGGAGGCACCCGGCACCGGATTGCCCAGTGTCAGCGTGGCGCCCGTCATCAGATCACCGGTACTGGCATAGTTTTCGGTGATCGGCATGCCAAGCTGGTTGAAAAAGCGGACCATTGCGATCCAGCTCGGACCGAAGTCACTGTTGTTGCCGTTCTCGCAATAGCCGCCAACGCCACCACGGGTGGAAAGTGTCTCGACGAGCTGCTCGGCAATCTCGTCGAGCGCCTCATCCCAGGAAATGCGCTTCCAGCGATTCTCACCGCGTGCACCGGCACGCTTCAGCGGGTAGCGGATTCGTGCCGGACTGCGATAGAGCGCGCTTGCGGAGGCGCCTTTCTGGCAACCACGAGGGTTGAAGTCGGGAACGCTCCCGTTGGTACGCGTGTACGGGGCGCCCTGTTCCTCGCGCCAGACGATGCCGTCGCGCACATAAAGGTTCCATGAGCACCCACCGCTCGCACAGTTGGTGCACGAGTGTGTGCCGACACCAATACGGTCCCAGCTCCACTTGCGGCGATAGATGTCACGATAGCCGGTGTATTCATGTGCCTCTGCCGGCAGGCGGGCATCTGCGAGCGTCGGGCGCAGGTTTTTCAGATCCAGCGTCAGGAGCAGCGCTCCAGCCGCCGTGTTGCGCAGGAATTCACGCCGGGTCGAATTGAGCCTTCGCATATGCAAACCTCCGTTCAGCCTGCATTCACCCACTTCACGACCGACACCGTCGATGGATCGGTATCGAAACCGCCGAACATGTCCTTCCACTCATAGGCGATCAGCAGATCCATCAGTTCGGATTCGCCAGTGGTCCGCTTCCTCTCGCGTTCGGCCTTGATCGTGGCCAGCGCCTCGAGCACGCGCGGACCGAACAGGCGGATCAGATATTCGTCAGGAATTCGTGGCCTGGACTCGTCGATGTCACCGTCCTCGGCAAAACCCAGCGGCCCGATCGGCGGCACGTAGAACACGTTCGGCTCGGTGCCGTACTCGGGATGCAGTGGCAGCGCCACCTTCCATTTGTCCACCAGCTTCCAGATCGGCGCGTTTTCGTCATCTCGGTAGCCAACGAAGCGCACCCGGCCTGGACACTGGCGCGCGCAGGCCGGCGCCACACCCATGTCGATGCGCGGGAAACAGAAGATGCATTTCTGCGCAACCTTCTTTTGATGGTTGAAGTACATCTTCTTGTATGGACATGCCGCCTGGCAGAAACGGTAGCCCCGACAGCGGTCCTC
>CAZSYV010000116.1:0-8048 GCA_964610955.1 uncultured Klebsiella sp. | reverse complement strand
GTCAAGTCCGACGACGTGAACGGCCGCACGCGGATGTACAAGAACATCGTCGACGGTGACCATCGCATGGAGCCGGGGATGCCGGAGTCCTTCAACGTGCTCGTGAAGGAGATCCGTTCGCTCGGCATCGACATCGAGCTCGAAACCGACTGATTCACGCCGAAGCCGGATAGCAATACGCGGAGGAACGGCCTTGAAAGACCTGCTCAACCTGCTGAAGAACCAGGGCACGACGGAAGAGTTCGATGCAATCCGCATCGGACTCGCCTCGCCCGAAATGATCCGTTCGTGGTCGTTCGGTGAGGTGAAGAAGCCCGAGACGATCAACTACCGTACCTTCAAGCCGGAGCGCGACGGGCTGTTCTGCGCGAAGATCTTCGGACCGGTGAAGGACTACGAGTGTCTGTGCGGCAAGTACAAGCGCCTGAAGCACCGCGGCGTGGTCTGCGAGAAGTGCGGCGTCGAGGTGACCCAGTCGAAGGTGCGCCGCGAGCGGATGGGCCACATCGAGCTCGCCAGCCCGACCGCGCACATCTGGTTCCTGAAGTCGCTGCCGTCGCGCATCGGCCTGATGCTCGACATGACGCTGCGCGAAATCGAGCGCGTGCTGTACTTCGAGGCCTTCGTGGTCGTCGAACCCGGCATCACCCCGATGCAGCGCGGCCAGCTGCTGACCGACGAGATGTACCTCGAGGCAATCGAGGAGCACGGCGACGAGTTCGACGCGCGCATGGGCGCCGAGGCCGTCTACGAGCTGCTGCGCACGATCGACCTCGCCGCCGAGGTCGTCAGCATCCGCGAGGACATGGGCAACACCAGCTCCGACACCAAGCTCAAGCGGCTGGCGAAGCGCCTGAAGCTGGTCGAATCGTTCATCGAGTCCGGCAACAAGCCGGAGTGGATGGTCATGACGGTGCTGCCGGTGCTGCCGCCCGACCTGCGCCCGCTGGTGCCGCTCGACGGCGGCCGCTTCGCGACCTCCGACCTCAACGACCTCTACCGCCGCGTCATCAACCGCAACAACCGCCTGAAGCGGCTGCTCGAGCTGAAGGCGCCCGAGATCATCGTGCGCAACGAGAAGCGCATGCTGCAGGAGGCGGTCGACTCGCTGCTCGACAACGGCCGGCGCGGCAAGGCGATGACCGGCGCGAACAAGCGCGCGCTGAAGTCGCTCGCCGACATGATCAAGGGCAAGGGCGGGCGCTTCCGCCAGAACCTGCTCGGCAAGCGCGTCGACTACTCGGGCCGCTCGGTGATCGTCGTCGGCCCCGAGCTGAAGCTGCACCAGTGCGGGCTGCCGAAGAAGATGGCGCTCGAGCTGTTCAAGCCGTTCATCTTCGGCAAGCTGGAGTCCCGTGGCCTGGCGACGACGATCAAGGCCGCGAAGAAGATGGTCGAGCGCGAGCCGCCCGAGGTGTGGGACATCCTGGCCGAGGTGATCCGCGAACACCCGGTGCTGCTGAACCGCGCGCCGACACTGCACCGTCTCGGCATCCAGGCATTCGAGCCCGTGCTGATCGAGGGCAAGGCGATTCAGCTGCACCCGCTGGTCTGTGCCGCGTACAACGCAGACTTCGACGGTGACCAGATGGCGGTGCACGTGCCGCTGACGCTGGAAGCGCAGCTCGAGGCGCGCGCCTTGATGATGTCGAGCAACAATATTCTTTCGCCGGCGAACGGTGACCCGATCATCGTGCCCTCGCAGGACGTGGTTCTCGGGCTGTACTACATGACACGCGAGCGCATCGGCGCACCGGGCGAGCGTGTCGAGGTCGATCGTGGCCAGCGCGCCTTCGCCGATGCCGACGAGGTGCACCGTGCCTGGGGTGCCGGGCAGATCGATCTGCATACGCGCATTCGCGTGCGCATCCGCGAGTGGCTGCCCGATGGTGCCGGTGGTGAGCAGGAGAATCACCGCCGTGTCGAGACCACGGTCGGGCGCGTGCTGTTGTTCGAGATCGTGCCGCGCGGGCTGTCCTTCGATCTGATCAACATGCCGATGACCAAGAAGTGCATCTCGCGGCTGATCAACTCGTGCTACCGCAACGTCGGACTCAAGCAGACGGTGATCTTTGCCGACCAGCTGATGTACACCGGCTTCGAGTACTCGACGCGCTCGGGCGCCTCGATCGGGGTCAACGATTTCGTGATTCCCGAGGCGAAGGCGAAGCTGATTGCGCAGGCCGAGGCAGAGGTCAAGGAGATCGAGTCGCAGTACGCCTCGGGTCTGGTGACCCAGGGCGAGAAGTACAACAAGGTGATCGACATCTGGTCGCGCGCGAACGATCTGGTCGCGAAGGCGATGATGGAGGGCATCAGCAAGGAGAGCGTGCGCGACAGCACCGGCAAGGAGCACGAGCAGGGTTCGTTCAACTCGGTGTACATGTACGCCGACTCGGGCGCACGGGGTTCACCGGCGCAGATCCGCCAGCTCGCCGGCATGCGCGGTCTGATGGCCAAGCCCGATGGCTCGATCATCGAGACGCCGATCACCGCGAACTTCCGCGAGGGACTGAACGTACTGCAGTACTTCATCTCGACGCACGGCGCTCGCAAGGGACTGGCCGACACCGCACTGAAGACGGCGAACTCAGGGTACCTGACGCGGCGTCTGGTCGACGTCTCGCAGGATCTGGTGATCACCGAGGATGACTGCGGAACCACCGAGGGGCTGCGCATGACGCCGGTCATCGAGGGTGGTGACGTGATCGAGCCGCTGGGTGATCGCGTGCTCGGACGTGTGGTGGCGCGGGATGTGCTGCGCCCGGGGAGCGATGAAATTGCGATCGGCGCCGGCACGATGCTCGACGAGAGCATGGTCGACTACGTCGAGAGCCTCGGTGTCGACGAGATCACCGTGCGCTCCCCGATCACCTGTGAAACGCGTTACGGGATCTGCGGGAAGTGCTACGGACGTGATCTGGCACGCGGGCACCGCGCGAACATCGGTGAGGCGATCGGCGTGGTCGCGGCGCAGTCGATCGGCGAGCCCGGCACGCAGCTGACGATGCGGACCTTCCACATCGGCGGTGCTGCCTCGCGGGCGACCGAGGCCGACAACATCCAGGTCAAGAACGATGGCACGGTACGGCTGCTCAACCTGCGCTGGGTGGAGCAGAAGTCGGGCAAGCTGGTTGCCGTGTCGCGCTCGGGCGAGCTGTCCGTGCTCGACACCGACGGTCGCGAGCGCGAACGCTACCGGTTGCGCTATGGCGCCGTCATCACCGTGAAGGAAGGTGAGGCGGTGAAGGCGCGCCAGACGGTCGCCACCTGGGATCCGCACACGCACCCGATCATCAGCGAAGTCGCTGGACGGGTTCGCTTCGACGGCATGGAAGAGGGCATCAGTGTCAACCGCCAGACCGACGAGCTGACGGGGCTGTCGAGCATCTCGGTGCTCGACCCTGCAGACCGTCCGGCCGCAGGCAAGGACATGCGGCCGGCAGTTGCCCTGGTCGATGCCAAGGGCAAGGAGATCAACGTTCCCGGAACCCAGACTCCGGCACACTACTTCCTGCCGGCGAATGCGCTGGTGGGGCTGGAAGACGGCGCCGAGGTGGATGTGGGCGACGTGATCGCGCGCATCCCGCAGGAGCGCGGGGGTACGCGTGACATCACCGGTGGTCTGCCGCGGGTTGCAGACCTGTTCGAGGCGCGTCGGCCGAAGGAGCCGGCGATCCTTGCGGAGGTCACCGGCATCGTCAGCTTCGGCAAGGAGACGAAGGGCAAGAAGCGGCTGGTCATCACGCCGATCGATGGACAGACCCTGCCCGATGGCAGCGACCACTATGAGGCGCTGATCCACAAGTGGCGCTCGCTGACGGTATTCGAGGGTGAGACCGTCGAGCGTGGTGAAGTGGTATCGGAAGGTCCGCCAGCACCGCACGACATCCTGCGACTGAAGGGCGTCGAGGCACTGGCGAGGTACATCGTCAGCGAGATCCAGGACGTCTACCGCCTGCAGGGTGTGCGCATCAACGACAAGCACATCGAGGTGATCGTTCGCCAGATGCTGCGCAAGGTCGAGATCACCATGCCCGGTGAGTCCTCGTTCATCCGGGGAGAACAGGCCGAGTACACCCGCGTGCTGGAGGAAAACGAGGCACTCGAGAAGGACGGCAAGATACCGGCAAGCTTCGAGCGGGTGCTGCTCGGCATCACCAAGGCATCGCTGGCGACCGAGTCGTTCATCTCTGCGGCCTCGTTCCAGGAAACGACCCGGGTGCTGACCGAGGCGGCGGTGACCGGCAAGCGGGATTTCCTGCGTGGCCTGAAGGAGAACGTGGTGGTTGGGCGGCTCATTCCTGCGGGTACCGGCTTCACCTATCACAGTGAACGCCGTCGGCAGCGGCTGCGTGAGAGCACGATGGCAACAGCAAGCGAGGTCGAGGCCGCGTTGAGCGAAGCGTTCAGCGGCGAGGACTCCTGAGGGTAATTTTGGAGACGGAGGGGTGGAGCCTCACCCCTCGTATTGACGCTTTCCAGCCACGTCTCTAAAATTCCGCCTCCTTGAAAACGGTAGACCGCGGCCTGTGTCACGGTCGGGATGAGAAAATACGCCTGCGGCATGCAGGCACGATTCATTTTTCTGGCCCGGGCGCAGTGTGCGCAGGTCACAAGTCGGAGTGATCAATGGCGACGATCAATCAGCTGGTTCGCAAGCCGCGTCAGCGCAAGGTCGAAAAGAGCAGCGTTCCTGCGCTCAAGGGCTGTCCCCAGCGTCGTGGCGTCTGCACGCGTGTCTACACGACAACGCCGAAGAAGCCGAACTCGGCACTGCGCAAGGTCTGCCGTGTGCGCCTGACCAGTGGTTTCGAGGTGGCATCGTACATCGGAGGGGAGGGACACAACCTGCAGGAGCACAGCGTGGTGCTGATCCGCGGCGGGCGTGTCAAGGATCTGCCCGGTGTGCGCTATCACACCGTGCG
Source organism: uncultured Klebsiella sp. (assembly GCA_964610955.1). Classification (GTDB taxonomy): domain Bacteria; phylum Pseudomonadota; class Gammaproteobacteria; order Pseudomonadales; family UBA5518; genus UBA5518. Next base: position 3,120 of record CAZSYV010000116.1, on the reverse strand, counting down.
CGGCACGCTGGACACTGCCGGCGTTGCCAAGCGTCGCCAGCGCCGTTCGAAGTACGGAGCAAAACGCCCGAAAACCTGATCCACCTGCGGGCAGGGCGCCTTTTCCTGTCCGCAGTGCCGTCCACAACCAGTAAGGCCGGGCCCATGGCAAGACGATTGCCCCAGGCCGTCCCGGAAAACCTGAAACATCATCGAGGTATCGTATGCCAAGAAGACGCGTCGCCGCCAAGCGGGAGATTCTGCCGGATCCGAAATTCGGTAATGTCACGCTCGCCAAGTTCATGAACCATGTGATGGTCAGCGGCAAGAAGTCGCTGGCCGAACGCATCGTCTATGGCGCACTCGCACTGATCGAGGAGCGCATGAAGCGCGACCCGGTAGGGGTGTTCGAGGAGGCGCTGGCCAACGTTGCGCCGATGGTCGAGGTTAAGTCCCGCCGCGTCGGCGGCGCAACCTACCAGGTACCGGTCGAGGTGCGCGCATCGCGCCAGCAGGCTCTCGCGATGCGCTGGCTGGTTGACTACGCGCGCGCACGCGGCGAGAAGTCGATGCCGCAACGCCTCGCGGGCGAGCTGATCGATGCCTGCCAGGGACGCGGTGCCGCGGTGAAGAAGCGCGAGGATACGCACCGCATGGCGGAAGCAAACAAGGCCTTTTCGCACTACCGCTTCTGACCCCGGTCGGCGGCAACAGGACATCGAGGAAGACAAGTGGCTCGCAAGACTCCCATCCAGCGCTATCGCAACATCGGCATCGTGGCGCACATCGACGCCGGCAAGACCACCACCTCGGAGCGCGTGCTGTTCTATACCGGTGTGTCGCACAAGCTTGGCGAAGTGCACGACGGCGCCGCGACGATGGACTGGATGGCGCAGGAGCAGGAGCGCGGCATCACCATCCAGTCGGCTGCGACCACCTGCTTCTGGAAAGGCATGGACAAGCAGTTCGATGAGCACCGCCTGAACATCATCGATACCCCGGGGCACGTCGACTTCACCATCGAGGTGGAGCGTTCGCTGCGGGTGCTCGACGGTGCGGTGGTCGTGCTGTGTGGCTGTGCCGGCGTGCAGCCGCAGACCGAAACGGTGTGGCGCCAGGCGAACAAGTACGAGGTGCCCCGCCTGATCTTCGTGAACAAGATGGATCGTGCCGGCGCCGATTTCCTGCGCGTCGTGCGCCAGGCGAAGGATCGCCTCGGCGCGACGGCAGTGCCGATCCAGATGATGATCGGTGCCGAGGACAAGTTCGCCGGAGCGATCGATCTGGTGAAGATGAAGGCGATCCTCTGGAACGAGGAAGACCAGGGCGTCACTTTCAAGTACGGGCCGATTCCCGCCGAGCTGCAGGCGACCTGCGACGAGCTGCGCGACGACCTGGTCGCGGCGGCTTCCGAGGCCTCCGATGAGCTGATGGAGAAGTATCTCGAAGGCGAGGCGCTGAGCGAGGAAGAGATCAAGTGGGGCTTGCGCCAGCGCACCCTGAAGAGCGAGATCATCCCGGTGCTGGGCGGGTCTGCGTTCAAGAACAAGGGCGTGCAGGCGATGCTCGATGCGGTCATCGAGTATCTGCCGGCCCCCACCGAGGTCAAGGCGATCCAGGGCGAGCTCGAGGACGGTACCGTCATCAACTGCGAGTCCGATGACACGGCACCGTTTGCCGCGCTGGCATTCAAGATAGCCACCGACCCCTTCGTCGGTACATTGACCTTTTTCCGTGTCTACTCGGGGATGCTCGAGAGCGGGTCGGCGGTGTACAACTCGGTGAAGGAGCGCAAGGAACGCGTCGGGCGCATGGTGCAGATGCATGCGAACCAGCGTACGGAGATCCGTGAGGTGCTTGCCGGGGACATTGCCGCAGCGGTCGGTCTGAAGGACGTGGGGACCGGTGACACACTGTGTGCGATCGAGCGCAAGGTGCTGCTGGAGCGCATGGAGTTCCCCGAGCCGGTGATCTCGGTGGCAGTCGAGCCGAAGACGAAGCTCGATCAGGAGAGGATGGGCATCGCGCTCGGCAAGCTGGCACAGGAAGACCCGTCGTTTCGCGTGCACACCGATGAGGAGTCGGGGCAGACGATCATCTCCGGTATGGGAGAGCTGCACCTCGAGGTCATCGTCGATCGCATGAAGCGCGAGTTCAACGTCGAGGCCAATGTCGGAAAGCCGCAGGTGGCCTATCGCGAGACGATTCGCAAGAGCGTCGAGGTCGAAGGCAAGTTCGTGCGCCAGTCCGGTGGTCGCGGGCAGTACGGTCACGTCTGGCTGCGCATCGAGCCGCTGCCGGCCGATGCCGAGTACGAGTTCCACAACGAGGTGGTGGGCGGCACGGTGCCGAAGGAATACATTCCTGCGGTCGACAAGGGCGTGCGCGAACAGATGCAGAACGGCGTGATCGCCGGCTATCCACTGCTCGCCATGAAGGTCACGATCTTCGACGGTTCGTTCCACGAGGTCGACTCGAGCGAGATGGCGTTCAAGATCGCCGGCTCGATGGCGATGAAGGAAGGCGCGAAGAAGGCTGACCCGGTACTGCTCGAACCGGTCATGGCGGTCGAGGTGGTGACGCCGGAAGACTACATGGGTGATGTGATCGGTGACCTGAACCGCCGGCGCGGCCTGATCCAGGGCATGGACGATGGTCCATCCGGGAAGGTCGTCAGCGCGGAGGTGCCGCTGGCGGAGATGTTCGGCTATGCGACCGACCTGCGCTCGGCGACACAGGGTCGTGCAACGTACACGATGGAGTTCAAGCGCTATGCCGAGACGCCGAACAACATCGCTGAAGAAATCATCGCCCGCAACAAGTCCTGATTCTTTTTGCAAGCACTGTCTGAGGTAGCGAACCATGGCCAAGGAAAAATTCGAGCGCAAGAAGCCGCACGTGAACGTAGGGACGATCGGTCACGTTGACCACGGGAAGACGACGCTGACGGCGGCGTTGACGCGGGTGTGTGCGGAGACGTGGGGAGGGGGCGAGGCGCGCGCGTTCGACCAGATCGACAATGCGCCGGAGGAGCGCGAGCGCGGGATCACGATTGCGACCTCGCACGTGGAGTACGAGAGCCCGATGCGCCACTACGCGCACGTGGACTGCCCGGGTCACGCGGACTACGTGAAGAACATG
>CAZSYV010000115.1:0-8054 GCA_964610955.1 uncultured Klebsiella sp. | reverse complement strand
GCGCTGGGGGCTCGTTCGGGTTTCGCGTGGGTACAAATACCTTCTTGGCTGTTTGGCTGGCGATATAATCGCCGCCCGACTTCCCGAGGCCGTTCGATGAAGCATCCGAAACACTACGGCGTGATCGTCGTCGGTGGCGGCCATGCCGGTACCGAGGCAGCGCTTGCCAGTGCGCGAATGGGTGTACGGACGCTGCTGCTCACCCAGAGCATCGAGCAGCTGGGGCAGATGTCATGCAACCCGGCGATCGGTGGCATCGGCAAGAGCCATCTGGTGCGCGAGATCGACGCGCTTGGCGGGGTGATGGCCCGGGCAAGTGACCTGGCCGGGATCCAGTTTCGCGTGCTCAATGCGCGCAAGGGACCGGCGGTGCGTGCCACGCGCGCGCAGGTCGATCGGGTGCTGTATCGCAACGCCGTCCGCCACATGCTTGAAAACCAGGCCGACCTGGAGATCTTCCAGCAGCCGGTCGTCGACCTGATCGTCGAGGGCGAGCAGGTGTGCGGCGTGCAGACGCAGATGGGCATCGCATTCCTCGCAGATGCCGTGGTGCTCTGCGCAGGCACCTTCCTTGGCGGCAGGATCCACATCGGGCTGCAGAGCTATGGTGGTGGGCGCGCCGGTGATCCGGCATCCGACCGGCTCGCGCAGCGCCTGCGCGAGCTGCCGTTCGCGGTGGGGCGGCTGAAGACCGGCACGCCGCCGCGCATCGATGCGCGCAGCGTCGACTTCAGCGTGATGCAGGAGCAGCACGGTGACGAGCCGGTGCCGGTGATGAGCTTTCTGGGTCGTGCAGAGGAACACCCGAAACAGGTCTGCTGCCACATCACGCATACCAGCGAGGCCACGCACCAGATCATCCGCGAATCACTCGATCGCTCGCCGATGTTCACCGGACTCATCGAGGGCACCGGTCCACGCTACTGTCCGTCGATCGAGGACAAGATCGCGCGCTTCGCCGACAAGTCCTCGCACCAGGTGTTCCTCGAGCCCGAGGGGCTCGACAGCGGGGAGCTGTACCCGAACGGCATCTCGACCAGCCTGCCCTTCGATGTGCAGCTGCGCCTCGTCAACTCGATCCGCGGCCTCGAGCGTGCACACATCACCCGCCCGGCCTACGCGATCGAGTACGACTTCTTCGATCCACGTGGTCTGTGGCACTCGCTCGAGACGCGCTTCCTGCGGGGCCTGTTCTTCGCCGGCCAGATCAACGGCACCACGGGCTACGAGGAGGCGGGCGCACAGGGTCTGCTTGCCGGCATCAACGCGGCGCGCCGTGCACGCGGGGAGGATGCCTGGCATCCGCGTCGTCACGAGGCCTACCTCGGAGTGCTGGTCGATGATCTGGTGACGCTTGGCACCAGCGAGCCGTATCGCATGTTCACCAGCCGCGCCGAGTACCGGCTGCTGCTTCGCGAGGACAACGCCGATCTGCGCCTGACGCCGATCGGGCGCGAGCTTGGCCTCATCGACGATGCGCGCTGGGGTGCCTTCAGCGCTCGGCGCGAGGCGATCGAGCACGAACACGAGCGTCTGCGAAACACCCTGGTGCACCCGGGCAGCGCCGAGGCACGTGCCTTCGCCGCCCTGGGCGAGCGTGAGCTGGGCCGCGAGTACCGCCTGGTCGAGCTGCTGCGCCGCCCCGAGGTCAGCTACCGCGACATCGCCGCGATCTGCGGTGATCCCGGCATCAGCGCCGATGTGGCCGAACAGGTCGAGACGCAGTGCAAGTACGCCGGCTACATCGAGCGTCAGCAGCAGGAGATCGAGCGGCTGCGCCGCCACGAGAACACGGCACTTGCCGAGGACTTCGAGTACGCCCGCGTCAGCGGGCTGTCGCACGAGGTGCGTCAGAAGCTCGCGGCTGCACGCCCGCACACCCTTGCGCAGGCGGCGCGCATTCCCGGCGTCACGCCGGCGGCAATCTCGCTGCTGCTGATCCACCTGCGCCGCCAGGGTGCAGCGGGCAGCGGCGAGCGCGCATGAACGGGTCTGCCCCGGCCTTCGATCCCGCACTGCTCGATGAACTCGAGTCGGGGTTGAGTGCGCTCGGTCTGCAGCCCGAACGTGGGCGCTCGCAGCGCCTGCTGGCCTACATCGCCCTGCTCGCACGCTGGAACCGCACCTACAACCTGACGGCAGTCGACGAACCGTGGGCGATGGTGTCGCGCCACCTGCTCGACAGCCTGAGCATCGCGGCGCACCTGAGTGGACAGCGCATTCTGGACCTTGGCAGCGGTGCCGGGTTGCCGGGAATTCCGCTGGCGATCTGGTTCCCGGAGCGGGAGTTCCACCTGCTCGATGGCAACGGCAAGAAGGTGCGCTTTCTGTTCCAGGCGAAGCTCGCGCTCGGGTTGTCGAACGTGAGCGTGCACCATGCGCGTGCCGAGAGTTTTCGTGATGCCGCGGGTTTCGACTGCATCACCTGCCGTGCGTTTGCCTCGCTGCGCGAGATCCTGCGCGTGTGCGCGCACCTGCTTGCTCCACAGGGCTGCCTGCTGGCGATGAAAGGCCACCTCGATGCCGATGAGCTTGCCGGGGTCGGCACACCGTATACTGTTGCCTCGCTGATCAGGCTGCGCGTTCCCGGCATCGATGCCGAGCGCCAGCTGCTCAGGATCGAACGCCAGGAAGCGAGCGAGCCGTGACGACCATTGCAATAACGAACCAGAAAGGTGGCGTGGGCAAGACCACGACGACGGTGAACCTGGCTGCCTCTCTGGCTGCCCACGGCCAGCGCGTGCTGCTGGTCGACCTCGACCCGCAGGGCAACGCGACCATGGGCTGCGGTGTGGACAAGCACGCACTCGAGGCATCGGTCTACGATGTGCTGATGCGCAACGCCACCGTCGAACAGGTGCGCCAGCGTGCCCCCGAGTCGGCCTTCGACGTGCTGCCGGCAAATGCCGACCTGACGGCTGCCGAGGTCGAGCTGTTCAGTGCGGACAACAAGGAAAGCCGCCTGCGCTATGCACTGGCGCGCGTGAAGAACGATTACGACTACATGCTGATCGACTGTCCGCCGTCGCTCAACATGTTGACGGTGAATGCGCTGGTCGCCGCCGACAGCGTGCTGATCCCCGTGCAGTGCGAGTACTATGCGCTGGAAGGCCTGTCGTCACTGCTGAACACCGTTACCCGGGTGCAGAAGACGCTGAACCCGCAGCTGAAGATCGAGGGGCTGCTGCGCACGATGTACGATGCGCGCAACTCGCTCACCAACGAAGTCTCGATGCAGCTGATCGGGCACTTCGGCTCACGCGTCTACGCCACCCTGATTCCGCGCAACGTGCGCCTTGCCGAGGCCCCGAGCCACGGTCAGCCTGCTCTGGTCTATGATTCCGCCTCGCGTGGGGCGATCGCCTACCTGGCGGCAGCAAGCGAAATGCTGCGCCGCCACGGGCGCAGCAGCACCGCCATCCCGGTGAGCGCTCCCTCCGAAGGCAATGCACGACCGGCAGACCGGCTTCACGAGGAATAGCAATGGCAGCAAGGAAACGCGGGCTTGGCAGGGGGCTCGATGCACTGATCGGTGCCGCCCTGCCGGGCGCGGCGACGGCAGCGCTCGATGTGCCCGCAGGTGGAGAGCACACGCAGCTGCGTGAACTTCCGGTCGAGCGGATCCAGCGCGGTCGTTACCAGCCGCGGCGTGACTTCGACCCCGAGGCGCTCGAGGAACTGGCGAACTCGATCCGCAGCCAGGGCCTGCTGCAGCCGGTCGTGGTGCGCCCGCTCCCCGGTGGCGAGTTCGAGCTGATTGCCGGTGAGCGCCGCTGGCGCGCCAGTCAGATGGCCGGTCTTGCCGAGATCCCGGCGATCGTGCGCGATGTTCCCGACGAGGCGGCGATGGCGCTCGCGCTGATCGAGAACATCCAGCGCGAGGATCTCAACGCCATCGAGGAGGCCACCGCCCTGCAGCGCCTGCAGCAGGAGTTCGGGCTCACGCACGAGCGGATCGCCGAGGCAGTCGGCAAGTCACGTGCCGCGGTCAGCAACACGCTGCGCCTGCTTGGCCTGGTGCCCGAGGTGCGTGAACACCTGCAGGCCAGGCGCCTTGAAATGGGTCATGGTCGTGCGCTGCTGGCGCTTGCGCCCGAGCAGCAGCTTGCGGTTGCCCGCGAGGTGCTGGAGCGTGACCTCAGCGTGCGTGAGACCGAGGCGCTGGTGCGGCGCATGCAGCAACCGGCGCGTCCCAGGGCAGCGCCCGCAGAGCCGGATGCCGACATTCGCCGCCTCGAGCGGGAACTTTCCGAAATCACCGGTGCGGCAATCGCCATCGAACACCGCTCCGGTGGCAAGGGGCGAGTGCTCATCAGCTACTCCAGCCTCGATCAACTCGATGGATTGTTACGTTATTTCCGCCCCGGCTCCGGTTGAACGCCTCCCTGCATATCCATATAATGCCGCCCCGATCTGGTGCCCGGATCACTCCGATGAGATGGTCGGTGCGTGCCGGTGGTACCCGGGAATGAAGTCAAGCAGAGTGACGAGCCTGCTGCCACGGCCACCGTTGTGGCGGCTGTTGGCGGTACAGGGTGGCCTGCTTGTCGTGGCTGCCGTGGCGGCGAGTCTGGTGGACCCGCTGATCGGCAGCTCGCTGCTGGTTGGTGGCCTGCTCTTCCTGCTGCCCCATGCGTGGTTCGGCTGGAGGGTGTTCCGGCATCGCGGCGCAGGCGCTGCGCAGCAGGTGCTTCGAGGCTTCCACCGCGCCGAAGCCGGCAAGTTCCTGCTCACCGGTGCAGGTTTCGCCATGGTGTTCATGGTGGTGCGGCCACTGCACGCAGTGGCTTTTTTTAGTGCCTACATTGTCCTGTATGTCGTGAATACGGTCCTGCTCGCCCGTCATGACGGGTTCTGGAGACAGGGCAGCACAGCAGCAGGCGGGGAGTCAGAGGAGCCTTGATGTCGGCCGAAACCCAAACCCTGGGCGGGTATATTTCCCACCACCTGACGAACATGACCTACGGCAAGCTTCCGGCCGGGAGCTACTGTGACGGCGAGCACGTCATGGAGCAGGCGGGCTGGACGCTGGCGCACTGTTCGGAAGAGGTGAGTGCGATGGGTTTCAGCGCAATCCACCTCGACAGCATGGGCTGGTCGATCGGCCTCGGCGTGCTGTTCTGCTGGCTGTTTCGTCGCATCGCAATGAAGGCTCTGGTGAACGAGGGCGCTCCGACCGGGGTGCAGAACGTCGTCGAGATGATCATCGAGTTCATCGACAACACGGTCAACGACATCTTCCACCACAAGAACCGCATGATCGCACCGATGGCGCTGACCGCCTTCGTGTGGATCTTCCTGATGAACCTGATGGACCTGCTGCCTGTCGACTGGATACCGCGCGCGGCGGCAATCGCCAGCGGTGATCCGCACCTGTTCTTCAAGATCGTGCCGACCACCGACCCCAACGTCACGCTCGGCATGGCGCTGTCGGTGTTCATCCTCATCATCTTCTTCACCATCCGCGAGAAGGGCGTGATGGGTCTGGTCAAGGAACTGACGCTGCACCCCTTCCAGACGCCGAAGTGGTACTTCAACGCCATCCTCATTCCGATCAACTTCGTGCTCGAGACCGTCTCGCTGCTCGCCAAGCCCGTTTCGCTGGGCCTGCGGCTGTTCGGGAACCTTTATGCCGGGGAAATGATCTTCGTGCTCATCGCCATCCTGTATGGCTCGGGCTTGCTGCTGGGCGTGCTTGCCGGTGTGCTGCAATGGGCGTGGGCGGTGTTCCACATCCTGATCATCACGCTGCAGGCGTTCATCTTCATGGTACTGACCGTCGTCTACATGGCGATGGCGCACGATATGCCTGAAGAACACTGATCTCGATTCACCTTTTCACACTCGTCGTATCCGCTGGGAGAACATCATGGAACAAGCTCTGATCTACATCGCCGCCGCTCTGATGATCGGTCTGGGTGCTGCAGGCACCGCAATCGGCTTCGGCATCCTCGGTGGCAAGCTGCTCGAGGGCTCGGCACGCCAGCCCGAAATGGCACCCATGCTGCAGGGCCGGATGTTCCTGATGGCCGGTCTGCTCGACGCCGTACCGATGATCGGCGTCGGCATCGCGATGTACATGATCTTCGCCGTCTGATCGGGCAGCGTAGGCAGCAGTCCGCTTGACAGCGGTTAACCCGATCGCAGGAGTGCCGGCGTGAACATCAATCTGACACTGATAGGCCAGTCCATCACCTTCATGATCTTCGTGTGGTTCTGCATGAAGTTCATCTGGCCGTTCATCCGCAGGGCCATGGATGCACGCACGCAGCAGATCGCCGAAGGTCTGGCGGCTGCCGAGCGTGCCCAGCGCAACCTCGAGCTGGCTCAGGATCGTGCATCCAGCCAGCTGAAGGAGGCCAAGGTCGAGGCCGCATCGATCATCGAACAGGCGAACCGCCGTGCCGGACAGATCGTCGACGAGGCGAAGGACCGGGCGCGCGAGGAAGGTGATCGCATCAAGGTGGCGGCGCGCATGGAGATCGATCAGGAAGTCAACCGTGCCCGCGAGCAGTTGCGCGCGCAGCTCGGTGTCCTGGCCGTGACCGGTGCCGAGCGCATCCTGGGGCGTGCAATCGACGTGAACGCGCACAGCGACATCGTCGACCAGCTCGCCCGCGAACTCTGAACGAGGCTCGCGCCATGGCAGAACTGATCACCCTCGCCCGTCCCTACGCCAAGGCAGCATTCGAGCAGGCGCGTGCCAGCTCGAGCCTCCCGGCGTGGTCGCAGGCGCTTGCAACGGCGGCCACGGTCGTCGCGCAGGCGCGTGTGGCCACATTGATTGCATCCCCCTCACTGACCGCTGCCCGCAAGGCCGAGGTGCTGATCGAGGTGTGTGGTGAGGATGTGCTGGCGCCGCAGGCGCGCAACTTCATCCGCGTGCTTGCCGAGAACAAGCGCCTGCCGCTGCTGCCCCAGGTGTACGAGCTGTTCCTCGCCTTCAAGGCGGCGCAGGAGCAGACCGTCGACCTCGAGCTCACCAGCGCCTTTGCCGTCACGCCAGAGCAGAGCGAAGCGCTCGCCGAGGCGATCGGCAGGAAACTGCAGCGCACGGTTCATGTGACGAGCACGGTCGATGCGGCCCTCATTGGCGGTGTGGTCATCCGCACGGACGATCTGGTGATCGACGGTTCCGTGCGCGGTCGCCTCGCAAAGCTATCCGAAGCAATGAATTCCTGACGGGAATCAAAGGAAATCCAGATGCAGCAACTGAACCCCACGGAAATCAGCGAAATCATCAAGCAGCGCATCGAGCGGCTCGATGTCAGCACGCAGGCGCAGAACGAAGGCACGATCGTCAGTGTCTCCGACGGTATCGTGCGCATCCACGGCCTCGGCGAGGTGATGTACGGCGAGATGATCGAGTTCCAGGGCGGCGTCTACGGCATGGCGCTGAACCTGGAGCGCGACTCCGTCGGTGCGGTCGTCCTTGGCGAGTACAAAGAGCTTGAGGAAGGCCAGACCTGCCGCTGCACCGGGCGGGTGCTCGAGGTGCCGATCGGGCCCGCACTCGAGGGCCGCGTGGTCGATGCACTGGGAAATCCGATCGATGGCAAGGGGCCGATCAACGCGAAGGAGTTCGACCCGATCGAAAAGGTCGCCCCGGGGGTCATCACGCGCCAGTCCGTGTCGCAGCCGGTGCAGACCGGCCTCAAGGCGCTCGATGCGATGGTGCCCGTCGGCCGTGGCCAGCGCGAGCTGATCATCGGCGATCGCCAGATCGGCAAGACGGCGATCGCGATCGATACGATCATCAACCAGAAGGGTACGGGCGTTAAGTGCATCTATGTGGCGATCGGCCAGAAGCAGTCCTCGATCGCCGCCGTGGTGCGCAAGCTCGAGGAGCACGGTGCGCTGGCGCACACCGTCGTCGTCGTCGCGAGTGCCTCCAACCCGGCATCGATGCAGTACATCGCGCCCTTCTCGGGCTGCACGATGGGTGAGTACTACCGTGACCGTGGCCAGGACGCGCTGATCATCTATGACGATCTGACCAAGCAGGCGTGGGCGTACCGCCAGATCTCGCTGCTGCTGCGCCGCCCGCCGGGCCG
>CAZSYV010000114.1:0-8307 GCA_964610955.1 uncultured Klebsiella sp. | reverse complement strand
GCCATGACTCCAGTCTCTCAAGATTTGGAGCCTCCTCAAAACCCGGGGCGATTCAAGTGCATCGGCAAAGGCAAAGCACGCCAGCCCTACGAGTTCGGCGTGAAGGCGAGCATCGCCGTCACGCATCGACGCGGCCTGATCGTCGGGGCGCGCACCTTCCCCGGTAGCCCGTACGACGGACACGTCCTCGCGGCGCAGCTCGAGCAGACGGACATCCTTCTCGAAGACGTTGGCCGAGGGCCGAAGCAGGCCGTCATCGATCTCGGCGTCGATGCGGACAACCCGAACGTCGAGATCCTGCATCGCGGACGGTTCAAGTCGATGACGAACCAGCAGCGGCGATGGCTCAAGCGCCGCCAGGCGATCGAGCCGGCGATCGGGCACCTGAAGGCCGATCACCGAATGAACCGGTGCTGGTTGGCAGGTAGTCTCGGCGATGCGCTGCATGCGGTGCTGTGCGCGGCGGGCTACAACCTCCGCTGGCTGCTGCGGGCAATCGCCCGCGGACGCATCTGGCGGCTTTTTTCGTCTGTTGGATGGCAGCGCTGCAGGTGCCGTTCATCGCGTCGGCGTTGTCGTCGACGCTCGTCGTAGCAGCGATCAGCGCGCGCAATTGCATGAGTACGGCACGATTCGACATGGCTGCCAAGCGCCGCGGCGGCGGAATAAATTTCGCAGGGCCGATTATGTACAATGCGCAAATTATTAATCAGGACTTCTTATTGACTAATAAGAAAGCAATAGTTGTGCTCTAAATCTCTTCGCGCCTAGAATCCACCGAGAGAATTGGAGGTCGCAGTTGGATTTCTTCTCATTCCAAATTTCCGATTGAACTGAGGAGTTGTGATTATTAATGCACGTACGGCACGATCGTGCCTCGTTGAAGGGTGCGCCCAAGCATCGGAAACATGAACGACGCCACCCCCTCAGTAGGAATCGCCCGGCGGAGTGCCTGATGACGCAATCCGAAGCCCTTGCAGCGTTCGCGCTTGGTGTCCGTTACGATACATTGCCGCGTGAAGTCCTCAGTCTGGCGAAGGACCACTTCCTTGACGTGCTGGGTATTGCCATAGCGGCGGCGCACTTCGATTTCGGCACCGCCGTTCTCGCGGGCGCGCGTGACCTTGGCGACGGCTCGGCGGCACGGGCCATCGGATCTGGAAGGTATCTGCCTGCTCCCTCCGCAGCGCTCGTAAACGGCACACTAGGCCACGGGCTAGACTTCGACGATACGCATGTTGCCGGAATCTATCATGCGAGCGCACCTGCCTTCGCCGCCTCACTTGCCGCGGGGGAGGCCAGTGGCGCAAATGGCGCGGCCGTTCTCGTCTCGTACATCGTAGCGCTTGAGATCGGTTGTCGTTTGGCGGTCGCAGCCGAAGGCGCGTTTCAAGACCGTGGCTTTCACGCGACTTCACTATGCGGAACCTTTGCCGCTGCAACCGCGGCGGCGCGTCTGTTTGGCGACAATGTCGCAACTCTCGTCAATGCCCTCGGGCTTTGCGGTAGCCAAGCTTCCGGAATTCTTGAAATTCGGGAATCTTGGCTTAAGCGCCTGCACCCAGGCTGGGCCGCCCACGCCGGGTTGGTAGCCACTGCACTAAGCCGGCACGGATTTCGAGGCCCGGCGACCGTATTTGAAGGCCCGCACGGGTTCTATGCAACCCACATCGGGAAGGTTCCAAGCGGTCAGCAGGCACCCGCGCATCAACTCGGCGAACATTGGGCGATGTTAGATATTGCGGTTAAGCCATACCCCTGCTGTCACTTCATTCATTCCTTCATCGATGCCGCTCTTGTATTGCGCGGCCAACTCAAAACAGACGAGATTGATCGCATCGACTGCTTCTTGACCGACCGCCTGCAGCCAATTGTCGGTGAACCGCGCGAGCGCAAGATCAGACCGCCGACGATCTATGACGCCCTGTTCAGCGTTCCATATGTAATAGCAGTTGCCTTGTTGAAGGGCCGTGTAGATCTCGCATCCTTCTACGACGAGCCGCTAGACGCCCCAGATGTCCTTGGGCTTGCCGAGCGGATCTTCTGCACGAACGATCCTGACAGCGACTTCCCGCTTCACTTCCCGGGCGAAATCAGGATTAGGCTTAAGGACGGTCGCGAGCTCCGACGGCGTGAATTTACCAGTCGCGGGACCCCTGAGCGCCGGCTTAGTGCCGACGAAATTGAAGCAAAGTTCCGAGCCAATGCCACGCGTGCAATATCACCCGACCAAGTCACCTGCATTATATCGCTCGTGAGGAACATAGAAAATCTTAGCAATATTCAAGAGCTGGTTGATGCCTGTGTTATTCGTCAGGAGAACAAGTCATGACTCTGAAGCGCATCGAACGGGGCTGTCTGTTCGAAGATTTTGACGAAGGCCGGGTCTTCAAGCATCACTGGGGCCGCACCTTCACGCTGCACGATACTATTTCGTATAGCAGCATGACGATGCAATATAACCCACTGTTTTACAATGACGTTTATGCTAGACGTCTGGGTTACGATGGAATTCCCATAAATCCATTATTCGTGTTTACGACGGCCCTTGGCCTATCCGTAGAGGACTTGTCCGAAGCGGGCGGACCATTTCTAGGCCTAGACGATGTAACGTTTCACCGGGGCGTCTACCCCGGAGATACGATCAATTCCAGTTCAGTTGTCCTCAGCCGTCGTGTTTCGGCATCTCGTCCGGGATGGGGAATTGTCGAATGGCGGACTACGGCGATTAACCAACGGCATGAGCTTGTGCTGGAGTTTCGACGTCGAAATCTTTCGCGATTGCGTGCGCCTACCCGAACCTGATGAAGACAACCAAGCATTTTTAGTAAAGGGGCAGCTTGGGCCGCGCCTGCCCAGGCTGGCTAATGAGCCAGCGAAGTATATGTGTCAAGAAGATGCCGATGCACCCGATTCACCAGCCGAGTGTGTTTCCAACTTTCAATTTCTTTCAACTTTATCGACCACGATCCGCAAAAGCTGCAAGATAAATGGCCATCGCATTCATGACCGTGCGCGATCAGATGGTTTAATGAAGGCCGCGCCCAGGCAACAAATAGCGCGCCTTGGGGGAGGATGTTAAGTATGTCGATTACAGGCCCAAATAGCTACTTCGAAGATTTCGCGGTTGGTGACGTTTACGAGCACGCTCGGGGGCGCACCGTAACAAACCTGGACAACTACGCAATCACTCATATGTCCATGAATACCGCCCAGGCGCATTTCAATTTGATTTATTCGAGGCAGTTGATGGATGGGGCATTTCCGGAACGGCTCGTGGTAGGTTTGTGCACGATCGGCCTCGTCGTTGGTCTCACCACTGAAGACATGTCAGAAAATGCTTTCTTGGATCTCGGTTTAACCGCCCTCAAGCTACCGAGTCCGGTCTTTGCTGGCGATACGATTTATGCGAAGAGCGAGGTACTCGAAGTGCGGGATAGTCCGGAGCGGCAAGATGCGGGCATCCTGCGTTATCGGTTTACCGGTACCAACGGGGACGGCAAGGTGGTGGCAGAGGGCGAACGAATCGTCCTGCTGAAAAAACGATCGCATTGGGCCACCGTAGACGGCAGCGCTCCGGAGGCGCAGTAATTATTAGAAACAAAAGCATTGAAGCACAGCCTCCCTCCGAACCGAAATGGCCAGTTGCGGCCGCAAGTGAACAGCGCGCGCGGACAAATGAACAAGAACGCATCCGCAACCGAAAGCTTGGCGCGATTCGTCACGCAAATTGAGTACAGCGCGCTACCGAAGTCGGTAACCCAGAGGTTGAGGGAGTGCTTCTTAGATTTCGTTGGAATTGCGGCGTTTGCCGCCGAGTTTGGAGAATCCAGCCAAGCCTTCCGTTCAGCAGTGAGGGCCTTGGACTGCGGAGGCTACGCTACCGTCATCGGTGATGCGAACGGATTCTCATACCCGTACGCTGCGCTATTGAACGGTTCATACGCCCACACGCTAGATTACGACGATACGAATCTTTACGGCGCCGTACACCCCGGGGCGCCTGTGATACCTGCGGCAATGGCCATTGCCGAAATTGTAAACCCCAGTGGGCGTGAGTTCATCGAGGCGCTTGCAGCCGGTTATGAAATTACGTGCCGCGTTGCGGCCGCGCTCGGACCAACGGCCTATGATCGGGGTTTTCACGTTACTTCGGTTGCGGGGATCTTTGGGGCCGTTGCAGCCGCTGCGAAGTTGCGCAAGGCCGGTAGGAAGGTGGTTGCAGATGCGTTTGGGCTCGCGCTAAGCCAAGCTGCGGGTTCGATGCAGTATCTCGAGAATGGGGCCTGGAACAAACGGTTGCATCCTGGTTTCGCGGCCCACGACGCATTGACGTCGCTTGCCTTTGCGGAGGCGAGTGTACCGGGAGCAGCGTTTCCGATTGAGGGCCGTTACGGCCTCCTGAATGGATACGGCAATTCGCCCCGGCCCGACCGCCTAACCGACCAGCTCGGTTCGCGGTGGGTACTAGTTGCGACTGCGATCAAGCCTTATCCTGCGTGTCGTTTCACGCATGCAGCAATCGAGGCCGCCATACGGCTGCGCGAGCGCGTTTCCCCGGAGGTGCGAAAAACGGTCTCGCTCCAGGTTCGGCTTTCCTCGAAAGCGGTGCAAATAGTCGGCGAGCGGGTAACGAACAAGCTTCGGCCGCAGAACATCGTCGATGCTCAGTTCAGCGTCTACTTTCAAGTCGCCATGGCTTGGGCTGAAGGGCGCTTCGATTGGCAAAGCTACGAGCGGCTCGGCTCACCGGACGTGGAGAAGCTTTCCGAGGCAATAGACGTCGCGGAAGACTCGACGATCCCGTTCGCTGGTGCTCAAGTCAGCGTTGGTAGTGTCAGGGAGCAACTCTATGAGCGTATCGACGAGCCGTTGGGCGAGCCCCAGCGCCCTTTGAGCTGGGAACAATTAGAAGGAAAGTTCCTGGCGATGGCCGGTCCCGTCTATAGGGTCCCTGCCGCGCAGGAGATCGCGCAGCGCATCCTCAGGCTCGAGCAAGAGTCATTCATGGCTCCATTAATTCGCAGCTTTCGTGGGAGTAAACACCATTGAAAACCGCAAATCATTTCTTGCGGCGCAGCCAACTCGTGACCCCGGGGACAAGCTTCAAGATGATCGAGAAGGCGGCTGCACTCGATTGCGACTCGATTATCATCGACCTCGAAGACGCCGTTGCGCCCGGAGCGAAAGGTGAAGCTCGGGAAACCCTACGGCGCGCGATATCGGAAATACACTTCGAGCAGAGCAAGGAGGTCGGCGTTCGGATTAACGGACTTGATACGCCTTGGTTTCTCGACGATATGCTCGCGCTTCAAGGTTTACAAATTGACACCGTGGTCATTCCAAAAGTGCACCGGCCTGAGGACGTGTTGACAGTAGATGTTCTGCTGCGACAGTTGGAGCATCGTGGTGGCCCGATTGACGTAACGATCCAAGTGCTGATTGAAAGCGGTCGGGGGCTGGAGAGCGTCGCGGATATCGCCCGAGCGTCGGCACGTTGCGTTTCTGTAATATTCGGCGCAAGCGACTTTACAGCCGATACTGGAGCAGCGTTCACGTCGCGCGGCCTGATGTATGCCCGGGCACGCATCGCGTCAGCTGCCGCGGTTGCCGGTATCGACGCTCTCGATCACGTGCATCCCGCACTCAACGAAGATGAGGTATTGCGCAACCAAGCTGAGGAGGCACGTGAAATGGGATTTACCGGCAAGTGGTCGATCCACCCCCGCCAGATTCCCATAATCAACAATGCGTTCAGTCCAAGTGATCAGGAAATAATTCAAGCTCGGCGGATCATTGACGCCTACGATCAAGCGATTGCATCAGGCGACGGAGCGATCGCGGTCGACGGAGCATTAGTTGACGAAGCCGTACTAAAGACAATGCAACGACGCGCCAGGACAGCGCGCCGACTCGGCCGCTGGTAGTGATATTTCACGCTCGTAACAAGCTTGGGGCGCAACCTTCATACGTTGATGCAGGTAAGAAACCGGCGAGAAACACGTTGCAATAAGGAGCATTTCTAAGAAAGTAAGAGTGGGCTATTTCTAAACGCGGTTGATGTGATTGGAGCAGCAAAGATCATAAACAATCGTTGCCATAACACAAACAACGTGAGCAAAGGCAATCGCTCGCGGGGTTTTCGGAGTCTTTACTAGGAAGGAGGAGCCGTCATGAACTGGTGCCAACTCGTTGTCAGGAGCGTCCTTGCCGTATCTGCGTGTGCATCGTTCGCCGCTTTGGCGCAGGACGCTGTGCCGAAAATGAATTTCCGCTTTGCCCATTTTGGGCCTTCGACTTGGGGTTCCGCTCAAGCGGACCAACTTTTCGCGAAGGAACTAGAGACCCGTACTGGGGGTAACGTCAAAACACGATTTTTTTGGAATGGATCTCTGGGCAAGCCGACGGAACTAATGGACTTGGCATCCAGCGGTGCCGTTGACATTACGACGATCGTCCCGCCGTATTTCCCGGCGCAATGGCCGCTTTTCTCAGTTTTGCAGAGTCTGCCCCTAACTTGGAGCGACCCCATCGTTGCGATGGACGTAGAAGCTTACGTGATGGAAAACAACTCGGCAATCAAAGAGGAGATGGCCAAGAACGGCGTTCAACCGCTCCTGATACATGGCCTACCACCCTATCGCCTCCAGTGTACTTCGCCGATTCGGACCTTAGCGGACCTCAGGGGTAAGCGGATCCGTACCTTCGGGGAATGGCCGCCGTTCATCATGAAAAAGCTAGGTGCGGTTCCCGTGAACGTACCGCTCGGTGAGGTTTACGAGGGGCTGCAGCGCGGCACCCTTGATTGCGGTTACAACCCGACCGAAAACGCAGGGTTCCTGAAACTTCAGGAGGTGGCGAAGTATTGGAGTGACATCAACTTCGGTGCGATCGCTTCGTACTCTGCGTTCACGGGCGCCGAGAGCTACGCCAAATGGCCGGAGGCACTCAAGCAAGCAGCGAGGGAGGCAGCCACCATCGCAATTCGCTGGGAGAAGGAAAATTTCGCTGCCGCTGAAGCAAAGCAGATCGCGACCGCCAAAGCCTCCGGGGTCGAGATCGTGCCTTTCCAGGAGCAGGCGGAATTGAACGCCATGTTTGCGGACATGTTAACCACATGGCAGCAGACAATGTGCAAGACCAACGATTGCGAGAAGGTGAAAAGTGTCGTTGACGATATTCGGAAGGCCTCGAGAATGAAAAAATAGAAGATCTCGGACCAGTAGTGTCCGGTCTATTTCATGCCAGTCGGCCGCAAAGCCAGTGCTGACGCGGCTTTCCGACGATTCATGGGTGTCCACGATTTGAATTCCGGATCACCGCTTTGCGATGCTCGCGGGTTTGAACGACCCGGGGTGACGCATGAACGTGGGCAAGACGCTGTTCGCGCAGGTCATGGAGTTCGTGCCGTGGAAGACCTTCGGGCGAATCATCAAGCGACACAAGGGCGATGCGCGCGTTCGCACGCTCGGCTGCGCCGACCTGTTTCGCATCATGGCCTTCGCCCAGCTCACCTGGCGCGAGTCGCTGCGAGACATCGAGGCCTGTCTGGCAGCCAATCAAGCCAAGCTGTTCCATATGGGACTGAAGGCGCCACCGGCTCGCTCAACACTGGCCGATGCGTTGAATCTGCGCGACTGGCGCATCTACCATGCACTCGCGCAACGGCTGATCGCACGAGCCCGCGTGCTGTACACCCAGGACCCTTCGGTGCCGGACCACGATGCGAGCGTCTACGCGCTGGACGCCACCATCATCGATCTGTGCCTGAGCCTTTTCGACTGGGCGCCGTTTCGCTCGACCAAGGCTGCCGTCAAGCTGCACACGCTGCTGGACCTGCGCGGCGCGATCCCCGCGTTCATCCACATCAGCGAGGGCAAGTTGCACGACGTGAACGTGCTCGACATCCTGCCCGTGGAGGCTGGCGCCTTCTACGTCATGGATCGCGGCTACGTCGACTTCGAACGTCTGTACGCGATGCATCAGGCTGGAGCCTTCTTCGTCACCCGCGCCAAGGCGGGTATGGATGCGCGGCGCGTGTATTCGGCCCCTACGCAGCGCACCAGCGGCGTGATCTGCGATCAGCAAGTCATGCTCAATGGCTACTACTCGGCCAGGAAGTATCCCGAGCATCTGCGGCGCATCCGCTTCAAGGACCGCGAGTCCGGCAAGACATTGATCTTCCTGACCAACAACACGACGCTGCCGGCATTGACGATCGCCGCGCTGTACAAGAGTCGCTGGCAGGTCGAGCTGTTCTTCAAGTGGATCAAGCAGCACCTGCGCATCAAGCGCTTCCTGGGCACC
>CAZSYV010000113.1:0-8502 GCA_964610955.1 uncultured Klebsiella sp. | reverse complement strand
ATGTGCTCTTCCACAACCGGGACGATCATCCCAAGAACTTCGCGTGGCGTCTCGGACCTGACCGGCGCTGGCGTCTGGCACCGACATTCGACCTGACCTTCAGCGAAGGTCCGATGGGTCAGCATCATCTGGACGTTTGCGGCGAAGGTGCCGCCATCGAACGCCCGCATCTGTTGCGCCTGGCGAAGGAAGGTGGCGTCTCAACGAAACGGGCGGAGGAGGTCATCGACCGCATGTTGCTGCAGGCAGGCTCATTGGGCGAGCGGTTTGAGCGCGCTCCGATCAGGCAGAGGACGGCGCAGCAGATAAACTCCACCATCGATGCCTGTCGCCTGCGCCTCGAACGCTGAATTCGAGCCGCCGCAACGGCGCCAGATCGCGGTCGAGCGCTCCTGTCGTTCATCGAGGTCCAGAAAATTCGGGGGCAGCGCTGGGGATACTCGTGCTCGACCGTGGGGGTGAACCTGCCTGCTGGCGAGATCCATGAGATCGGTTTCGTCTTGACCCAGATCAAGCCATACGACAATCCGGAGTGCGATAAGGAAACAGGGGGACCACTCAAGAATAAAGGCACCAGGAATTCAGGATAACGACGCCAGGGGATGACCCGAGGCCCGTCCGCCGGAAATCGGCGCTACGACAAAACAATACGGGCCGGGCCCTTGGCGACAGGGGGGAGACAAATGAATGCGGCATCGACCACCGGCTCGATGGCATCGGGCGAGCGCATCGAACAGTGGCGAGAACGGGTGCTCGATCTGTTCGGTGTCGAATACCGGATCGAACCGGAAGCGGGTGCCCCGTTCTTCATCGACATCGGAATGGGCGGGGCCGAGTCGCTGGCAGTTCTCCACATCCATGGCAGCGCACACCGCGCAATCGGCCAGAGCAACCCGGGCAACAAGGGCAAGCTGCTGGTCCATCTACAGCTCGCCGGGCACTGCACCGTCAAGGCCGAAGGACGGGAAGTGTTCCTCGACCCCGGCAGCCTCTCCCTGTTTCCGATCCGCGAAACCACCGACCTGCAGTTCCATGACAGCTATGAACAGATCTGCGCCGTGCTGCCGGTCGGACTGCTCACGGGCATGGTGCCGGGCTGCGTCCGGCACATGGTCAGGCGAATTCCGGCACAGCGCGGCATCGCCGCCATACTGTCCGACCATCTGATTTCCCTGTCGAGGCATCGGGACACGCTGGAACTCGGGCAGCCCGCCTCATTGATCAATCTGTCGATGGGAATGATCGGCGCACTCCTGCAGGAATTGTTCGGTACCGAGAAGACCGGCAAGAGCGCGAATGCCGACGCTTCGGGAATGAAGGCCTACCACCTCGAACGGATCAAGCAGTTCGCCCTGGTGCATCTGGCCAACCCGGCCCTCAACATCAACCTCATAGCGAAAGGTGTCGGTCTCTCTTCCCGTTATATCCACCACATCTTCAACGACGAGACGCTTTCGCTGATGCAGTGGATACTGAAGGAGCGCCTGTATCGCTGCCACGCGGAACTCAGCCGCGGCATGGCGTCGGTGAGAACCATTTGTGACCTTGCCTACTCCTGGGGCTTCAACGACCAGGCTCATTTCTCGAACTGTTTCCGCCGGCAGTTCGGCATCTCGCCGAGCGAACTGCGCCGGCGCGGCAGCGGGGACATCGATTAGGGTCTTCGGGGTTCAGTGCACTTCTGGACAAAGCGATTGTGCACTCAGGAACAATACGCCTCGACTGCACCTCATTAGTTTTCAAGAAACATCAAAAGGAAATCCGCCCGAAGGGGGTCGGCTTCCACTTCGAGAAGGAGCGTAAGCCCGTGACACGCAATACTCGATTCGCAATGGCCGCAATCCGGGGGCTGATCGCCGTACCCATTCTCCTGCTCGGCAGTGTTTGCGCCTGGGGGCAGTCCGCCCAGGAGGCGAGCTATGTCGGCGAGAAGATCTGCCTGACCTGCCACAGCCAGGAAGGTGGGCATTTCGGCGATACGCTCCACGCGAGGACGTTTCGCCTGAATCCGAAGAACGATCAGGAGCGTCAGGTCTGCGAGGCCTGCCACGGCCCAGGCTCGCTGCATGCGAAGAACAGCAGCGACAAGAGCCTCATCATCGGGTTCACCAAGGGCTGGGACACACCGATCGAGCAGCAGAACGGGCAGTGTCTGAACTGCCACCAGGGAGGCAATCGGCTGCACTGGCCGGGCTCGATCCATGCCACCAACAAGCTCGGCTGCGCGGACTGCCACAATCCGATGGACAAGATCTCTGCAAACAGCCTGCTGGCGCGCCAGAGCATTTCCGAGACCTGCTATCAGTGCCACCAGCAGCAGCGCGCCGAGTTCCGCAAGCGCTCGCACATGCCGGTGCCGGAAGGCAAGATGAGCTGTGTCGACTGCCACAACCCGCACGGCTCGCCGACCAAGCCGCTGCTGAAGGCGGATACCGCAAACGACGTCTGCTATACCTGCCACGCCGAGCGACGCGGCCCCTTCATCTGGGAACACGCCCCGGTGAGGGAGAGCTGCCTGAACTGCCATGCACCGCACGGCTCGAACCACGACAAGCTGCTGACCGTCTCCCGTCCCCAGCTCTGCCAGCAATGTCACGTCATGGTGGGCTTTCACCCGACCACCTTCTATAACGCCAGCCAGAGTGCCAGCGCGGCCCTGCAGGGCGGCACGCCAAGTCAGCGCACCATCGGGCGCACCTGCCAGAACTGCCACTCGCAGATCCACGGCAGCAACCACCCCGCCGGCGCCCGCTTCCAGCGCTGAGCCGAGGAGGACACGGACATGAACAAACTGCCCTTCGACAAAGACCACCGCACCGGGAGGTTTCCGATGAGCACGCGCCCGCGCACGAGACTCCTCGCCCTGTTCATCAGTGCCGCCATCGCCCAGCTGGCCACAGGCACCGCCCTGGCCGACTCCGGCGTCGGTGTCGACACGAACGTTGGCAACGCCCTCAACCCGCGCACCGTCAGTAGCGTGCGCGGAGAAAAGGACCCCGATGGAATGGGCGAGATCCCCAACTCCCGCACCCCGACCGGCCTGCTCAATCAGGAACCCTCCCTGAAAAAGGAACCACACGAGACCGACGGCGGCTGGCAGTACAACGCCAGGGCCGAAGTCGGCGTGCTCGGCATCAGCGGCGACAGAGACAACGCAAAGTTCAAGGAATACAAGGACGTCAAGAGCGGCGTCTATGTCAACAACTTTGGCCTGGAAATGGAAAAACCCTCCGAGGCCCGGTTCGTGGACATCCGGGGCGGTGGCATCGGCAGGGACGATCAGTTCTACAGCATGTCCTTCGGGCGCTACAACGACTGGAAGGTGAAGGGTTTCTACTCCGAAACCCCACACGTCTTCACCTCCACCTACCGCAACATCTACAACGGTGTCGGCTCGGACACTCTGACACTGAAAAACCTGACGCCGGGCGGCACCACCAACGCGGTCATCACCAACACCAATATCCGCAACGCGGTGATGGCCACACGCTATTCGGAGCTCGACATCGTACGTTCGAAGGGTGGAATCCGCTTCGACATCAACCTGGCGAAGGACCTGAAGGTCTTCGCCAGCTACACGCAGGAGAACAGGGAAGGCGCACGCCCCTTCGGCCTGGTGATGGGTGGCGGCGGCGGCACCGGTGGTCTCGAGATTCCAGAGTCGATCGACAACGACACCCACGACTTCCTCGCCGGCCTGCAATGGGCCGACAGGCTGAGCGCCCTCAACCTGAACGTGAGTGCATCCTTCTTCCGCAACGACATCGACGAGCTGACGGTGCAGAATCCGATGTTCGTTGCTGCCGCGAACGGCATTCCCGCCGGAGGGTTCCCGACGGCCCGCTACGACATGCACCCGGACAACAACTACTACAACATCAAGGGCGAATACTCGCGGGTGTTCCCGGAGTTCTACCGAAGCCGCTTCACCGCCGTGGTGTCGGCCAGCAGCCTGCGCCAAAGCGACAGCCTGATTCCCTATACCACCGACCCGCTTGCGAACATCAACGGCATCGTCGGCGGCCAGTGGGACACGCTGGCCTCATTGAGCGACAGCTCCCCCAACCCGAAGATCGACACGCGGCTGATTGACCTGGGCCTTAGCCTGAATCCGGTCAATGCACTCGATGTGCGAGCCAAGTTCCGCCACTACGAAACGAAGAACCATACCAAATACTGGGCCTGCAACCCGCTCACCGGCCAGTGGGGGCGCATGCTCAATGACGGCAGCGGAGTATCGGCAGTGAACACGCCCGCCTACCTCGCCGCTGGCTGCAACCCCGAGGCGATACGGGCACTGGGCATTGCGCCATCCGCCGGCAACATCCCCATCCGCAACATGCCGTTTGAACACACCCAGACCAACTACACCCTGGCGGCCGACTACCGGCTGAGCCGCAACAACAGCCTGAACGCCAGCTATGAGCGCGAGAACTTCGATCGCGAGTACCGCGAGCGCAATGAAACGCGCGAGGACAGGTTCAAGCTCGGCTACGTCAACCGCAGCATCGAGGGGGGCACGCTGCGGCTGTCCTACGAGCATCAGCGCAAGCGCGGCAGCACCTATCAGCCCGATCCGTACGAAGCGTTGTTCAGCGCCTCCCTCGGCCCCCTGCCAACCGTTGCCGGTACCAACCTCAACAGCTGGCTGCTCGCGCTGGCCCAATCGCGCAAGCTGGATCTGGCGGATCGGGACCAGGACATCGTGAACCTGCGATTCAACTACGCCATGGCGCCGAATCTCGATGGCGGGGTATCGCTGCAGTGGAAGGACGCCAGGTATCCGGACTCGGATTACGGTCGCGATGACCACCAGAAACTGAATTCCCTCAACCTCGACCTGAACTGGCACCGCTCGGAAGAGATGGACCTGTACGCCTTCTATTCCTATCAGGATGGGCGCATATCGCAGGCTGCCATACAGAGTCTGGGCAACTGTACCCTTCCGGCCGGCATGGTTACCCAGCAGCAGGTCGAGACGTTCATGCACTCCTGCATCCAGGCCGGCAGCGCCATATTCCCGCTCAACCGCACCTGGAGCGTATCGCACAAGGACAAGAGCGACGTCGCCGGCCTGGGTCTGAACTACGACTTCGGCAAGGCCCGGCTGGACATGAACTACACGTACACCAAGAGCCGCACCGAGGTCGACTACAGCTACGGGACCGGCCTGGGACTGACCCCGGCGATTGCAGCGCTTGCCGGCAACGGTTTTCCGTCGCTGACCTTTGCCCAGCATGTCATCGAGGCCAATCTGCTGGTGCCGGTCAACCAGACCGTCTCGGTGCGCCTGCTCTACCGCTACGAGGGCGGCAAGATCCGCGACTGGCACTACGACGGGGTGGCCGTGAATCCCGTCCCGGCAGCCAACCAGCAGACATATCTGGACGCCGGCCCGAAGGACTATCACGTCAACCTGATCGGCGCGATGCTGAAGATCGATTTCTGAGTTCGTTTCAATCGCAACCCCTGGAGAACGGCCTGCGGGCCGCTCTCTCGTGACCCCGGGAGAACCGCGTCTTGAAGATGTCCGGCAGAAAAACCACCCTTGCATCGAAAGTCTGCTGCGCCACCCTGGCAGCGTTGGCGCTCGCCCCGGTGGTGCAGGCCGACGCCGCGCCAGGCGCCGCCACCGCCTGCATTGCCTGCCACGGCGCAGACGGCAACAGCGTGGTACCCAATTTTCCCAAGCTCGCCGGACTGCAGGTCGAGTATCTGAGCAAGCAGTTGAATGACTACATCACCGGAAAACGCAAGAACGAGGTGATGGCGCCGATCATCGCCGGCCTGAAACCCCGTGACGTACCGGGGCTCGCCTCCTACTTTGCGACGCAGACACCGGCGCCCGGGAAGGTCGAGGATGCCGCGCTCGCCGAAGCCGGCAAGGCACTGTACGAGGACGGCAACATTGACGCCGGTGTTCCGGCCTGCATGGGCTGCCATCAGCCGAAGGGGGAAGGCAACGCGCGCTATCCGCGTCTGGCCGGCCAGCACCAGGCCTACACACTGCAGCAGATGGTGGACTTCAAGAGCGGAGCGCGTGACAACGACCGCGGGAAGGTGATGCGCACCGTGGCGGGGCGTCTGAGCGAGCAGGAAATGAAGGCCGTGTCCGAATACATCGCGGGGCTGTAAGTCGCCGGGCTGCCTGGCAACGTCGAATGGAGGTATGTCGTGAAGAGTCTTTTCCTTGCAGCAATGGCGCTCTGTTGCTCCGCACACGCTCTGGCGGCGCAACCTGCCGGGAGCGCTGCGCCCGATTACGTCTGGAACGAGATGCAGAGCGAGAAGCTCCAGGCGCTGCGCGCGAAGGGCGATGTCGTGCGCGGCGAGATCTCCTTCGAAGTGTGCCAGGGCTGCCACCGCGCGGGGGCTCTCGGCAGGGCGGACGGCAGCTACCCGAGGCTCGCCGGACAGCATGACACGGTGCTCATCAAGCAGATGACGGACGTGCGCGCCGGACGGCGCCACAACCCCAGGATGCTGCCCTTCGTCGACAAACACGTCTTGAGCCCGCAGGACATCGCCGACGTCGCCGTCTATCTGCAAACCCTCCCCGTGCCGCCGGACAACGGCAAGGGACCGGGCAATGCGCTTGCGCTCGGCAAGAAGCTCTACGAGAAAGACTGTGCCCGTTGCCATGGCGGCAAGGGCGAAGGCGATGGAGACAGGTTCTACCCACGCCTTTCAGGGCAGCACTTCAACTACCTGCAGCGCGAGAGCATCGATATCCGCGACGGGGTACGGCTGAACTCGTATCCGAAGATGGTACGGGTCATCAAGCGATACTCCGATGCCGAGATCGCAGCAGTCTCCGACTACATTTCGCGCCTGCCGGTGGATTGACCTGAAACACCTCGCCGCATGACTCCCCCCTCTCCCGCCCCCCGTCCTGCCGGCGGGAGAGGGGGGCTGGCTCGACCGGCGCACCGGACGAGCTAGCGCAACACCTCTTCACCCAGCAGCTGCACGAACTCATCATCGTCCATCTTGAGGACCTCGCGGCAGATCTGCTCCGTGTGCTCACCGAACGAGGGTCCGCAGTGCTGCGCTGCCGGAGTGCGCGAGAGCCTCACCGGCCAGCCGAAGTACAGGCTGTCACCATAGCCGGGCTTGTTCCGCACGCTGTAGAAGCCTCTTTCCCTGACGTGCGGATCGAATTCGATGATGTCGCGGTCGTTCTTGACGACCCCGGCAGGCACACCTGCTTGCTGAAGAACATCCATCACGTCCTCTGCCGCGCGGGTCGCACTCCACTGTGCGAGCTGCCGATCCAGCTCATCCTCGTGCGCCTTCCTTCCCTGCAGCGTGGCAAGGTGCGCTGCACGCGCCCACTCGGGGTTGCCCATGGCATGCTGCAGCCCCAGCCACTGCCGGTCATCCAGCACCGCGATGGCGCACCAGCGGTTGTCTCCCCGGCAGGGGTACACGCCGTGCGGGGCTGCATCGGGAGCGCGGTTTCCCTGCTTGCCGCTCACCTGGCCACTCGCCGAGTAGGCGAGCAGCGGCAGGCCGAGCAGCGTTGTCGCCACCTCGTGCTGGGCGAGATCGATGTACTGGCCCTCTCCCGTGCGGTTGCGGTGATCGAGCGCTGCCAGGATGGCCAGCGTGCTGAACCATGGCGCCGTGGCATCGGAGTAGGCGTTGTGCGGTGGCACGGAAACCCGGTCGGGCCAGCCCGTGATGTAGGTGAAGCCACCGCGCGCCTGCTGCTCGACGCCAAAGCCGACCATTTCCGCGAGTGGCCCGGTCTGCCCGAAGCTGCTCGAGCTGATCATGATGATCGAGGGATTGATCTGGCGCAGTGCCGCGTAATCGAGCCCGAAACCCGCCATGACACCCACGCTGAAGTTCTCGGCAACGACATCCGCCCAGGCGACGAGCCGCCTGGCGATCGCCCTGCCCTTCTCCTTCGACAGGTCCAGGTTCAGGGCACGCTTGCTGGCGTTCATCGCGATGCCGAAAAAGCTGCCGTCGGCGGTGCTGATGTTGTCCTTGTACGGGCCCACCGTGCGCACATTGTCGATTGCCGCCAGACTCTCGACCTTGATCACATCGGCGCCGAAGTCGGCCAGATACGTCGTGCTCAGCGGCCCGGCAAGGATTCGGGAGAAGTCCAGCACCTTCAGCCCGGCAAGCGGGGGGGCGCTCTGCGTGCCGGGTGTGGCGCACGGCCGAGGCACGCTCGCCGCCACCGCACTGGCCCGGCGACTCTCCAGCTCGCTGCGGATCTCCTGCGAGTGTTCGCCGATCCGGGGTGCGGCTGCGGGTCTTCTGCACGGGGTCGCACCGAGCCTGAACGGTGCACCGGGATAGAGCAGGCGACGATCGGACCCCGGACATTCAATGCTGGCGAAGAACTCCCGGGATGCGAGCTGCGCATCGTTTGCGACATCCGCGATGCTGTTCACCGGCGCAAGCGCAAAACGCCGCCGCAGAGCCTCGTTCGCCAGCTCCTGCCTGGAGTGCTTCGCGAAGAAGGCAAGAAACACTCCTTCGATT
>CAZSYV010000112.1:0-8525 GCA_964610955.1 uncultured Klebsiella sp. | reverse complement strand
CCGATGAGGGGCGGTGTTCGGTGTGGATACAGTCGGTCATATCGTCGTCGGATACCGTTCGTCGCGTCCCTTGGCTCAATCTGCATGGCGAACCGCTGTCAGTGGATGAAGCCTGCCGCGATGCGAGTGGGACTGTGCCGTTACGGTTTGCCCGTTGCCGCACCGGATTCGAACTGCCAGACTCGCAGACTCCCGTCGTAACGGAGCCGGACGATGGCCAGCCGCCGTGATTTCCTTGCAGGTGCTGCCCTGGCCGGCAGTGGTCTGGCCCTGATGCCGGCGATCCGAGCGGGAGCGCAAGCGCCGCCAATCGAAGAGCATTTATCGAAACTGATGCATGGACTCGGGCTGGAGGTTGCCGATACCGGTGGCCCGATCCGCTTTCTTGGCAGCGAGCCGCTGTTTCCGAGTGCCACGCCGCTGGCCACGGCTTTCGCGCTGCCGGCGATGGCCTGCGCTGCCGGTGCGGCGATTGCGTGGAGGCAGCGCAGCGGGATCGGGCAGGCACTGGAAATCGACATCACCCGTGCGGCCCACGGCATCTTTCCGGAAATGACAGCTGGTCCGACTCTCGATGGCAAGCCCTATCCGGGATTTCACGTCGAGAATCCGATCGAACAGACGCACGCCTATGCGACCCGGGATGGACGCTTCATTTTTGCCTCTGCCGTCTATCCGCATCAGTCCAGGGGCTGGATCGAATTCCTTGGCTGCGCGCCGACGACGGCGGCGGTACGCGCTGCGATCCGCGAGAGGGACGCGCAGACGCTGGAGGATGAAGCCAACGCGCGCGGTCTTACGGCCTGCATCGCGCGAAGCCCGGCCGAATGGCTCGCCCATCCGCAGGGAGCGCTGCTTGCACGCACACCGCTGGTGGACATCCGCAGGATCGGTTCCAGTGATCCCGAACCGTGGAGTCCCGGTGCGCGACCGCTCGCCGGCGTGCGCGTGCTGGCGGCAACCCACGCCATTGCCGGACCCACCGTCGGACGCTGCCTTGCCGAACACGGTGCCGAGGTGCTGCAGTTCAACCGTCCGGATGATTTCGAACACGAGTGGGTCTACCTCGACTCCAACGTGGGTTCGCGTTCGACCTTTCTGGACCTCGATGTCGCGGAACAGAACCGTACGGCGAAAGCGCTCGCGGATGGTGCCGATGTGTTCGTCGACAACTATCGTGGCCGTGCGCTGGCGCGCTTCGGTTTTTCGCCAGAGGCACTTGCGGAGCGCCGCCCCGGCATCATCGTCGTCACCATCCGCTGTTATGGCTGGGACGGACCGTGGGCGCTGCGCGGCGGTTTCGACATGCTGGGCTCGACAGCCTCCGGACTGACGGTGCTGGAGGCGGTGGAGGGCCGACCCGCACTGCCGTCCACACTGCTCATCAATGACCATATCGCCGGCTACCTGGGCGCGGCGGGCGCGATTGCTGCGCTGCTGCGCCGGGCGCGCGAGGGCGGCAGCTACCATGTCTCGATCAGTCTGACGCGCGCGGCAATGTGGTATCAGACGCTTGGCATGATGGACCGTGCCGCACTGAGCCGGGCTTTCGGCGATTCGAGGCATCGTCTGTCGGCGCCGGAAATGATCACCCGCAACACACCGCTCGGAGAGATCCGCCGCCTTGCACCCGCAGTGAAGCTCTCTGCAACGCCTGCCGACTGGAACGATCCGATCCTGGTGCCGAAGGGCAGCAGCCCGGCGCGCTGGCGTGAAACACTGGCCGGGACGGCATGAACGGGGAAGGTGGAGGCGTGATGCAGCACCGCCCAGCTCATGCGGGCATTCTTGGCTGCGATCGCCGCAAAGTCGATGTGCCGTGCCGACAGCGCCAACGGATCGTTCAGGCTCTGGCGTTTGGTGTCACGTTCTTCGCGGGCGAACAGGCTGATCCTCTTCGGTCTACGAGCACGCTACACGCTCGAATTCAAGCAAGAGGCAGTGCGACTGGTCGAGGGCAGGGTCAGGCCGTCGTTGCCAGGACCCTGGCGTTGGCAATGAGTCGCATTATCGCGAAAAAGCTCTTGCCCGCCCCGGGGCCGCTGTTACACTACGCGCCGTTTCAACGCCAGGCCTGTCCGGAGAGGTGCGAGAGCGGTTGAATTGGCTTGAATCGAAATCAAGAGTAGGGACAACCCTGCCGTGGGTTCGAGTTCTGCCCTCCCCAAAAAACATTGCAGGTCGTTGATTCGAGGATGGATCGCAGCGGCAGGGATGTTTTCGAAGAACTGTCGCGCAGTATCTTCCATCCCGGTGCCGGCTTGTCTGATCCACTCTCCCGCTTCAAGGCGCCGAAGTGCGCTCGCGGGAAAACGCCAAGGGGTTTGACGCAAAGGTAATCGGCCTTTGGAAGTACTGCAGGTCTCCCCGAGTCTGGCGCCGACAGGCGCCGCACTGATCATCACGGGCGGGGAAGAGATGCAGGTGGAGGCAGGTTGACGGAACGACCCAACCACACGGACGTCGCCATCATCGGGCTTGCATATCGCTTTCCCGGCGATATGAGCGACGACCCGGGATTCTGGACAGCACTCGAACAGGGACGGAACCTCGTCACCGAAGTGTCGCCGGAGCGCTGGGCCACCGCCACGCTTCAGCACGATCGCCGCGCCGAGCCTGGCCGAAGCATCACCTTTTCGGCCGGCGTCCTGTCGAAAATCGAGGAATTCGATGCAGCCTTCTTTGGCATCTCCCCCCGGGAGGCTGCCTGGATGGACCCGCAGCAGCGCCTTCTGCTCGAGCTTGCGTGGGAAGCCATGGAGAACGGCGGCTGCGTACCGTCCTCGCTGGCCGGAAGCGATTGCGCGGTATACGTCGGCATCTCGAGTCTCGACTACGGGACGCGCGGGCTCGATGACCTCGCCTCCCTGTCCGCGCATTCGATGACGGGCAACACGCTCAGCATTGCCGCAAACCGCCTGTCCTACGTCTTCGACCTGCACGGCCCCTCGCTTGCCGTCGACACTGCCTGTTCTTCCTCGCTGGTTGCCCTGCACCATGCCTGCAGGGCCCTGCAATCGGGCGATGCGGGCATGGCACTCGTCGGTGGTGTCAACCTGCTGCTGCACCCTTATCCGTTCGTTGGTTTCACCAAGGCATCGATGCTGTCTGCGGATGGGCACTGCCGGGCATTCGATGCCTCGGGAAAGGGCTATGTGCGGGCGGAAGGTGGCGCCGTGCTGCTGCTGAAGCCGCTCGCCAGGGCCATCGGCGATGGCGATGACATCCGGGCGGTGCTCCTTGCGACCGGCGTCAATGCCGATGGTGCCCGCAAGACGGGTATCACCATCCCGAGTGCCGCCGGTCAGGCCGAACTGATGCGCAGCGTTCTCGCGAGAAGCGGGCTGTCGGCACACGACGTCGATTTCGTCGAGGCGCACGGTACCGGTACGGCCGTTGGGGACCCGATCGAGGCGAAGGCGATCGGTGAGGTCTACGGTCCGGGGCGCGAGAGGCCGCTGCCGATCGGTTCGGTCAAGGCAAACCTCGGGCACCTGGAGTCGGCGGCCGGCATGGCGGGACTCGTCAAGACGATCCTGGCGCTGCAGAACCGGTCCCTGCCCCCGCAGCTCCACCTCGAGCAGCCGAACCCGGACATCGATTTCGCGGGGCTCAACATCCAGCCGCTCACCGAGGGCCTGGACCTGTCGGGGAAGGGTGAGGAAGCGCTGGTTGCCGGAGTGAACTCCTTTGGTTTCGGCGGGGCAAATGCGCACTGCCTGGTACAGGAGTTCCGTGGTGCGGCTGAACCGGGGGCGCCGGTGGACGATGCCGATGCGGTGTTGCCGCCACTCTTTCTCTCCGCACGCAGCGATGCGGCGCTTCTTGCGCTTGCGGATCGTTACGCCGGGTTCTTCGATGGCGCCGAAGCGCGGGATCATTACGATGTCGCCTGGGCTGCGGCCAGACAGCGTGAGCGCATGGAGAGGCGCCTGGCGGTCTTCGCCCTCACACCTGCCGAAGTGCGCGAGCGGCTGGCGGCGTTTTCCCGTGGCGAGGTACCTGAAGGCGTGGTGGTCGAGGATGCGCTCCCCGGGAACGGCGGCGTTGCGTTCGTCTACTCCGGCAATGGTGCGCAGTGGGCAGGCATGGGGCGGCGCCTGCTCGATGAATCCCCGCGCTTTGCCGAAATCATCGATGAGCTCGATCGCAGGCTTGACGCAGGCTTTTCCCTCGTTGCCGAACTGCAGGCCGAAGACGCAGCCGCCCGCCTCGATGACACCGTCGTCGCGCAGCCGCTGCTGTTTGCCATCCAGGTCGGGGTCACGCTGCTGCTGCGCGAGCAGGGCGTCGTACCGGTGGCCGTCACCGGTCACAGCGTTGGCGAGGTTGCCGCGGCCTGGGCCTGCGGCGCGCTCGATCTGGAGCAGGCGATCCGGGTCATCGTCACCCGCAGTCAGGCACAGGGCAGGACCCGTGGCACCGGTCGAATGGCGGCAGCCGCCCTTTCGGTGGACGCCGTCGCGGCGGTCGTTGCCGCGCTTGGTGGTGACATCGATGTCGTCGTTGCCGGCATCAACAGCCCGAAGAGCGTGACGCTGTCAGGCAGTCTGGATGATCTCGAACGCATCCGGGCGCACCTCGAAGGGGAAAGGGTGTTTTT
Organism: uncultured Klebsiella sp.; assembly: GCA_964610955.1. Lineage (GTDB taxonomy): Bacteria > Pseudomonadota > Gammaproteobacteria > Pseudomonadales > UBA5518 > UBA5518. Next base: position 3,922 of record CAZSYV010000112.1, on the reverse strand, counting down.
CAGGCTGCTCGACCTCGACTACGCGTTCCACAGCCGACGGATGGATCCGGTCCGGGACCGGCTGCTCGAAGACCTGGCGGGTCTGCGGGCAGGACCGGGCGATGGGATCACTTTCGTTTCGACGGTGAGCGGTGAGGTGCTCGCCGGGGGCGCGCTCGATGCCAGCTACTGGTGGCGCAATGTCCGTGAGCCGGTGCGTTTTGCCGATGCGGTGACGACCCTGTCCACGCTCGGCTGCCGGGTCTTCGTTGAAATCGGCCCGCATGCGATCCTGCACCGCTACATTGGCGAGACGCTTCGCAGCGCCAGGATCGACGCGAGGGTGCTGCCGGGCCTCGGCAGAGAGGCCGACGGCCTGGCCAGGATCCAGGAAGTGGCCATGCGCGTGCACCTCCTCGATGCGAAGCCGAACCTCGACGCGTACTTTCCCCGACGCGGCAGACACATGCGGCTGCCGAACTATCCGTGGCAGCGCGAATTCCACTGGCACCCGAGAACCAGCGAAAGCCTGCTGTCGATCGAACGTCGCCGCGTCCATCCGCTCCTTGGCTGGCGCGTACCCGAATCGGAATGCACCTGGGAAAACACGCTCGATCCGGTGATCCTCCCCTGGCTGGCGGAACACCGGGTTGGTGGCGCGATCGTCTATCCCGCTGCCGCCTACGTCGAGATGGCGCTGGCCGCAGCCCGGGAATGGCTTGGTGGGCAGCGGCTGGCGCTCGAGGAGTTCGACATCGTCTCGCCAATGGTCCTCGAGGGCGAGCGTGCCCGTACGCTGCGCCTGAGGCTCGATCCGCGTGACGGCCATTTCGCGATCAGCAGCCGCACCCGGCTTTCCGCAGACGAATGGACGCTGCATGCTGCCGGGCGGGTGCTGGAGACGGGGACGCGCACGCCCGCGCCACGAATCGATGCCCCGGCGGCATCGGCACGGCACATCGACGGGGCAACGCACTACCGCCTGGCTGAGGCACTTGGTCTCGATTACGGGCCGGTCTTCCGCGGCCTGGAGGATGCACGGGTCGACGAGCGCCAGCTCGAGGCGACGATCACATTGCCGCACGACGGCGGGGGAGCCCGGTTTCTCATCCACCCGGGCTCCCTGGATGCCTGCTTCCAGTCGATCATCGGTTTTTTCAGTGCCGAGGTGGATGCCGGCACGGGCGTGGCCCTGCTGCCGATCAGGATCGGACGGCTGGAGCGAATCCGGCATGGCGCGCCGCGGCGGTTCCGCGCCAGGCTGTGCCGTCGCAGCGCACGCTCCGTACTGGCAGACTTCGAGCTGTTCGATCCGCACGGAAATCTCGTTGCGGTCGTTTCGGATTGCCGCTTCCGTGCCGTGCCGTTGCTGCAGAGGGGGCAGGACGGCATCGCACGCTGGTCGATCGTCCCCTGTCTGCGCCCGCACCCGGCGGAAGAACTGGCAACCGGGTTGCCTTCATCGCGCGAACTCGTGGAGCAGATCCATCTGGCGATGAGGGATCGGGGGGGGCAGCGCGGCGCGTGGTTCAAGGAAGCGCTGCCGCTGCTCGAGGCGCTGGTTCTCTCCTTTGTCTACGAGGCCTGCAACGCGCTGGCGCAGGGAGATACCGGACTGCAACACCTGGCTGCGTCATCGTCACCTTACACGCGCTGGATCCTCGGGCTGTTGCGCCAGGAAGGCCTGCTCCGTGAGCAGGACGGGCGTCTGCAGCTGCACGCGGCGAGTGGCTTGCCCGCAGCGGCCGATATCTGGCGCACCCTGGAGCGTGACTATCCGGACTGCCTGCCGCAGCTGATCCGGCTCGGGCGGGTCGGCAGCACGCTGCCCCGGCTCCTGGGCACGGGGTTCGATATCCGAGCCTTTGTCGACGACCTTCGCCGCTCGGTGGTGACGGAAGCGCTTTACGAGGACGATCCTGCCTACCTCGGCACCCGTTGCGCAATCGAGGCCACAGTGCTCGACCTCGCCCGGCGCATGCCGGCAGGGCGTCGCCTGCGCGTGCTCGAAATTACCGCTGGTGCAAGCCAGCTCCCGCGCACGCTTGCCGAAGTGCTGCCTGAAGACCGGCTTTGCCATGTGTTGGCATTGACTGACGAATCGCTTGCCGAGCGTCAGCGGGCAGAGTTCCTGCCGTATCCGAGCCTGACGGTCGCAAGCCTGGATGCTTCCGGCTGGATGCTCGGTGTCGATGGATCCATTCCCGAGGCTTTCGATGTCGTCATCCTTCGGCACGTCGTCCACCAGGCCGTGAGTCCGGGTGCGGCACTCAACCAGTGTCGGCGCTGGCTGGCCGCAGGCGGGCTGCTTCTGCTCGCCGAACGTCACCCCGACTGGAGTGCCGACTTCGTCGCGGGTGTCGATCCTGCCTGGTGGCATGAGCCGACGGGTGAGGGGGCGGGTGTCTCCCTGCCGCTCTCCTCCCTGCTGCCGCCCCCGGCCTGGGAAGAAGCGCTCGGGCAACAGGGTTTCGACGAGGTCCGGAGTTTCACCGAGCCGGCCGTTGACGGCCTGGCCGAAGGCGCCTACCTGCTGCTCGCCCGTCGTCCGCCCGGGGACACGATCGCCCTGCAGGTGCCGGAAGCGGCCAGCTGGCTGCTCCTGACGGATGCGTCCTCCACGGACGTTGCCAGCGCCCTGTGCGGCAGGCTCGAGTCCCGGGGCCAGAGCGTCGACGTTGCGCGTGTGGTGCAGGGGCGAAACCTCGCTGCTGTCGACAACGTCGTGTACCTGAACGGCTGGGATGCTGCGCCCGAGACAACGGCAACGCTGCTTGCAGGGTTGCCCGGCGACCTCAAGGCGCTTGCAGCGCGTGCCGGCAGACCGCCACGGCTGTGGATCGTGGCCCGCGGAGGGGCGCTTGCCACCGGTATGCCGCAATCGAACGTGCCCAGCCCGGCGCAGGCCGCGCTCTGGGGCTTCGGGCGTGTGGTCATGAACGAGTACCCCACGCTCGGCTGCACCCTGATCGACGTGGCGGGTGTTCCCGATGCGTCCGCGATCGCCCGCAGGCTCGAGACCGAACTGCTGCAACCCGACGGGGCGACCGAGATCGTGTTTGCAGAAGACGGACGCCATGTGCTGGTGATGCGTGAGGCGACGCAGAACCCGCACGCCGGAGAGGGGCGTGGTGAGCGGTACCGTCTCGATTTCCACCTGCCCGGGAAAATACGGAATCTGCGCTGGCTGCCGCTGCCCGGGCGCAGCCTGGGTGACGACGAGGTCGAGATCCGCACCCAGGCTGCCGGCCTCAATTTCCGCGATGTCATGTACCTGATGGGGCTTCTGCCCGACGAGGCGGTCGAAAAGGGCTTTGCCGGCGCAAGCCTTGGGCTCGAGTTCTCGGGCGTCGTCACCAGGACCGGCCCGCGTGTTCGTGACCTGCAGCCGGGCGACAGGGTCATGGGCTTCGGTTCCGCGTGCTTCGCCAGCCATGTCGTCACGCGGGCAGACGCCGTCACGCTGATGCCCGACGACTGGTCGTTCGAGGCGGCGGCAACTGTGCCCACGGTGTTTTTCACCGTCTATTACGCCCTGCGGCATCTGGCCGATCTGCAGGAAGGCGAGCGGGTACTGATTCACGGCGGTGCGGGCGGAATCGGCATTGCCGCGATCCAGCTTGCCAGGCATCTTGGTGCGGAGGTCTTCGCGACGGCGGGCAGCGACGAGAAACGTGATTTCGTCCGGCTTCTGGGCGCAGATCATGTCTTCGATTCGCGCAGCCTCGATTTCGACGATGAGGTTCTTGCCGCAACGAACGGCGAAGGCGTCGACGTCGTGCTGAATTCGCTTGCCGGCGAGGCCATCCGCCGCAACCTGCGCGTGCTGAGACCCTTCGGCCGCTTCCTGGAGCTCGGCAAGCGCGATTTTTTCGAAAACACACCCATCGGCCTGCGCCCTTTCAAGGACAACATCAGCTACTTCGGCATCGATGCCGACCAG
>CAZSYV010000111.1:4596-8671 GCA_964610955.1 uncultured Klebsiella sp. | reverse complement strand
CGTCACCCCCGCGAAAGCGGGGGGCCATGTGGGGCGTCAGGCCTTTCCCAGGGAGTCGAGGTCTTCGCTGAAGAGTTCGTCCTGAGCGTAGTCGTGGCCGGTGATCGCGTGGCGTTCGTTCGCCCAGTCGCAGAAGTCCTGCTGTTTGCAGCGCAGCGAGCAGAACGGGCGATGCGGTGAGTCGTCGTTCCAGGGGACGGGGCGCAGGCAGGTGGGGCAGTTCACTTTCAGTTCAGCCATCTCGGTCACCTCGCTGCGCCGTCATCGCTGCGGCAATCTCCAGGTAGCGGGCATGCAGCGCCAGTACCTGCTCGCGCAGTGCCTCCGGCGCGCCTTCGTTCGAGATCACATCGTCGGCGCGCGCGAGGCGCCCGGCGCGATCGATCTGCGTGGCAATGATCGCGCGCACCTGTGCTTCACTGTTTGCATCGCGTGTCATGGTGCGCTCGAGCTGGGTCTGCTCGCTCACATCGACGACCAGTACACGGTCTGCCAGCACGTCCTGCTTCGCCTCGAGCAGCAGCGGTGAGACCAGCATCGCGTAGGGGCTGCTCGCCTGCGCCAGTGCGCGGCGGATCTCTGCGCCGATCGCCGGGTGCGTCACCCCCTCGAGCCAGCGCCGCTGCTCAGGATCGGCAAACACGATGCGCCGCAGCGCGGCACGGTCCAGCGTGCCGTCGGCGGCGATCACATCAGCCCCGAAATGCTCGGCGATCCGGGCCAGCGCCGGCGTGCCTGGTTCGACCACGGTGCGCGCGGCAACGTCGGCATCCACGACAGTGATCCCGAGCGTCTCGAACAGCGCCGAGACGGCGCTCTTGCCGCTGCCGATGCCGCCGGTGAGACCCACCACGAACCTGCGTTGCGCTGCCATTCCTTCCTGCCGTACGGGCAAACGTCGGCACGGTAGCCGACGCGCCCGTACGCTGCAACATTTACGAAGCTTCGCAGGAGGTGCTATGCGGCAGACACGCGTTCCACCCGTGCGTACGCCCAGCACACCAGCTGGCGCTGCACCTCATCGAGCACGGCGCCCCACTCACCCGGTTCGGGCTGGCGCAGCAGCCGCAGCGTCGGGTACCACGGCGTGGCATCGGCCTCGTGGCCATAGATCCAGTGGGCACTGCTCGACAGCAGGACCAGCGCGGGCTTGCCCATGGCACCGGCAAGGTGTGCAACGACGCCATCGTTGGCAACGACGACATCCATTCGCTCGAGTGCCGCTGCGATGTCGCCGAGGTGGCGGCTCTGTGCACCGGCATCGATGAGCGGGTACTGCGCCTGGTGATCGTCGTGCCGCTTTCGGCCCTCATGACCCTGCTGCAGCGAGAACAGTTTCACGCCGGGCAACGCGGCGAGTTGCGGAAGGCGCCAGTGCAGCCGATCGCTGCAGTCCCCGCCATCACGGCCCACCGAGCACGCAATCCCGACGCGCAGCGTCACGCCCGCAGCGACATCGTGGCCCTGGAACCAGACCGATGAGTCGACCGGCACACTCACCGGCGCCTGCGCTGGAATCAGCCAGCCGCGCGGCGAGACCAGGCCCGGCAGGCTGAGCAGTGGGCACTGCAGGTCGTGCTCGCGAACGATGGCAGGGTCCTCGAGACTGTCGATCAGCCGCACCGGCAACCGCGCCAGCAGCGGATGCAGCGCAGCTGGGCAACACAGTGTGATTGCTGTGCCGTGGCAGGCGAGCGGCACGATGAACCGCATGGCCCACAGCACATCGGGCAGTTCTGTCTCGGCAAGCAGCAGCAGGCGCCTGCCCTCGAGCGGCTCGCCCCGCCAGCGCGGCAGCGCCAGCTCGGGCAGGCGCATCGGGCCAAGCTGCAGCCGCGCATCGAAGTCAGACCATGCCTGGGCGTAGTGTCCGAGCTGCAGGCGGATACAGGCGCGCTCGAACAGCAGTTCGGCGTGCCCCGGCTCGGCCTCCAGACCGATGCTCAGCAGCGCCTCGGCCTGCACCAGATCACCGACAGCGCCCAGCGTGCGGGCAAACTCCAGATAGAGCTCCGGGCGCCCGGGTCCGATGACGATCGCGTTGCGGTGGCAGCGCAGGGCCTGCTCGAAATGCCCCAGCCTGAGCCACAGCGTGCCGAGCGTGCTCCAGACGTCTGCGTCCTGCGGCGCCAGACGCAGTGCGCGCAGACCATAGAGAAGTGCTGTGTCGAGTTCGGCACTGCGGCGCAGCTCGGCTGCGCGCGCCAGCCACTCGCCTGCGTCCCCGTCCAATGGCGCCCGATCCGGGCGTCCCGGCAATGACCTTGTCCAATCCATGGCGATGCTCCCTGCTTCAGCCCCTGCGCCCCCGTTCCCGTGCGATGACGAAAAATCGTGAGAGCTCATCAGAGGCGATTCTCTGATGTGACGTCCCTGTGGCGATCCGCCCCCCTGCACCCCGACTTGTCTGCTCGGCACAGTGGTTGGCGCTCGATCGTCAGCCCGTATAATGCCTCAGACCCTTCGGATGATGCCAATCCTGATGCAGAACACGGTGACGCCGCTTTTCGGGGATTCACAACCACCAGCCACTGCCACCCAGCGCGCGCGGGTGATCGCGGTTACCAGCGGCAAGGGTGGTGTGGGCAAGACCAGCATCACGGCCAACATGGCCGTTGCACTGGCGCTCGGCGGCAAACGGGTGTGCATCGTCGACGCCGACACGGGCCTGGCGAACATCAACATCGTCCTCGGGCTGAAACCCGTGCACACGCTGGAGGACTTCCTCGAAGGCGGAATGCCGATCGAGGAAATCCTCATGGAAGGCCCGCGCGGCATTCGCGTGGTGCCCGGTGCGTCGGGAATCGTCGCCTACGCGGATCTCAGCCGGCACCATCAGCAATCACTGCTGAACGGCATGCAGCATCTCGAGCAACAGTTCGACTACCTGCTGATCGACACGGCAGCGGGCATTGCCGATTCGGTGATCCAATTCGTGCTCGCCGCAGAACGGGCACTGCTGGTGGTCTCGCCCGATCCCACCTCGCTGACCGATGCCTTTGCGCTGACGCGCATCCTGAAGCGCAACCATTACACCGGCACGCTGCATGTGCTGGTCAACATGGCAGACAGCGAAGCCGCGGCACGCAAGATCTACCAGCGCTTCTCCCAGGCGGTGAGCAAGTACATCCATGTCGAGACGGACTGGTTCGGCCATGTGGCGGCAGACCGGGCGCTGGTCACCGCTGTACGGCTGCAGCATCCGGTGGTCCTGGTACAACCCGAAGCGCCGGCGAGCACCTGCCTGTGCACGCTCGCCGAGCGCCTGCAAGACGTGTGTGCAGGGACTCCCGGACCCGGACTCGCCGAGCACCTGCGCATGCTGCAGCCCGAGACCGCAGTCGACCCGGTCGATGCGGCGATCGAGATGATCCGCAACGCCCAGCCGACCCGTACCGTGGCACACGAGGCGAACCTCGGCGAACTGCACCGGCGCTTCATCGACTGCATTCAGGACGATCGTGGCACACCGGAAGAACTGGTCGCGGCGATCAAGCCGATCATCGACGCCTATGTGGCGCGCTTTCACTCGTTTCCGCTCGATATGCGCGAGGCGATCTACCGCTATCTCGAGATGGCGGATTTCCCCGATCACGAGATCCGCAACCAGGTGGTGCTGCTCGAGCAGCTTTACGAGAAGCGCTACCAACGCCCGCTGATGGACAAGGAAGACAGCCTGTTTCGGCTGTTGAACCAGGTGCGCAACTCGGAGCCCGAATTTGCGCGCACCATCGCACGCCTGCAACAGAGCTACGAGCGCCAGTACCGCCCGGGGCCACACGAGGCACTGCAGGCGCTGCTCGAGCGTCTGCGCCAGCCGGAATCCGCCGAGCACGAACTTGCCGAGTGCATCGATGCGCTGCGCCAACTCGGTCTGGAGCGCTTCGGGCAGAGTTTTTCAACCGAGGCCGATGCCCTGCGCGAGCGGATCCGCGCCCTGCTCGACGAGCCGTGACGGCGCCAAACCGCCACGCCACCCACGTTCGCCCATCAGACAAGACTTGACGCCTCTCCCGTAGGGGGTGGACCGACGGTTGCCCCTACGCACGGGTCGCAGCCACAGGCTGGGTTGCAG
>CAZSYV010000111.1:0-4496 GCA_964610955.1 uncultured Klebsiella sp. | reverse complement strand
GGGCTGTTCAGCCCAGCACTGATAGCTTCAATTCGAAGCCGGGGCTTTGTATGCGACAACACCCAAAACCATCAACTGCGGACCCGGCGTACGGCATCGAGCCAGCCCGCGTAGAGGCGCTCACGCTCGGGCTGCGCCATGCGTGGCACAAAGCGTCGCTCCTCGCCACGCGCTGCGGCGAAGTGATCGAGAGTCGGCAGCACGCCAAGCCGAAAGCCCGCCAGGCTTGCAGCACCCAGTGCGGTTGCCTCGGTGACATGCGGGCGACTCACCACCATGCCGAGCATGTCGGCCAGGAATTGCAGCAACCAGTCGTTCACCGCCATGCCACCATCGACACGCAGCACATCGAGCCGTGGCCCATCGGCCACCATCGCATCGAGGACATCGCGCGTCTGGTACGCCACCGACTGCAGCGCGGCACTCACGATTGCATCCCGACCACTGTCGCGCGTGAGGCCAACGATCGCGCCCCGCGCATGCGGGTCCCAGTGCGGTGCACCCAGCCCGGCAAACGCCGGCACCAGATAGACACCACCCGAGTACCCGGTGCGCCGCGCAGCCGCCTCGCACTCGGGCGCGCTCGCGATCAGCCCAAGCATGTCGCGCAGCCACTTGATCACTGCACCAGCAACGAAAATGCTGCCCTCGAGTGCGTAGGTCGCCACACCGTCGATGCGCCACGCCAGGGTGGTGAGCAGGCGATTGTGCGAAGTGACCGGCTGCGCACCGGTGTTCAGCATCAGGAATCCGCCCGTGCCGTAGGTCGCCTTCGCCTCACCCGGACGCAGGCAGCCCTGGCCGATCAATGCCGCCTGCTGGTCGCCGGCCACACCCGCAACCGCGAGTCCTGCTCCCGGCAGCCCCGGTGCGATGCGCACGAACCCGCTCGTGCAGTCGAGCACCTCGGGCAGCAGCGTGCGTGGAATGCGCAGACGCGCGAGCAGTTCCTCGTCCCAGCGTTGTGCGTGGATGTCGAACAGCATGGTGCGCGCGGCGTTGGTCGCGTCCGTGCAGTGACGTGTCCCCGCGCTCAGACGCCACAGCAGGAAGCTGTCGACGGTGCCGAAGGCAAGTTCACCCGCCTCGGCGCGTGCCCGACAGCCAGGTATCTGCTCGAGGATCCAGGCGAGTTTGGTCGCGGAAAAATACGGATCGAGCAGCAGACCGGTGCGAGCGCTGACCCGCGTCTCGATGCCCTCGCTGCGCAACTCCTCGCAAAGCGCGGCGGTGCGTCGGTCCTGCCACACGATCGCCGGGGAAACCGCCTCGCCAGTGCGCCGATCCCACACCAGCGTGGTCTCGCGCTGGTTGGCCATGCCGACACCGATCGCCACATGGCCCGCCGCCGCGAGCGCCTCGGTCACCTCGGCAAGGCAGGCGAGAGTGCTGTGCCAGATGTCCTCCGGGTCGTGCTCGACCCAGCCATCGTGGGGAAAATGCTGCGCAAACTCACGACGCGCCAGCGCAACGGCATTGCCCTGAAGGTCGAAGGCAACGCAGCGCGAGCTGGTGGTGCCCTGATCGATCGCAAGCAGCACATCCATCGCCACCCTCCTTCGCCCTGGCGTGCGGGAGCACGAATTCCGCCATCAGTTTACGCAGGAAATCTCGATATTCGGGCCGGGGAAGGACGTCAACATTCCTTGAGCCGCTCGGCAAGCCGTGTCATCAGGTCCATGCGCTCATGGAAAACAGCAACGATCAGCGCAGGCGCTTCTTCACGCGGTAGACAGAAAACATGGTGATGCTCGTACCGCCCCATCCGTAGAGCGGGAAAAAGCGCACTCATGTCCTTGAATGCACCTCGGCCAGCAGCGAGGCTGGCGATACCGTGTTCCAACGTGGCGATGTAGCGGCGCACCTGCACATCGCCCCATTGCTTGCGGGTGTAGCGAACGATACTGCGCAGGTCGGATTCTGCCGCCGCGGTGAGAACGTAGCAGCGGGTCAAGCTCGATCCTCTGCGATTACCTCGTCGAGGATTTCGCTGACACTCTTGGCAGACACCTTGCCCGCAAGCCCCTCATTGATGCGGGTGCGAAGCAGGGATTCCAGCTCCTTCCATGCCTGATCTGTGTCAGCATCACCAGGAAACAGCCTTTCCAGCGCGTATTGCTTGATGGTCTTGCCCTGCAAGGCGGCCAGCGCTTTCAGGCTTTGGTGCTGCTGATCTGTCATGTCAATGGTCAGACGGCTCATGGGGTAACCTCCAAAGTCATACGCTCCCACATCCCCACATTTCCACATATATTCTTGTGGAACAAGTGTTTTGCTATCTGCCTGCAGCACGACGGTACTGATTCACTACACCCGCGATCTGCCCTGCACCTACGAGGGAGGATGTCAAAAAGACGCAGCGCCGCCCTTGCGGCACGGGCGAACATTGCCTCTGCGCAGCCACGGGTTCTATAGTTTGTCTTGCATCCATTCCAAGCGGAATAACACCGGGTAATGATGATTCGAACACACTACGGCGCAGGGCTGCTGCTCGCCGCTGCGCTCCTGCTGCAGGGTTGCGAAACCACGCCGAAACAACCGGCTGCACCAAGCGAGCCACAGCAGCCACCTGTAACCGAGGAAGTGGAGCCGGCACCGCCCGTCGTGCCCGCGGAACCGCCAACCGCACCCGAGCCGCCACCCACGGCCCCGGAAGTGCCCGAACCCACCCCACTGCCCCAGCCGGCGCCGGTGTGCGAACCTGCGCCGCCCACACCACCACCGGCACCGGTGCGCCCGGCAGCGCCGAAGACGCGGCTCGCGGTTCTCGGTGAGGTCGAGAACCTGCGGATCGAGCCACCCGGAGTCACCTACCGGGCGCGGCTCGATACCGGGCGTGAGCTCTCGAAGCTCCATGCCGTCGATGTGCGCGAGTTCGAGCGCGATGGCAAGGCGTGGGTGAAGTTCAGCCTTGCCGATGGCAAGGAAGGCGCAAAGGTCGAAGTCACGCGCCCCGTGCTGCGCACGGTGAGCGGACACGGAGCGAAGCACTATGTCATCAGCCTGAAGGCAACGATCGCCGGCGTGTCACAGTTCACCGACTTCATGCTGGTCGACCGCTCGCGCTCGGTGAACCAGGCACTGATCGGGCGCAGCTTCCTGCGTGATCAGGCCGTGGTGGACGTGGGCCAGCGTTTCACCAAACCCGAAAAACCCTGAGATCGGCACATCCGTGACATACCGCAGCAGGACGCACAGCGCATGAAAGACAAGCTCAAGGTGTATGTGGTCGCCCTGTTGCTTGCCGTGCTCGGCCTCAGCATGGCCCTCTACAAGTACTTCGCCCTGGGATTCCCCCTGTTTCCGGACGAGAAGATTGGGGTCTGGACCGTCGAGTCGAAGATCGACTTCGAGGCCAGCGGCTCGGAAGTGCTGGTCTCGCTCGCTCTGCCCGATGTGCAGCAGGGCGTGGAGATCATGAACGAGAACTTCACCACCTCGGGCTACGGTTTCACGGAAATCGCCCAGCCCGATGGCAGCCGCCGTGCGCAGTGGTCGCGACGCAAGGCCGAAGGCCGCCAGGTGCTGTACTACCGCCTGCAGATCTATCCGGCCGCGCTGGGTCCCGTGCCCGAGACGGCGCCACCACACCCGCCGATGCCACCCGAGTTCGACAACGCACAGGCAACTTCCGCCTCGGCACTGCTCGACGAAATCCACGAGATGTCGGCAGACAACGCAACCTTCGTCACCCAGCTGCTGCGCTCGCTCACGGTCGAGCCGCTGACCGAGAACGCCGCCTTCCTGCTCGGCGAACATCGCGGCCCGCAGCACATTGCCGCAACCGCGCTGCAGCTGCTCTCGCTCGCAGGCATTCCGAACCGCATCGTGCGCGGCCTGGTGCTCGAAGACGGCAGGCGTCGGCAGAAGCTGGTCGACCTGATCGAGGTCTGGGATGGCGAGCACTGGCAGATCTACGACCCGCACACCGCGCGGCCCGGCACACCGGCCGATTTCCTGATCTGGCGCCGCGGTGACGTGTCGCTTCTCGATGTCGAGGGGGGGCGTGAGTCGCAGGTGACGTTCTCCGTCCTGCGCAACTACCGCCCGGCGCGCAACGTGGCGCTGACGACCGCGGTGGACAACCGTGCTGCGCTGATCGACTTCTCGATCTATTCGCTGCCGATCGAGGAGCAGAACGCGTTCAAGACGATCCTGCTGGTGCCGATCGGCACGCTGGTGGTGGCGATCTTCCGCATCCTGATCGGCCTGCGCACCTCGGGTACCTTCATGCCGATCCTGATCGCGCTGGCGTTCATCCAGACCACGCTGCTCTGGGGGCTGCTGCTGTTCCTGATCGTGGTCGGCGCCGGGCTCTACATCCGCTTCCACCTCGCGCGGCTCAACCTGCTGCTGATCGGGCGCATCTCGGCGGTGGTGACGGTGGTGATCGGACTGATGTCGGGCATCAGCATCCTCAGCTACAAGCTCGGGCTGAACCAGATCCTCACCGTGACCTTCTTCCCGATGATCATCCTGTCGTGGACGATCGAGCG
>CAZSYV010000110.1:0-8708 GCA_964610955.1 uncultured Klebsiella sp. | reverse complement strand
GCACGGCGCACAAGACGGCCAAGGGCACCAAGGTATCGGTGCGCACGGTCAAGGCTCCCGGCTTCGGCCCGAAAGGCGTCTTGCGCTGCATCCTGCCGTTCACGATTTTCCTCAAGCTCAAGGACATCGGTGGCAACGTCCTGCCGCCGTATGACGAGGAGTTTCGTGAAGTCCAGATGGACGTGGCGCAAGCTGCGGCCTACCGCGATCTGGCGGGTCGGCTGACCGCAGAGCTGAAACAGGCTCTGGCGCGACGCGACACGACCTTGCTGGGTGTGGTGCTCAACGTGCTATTGGCCTGGCCGGATTGCTGCTTCCGGTCGGAGACCGTGGTGCATCCGCGCACGCGCAACACCTTGGCGTTTGTCCCGGCTCAGTTCAATGAGTTCGAGATCAGCCCCAAGGAGCGTGAGCTGATCGACATCTGCAGGCAGGAGAAGACACAGGGCCGCAAGGTTCTGGCCTACACGGTCTATACCGGCACGCGCGACACCACGTCGCGCCTGAAGGGGCTGCTGGAGCAGGAAGGCTTCAAGGTGGCGGTGCTGCGCGCAAGCGTGGATGCCAGCCGCCGCGAGGACTGGATCGCCGAGCAACTGGACCGTGGCATCGACGTGCTCGTCACTAATCCCGAGCTGGTCAAGACGGGACTGGATCTGCTGGAGTTCCCGACGATTGTGTTCATGCAAAGTGGCTACAACGTGTACTCGCTCCAACAGGCAGCACGCCGCTCCTGGCGCATCGGGCAGAAACAGCCCGTGCGCGTGATCTACCTCGGCTACGCCGGTTCCTCGCAGATGACCTGCCTGGAACTGATGGCCAAGAAGATCATGGTCTCGCAGTCCACCTCGGGCGATGTGCCCGAATCGGGGCTGGATGTGCTCAACCAGGACGGTGATTCCGTCGAGGTCGCACTGGCCCGGCAGTTGGTCACCGCCTGATTTCCACGCCATCGTCGGCCTAGCGCCGCCGGCTCACTCATTTCCACCTTGCAGCCATGCCCACGCTTACGTGGACATGGCTGTGCTTTTTCTTATCCCAACAAGTTCCATGAACGCCAACAAGCGCAGAGCAACTGCTACCGGCTGGTTCTGGCAAGCTTTGTAAGATCGCTTGGTCTCTTGCGCCGACCGGGAATCTTGACAATTAGGATAAACCGCGACTGATCCTCGCCTGAGCGATGAACGCGGCGAGCCTCAAATAAACTCGTCAAATGCGGGGTGCCTTCGCGGTTGGGTGTCGCCAAGTCGAGCACCAACAGTACGCCTAATCGGATGCTGACGTTCTGGTAGTCCGCCGTTTGTGCTGCATATGACTTAAAAAGCGCATCGAAAGAACAGTCCTTTTCCTCACGTTTCACCTCGACAACGAGACGTTCTGGGCCAGACTTCAGACGTATATCGGCTCTGCCACTCGCAATGTTTGTCGGTTCAAGGTCGCTCCCTGCTGCATACGTTGCCACCCAGCGAAAAAAGTCCTGCTGTAGTTCATCCTCGTGAGGCAGTGAACCATCATCGCGTTCGAAGAGATAGGCGCCAGTTGGGTCATCGCCCTTAGTCAATTCCAGACGATTGAAAATAAAACGAACCAACCAGAGAAGCACGGTATCGAAGAGACGTGCCCCGTTCGTGTTCGCGCTGTAGTCGGAGTGCCCACGAACTTCGTTACAGCAGCGCTCTATGACATCGGCTTCGGCACTTGTCATGTTGGAAAGTTGCAGAGATATGGCGTTCGCGACTACACCCAGAAGGACATTCCTCTGTTCTTCTGGAATGCTGGACCCTGCGATGATGGCGGCGAGCCGGGCCCGTTCATTCGCCGCCTCAGGAGGGTTTTCCCGACCGCCTGACTGTTCAACGAAGGCATCAATCTGTGCAATCAGATCCTGCGCTTCCGCAATCCATTCATGGGTCGCGTTTTGCTGGAGCCACATGCGAACTTGATGCACCTGTCCGGCCCGAGTGGCGACACTTGCACGTATTCGAGGCCTGACCATCGCTTCGACGCCACCGTGCTGATCTCGACGCAAGATCGATCGACTTGCGCTGTACACCGACAGGAGACCTTCCTCGATGACAACAGCCGGTTCCCACCAACTCGGTTCGTCAAGTGCGCCTGCCAGTCCCGCAACAGCACTGGCCAACACACTCCAACACACCGCTTCGGTCTGCCTCGCCCCCAGCCACGGAGGGCCGGAACCTCCGGACCAGGCGTGGAGCTCGAACGCATGCTGCTGAACGCGAGTGCTTACGACACTGATCGATGCGCTTGCGGCCCCGCTGTGGAAGCTCAGGAGTAGGTCGAGGCCATCGAGGTACAAGCTGGCTTCAGGATGGTGATCAGACACTCCGTCGGACTCTCCAAACCAGTCTCTGGCGTCACGGAATGCCGTGACTGCCGCGTTGCTGTCCCCTCTATCCATGGCTTCAGCAAGAGCCGCCATTCCCAACTCGAATGCTGCCTCGGGCCGGACCGCTTCGAGTTGGGCGAGTTTGTGCAAAACCTCGACCAACTCCTTGTCACGCCAGTGCGAAAAAGCGACACCGACAATCTTGGCGGCCCGCCGCAGGAACTCTGTATCGTCGCTTGGCGCAAGACCGAGGAAGAAGTCCAGTAAGCGAAGTTGCCAGCGCCTGTTGTCTCCGGCCCAGCGAAACGCGCCATCAAGCGCCGCGCCGCGCGATAGCCCAGAGAGCGAATGGTCGCCGGTTGCGGCCTTTGCAAGGAAGAGCATGAAGCAACACTCATCTCCGTCGTCCGGCAGCGGGCGATGATGTTCTAGGATATCGACCGCTTCAAGGAGTACGAAATCTGTTGTTGCGACCTCCAATAGATCGTGCAGGACGCCTTTGTACACGTCCCGATCTGCTGTTTTTGCATCGTTCCACCCCAACACAAGCGGGTGAAGCAGTTCGGGCATCATGGGCGTGCTACCGAGCGATCGTGCTGCCGACGCAAGCTTCGTGATCCCGCCAAGATCTTCCAACTGCCAGTCCCGCCCGCTCTTCACGGCCTCTATAAGTTCTGCTTCAATCGGATGCATGTTGGTCACCACAGGAACGCATTGCCGGCAACCTCACGGCGATTCGTCTCCGGTATGTGATCGGTTATAGCCTTGGACGAGATACCGGCAACAAACACTTGAAAATGCGGCAGCTTGGTAAAAACTTCCTGAAGCCCCGCAATAAGGTGATCGACGTCGACAGGGGATACTTCTTGAGCAGCGGGCGAATCAATCATGAGCAATCCCGGGTGCCGACCAATACCCCGCGCTTCAGAGATTTCAATCATCGCAAGAACGGTCGCCACCTTCAGACGTAACTTCTCGCCTTCCGTTACCTTGCTGTAGCTCGTGGGCACTCCTCCTTTGACCAAAGATAGAGCTGCGTTTCCCTTCAGTGACGCCTCCAACAAGTTCTCCATTCCGAAGGCCTTGGCGTATTCAACCAGGCGTGCAGAAACATCGGTGAGCAAACCATCTCTCACGGCCTTAACCCGAGCCTCTGTTTCCGCCACGACAGCAGACAGAATTTTCAGTTCGTCGCTTCGGTTGTCAGCTTGTGCAACTGGGCTTATTGAGGCCTCCGCCAGCCGACCTTCCAGAGCAGCTACGGCTATTGCGACCTCTTGCCGTCGCACTGCGGAACCTAGCTCTTTAGAAGCTGATTCAAGACGACTTTGCAAGATGTCAATTTTTTCTCGAAGGGTGGCTAAGTCAGCCTCCACTTCTTCTTTTTTGGTCGAGGCGCGCGCTACTGCGGAATCAGATTCCGCAACCCGCTCCTGCAGCTCAGCCTTGATCGTCTCGCCATCTTCGGAGCTCGTGATCGACTCACCGCAAACAGAGCATGAGTGGTTGGAACTTTCAAGTTCCTTCTTCACCTTGGAGATCGTGTGGTCGCAACGAGGGCAACACTTGGGTTCCAGACGACGAAACACTGCCATTGCGGACATGGCATCCATGTGTGTCTGAAGGTCCCGCCGATCCTCCTGATGAATGGCCGTGAGTTCTCGGAGCGCGGCAACGGCGCGTTCCGCATGTTCGACCATGGCTCGTTCTTGGCGACGAATATCAGCTAGCTCGGCCGCATCCGCATCAATGGCGTTGCGCAAGGCCTCATCGCTTGGAATCTTCGCTAGGTCGGCACGTTTCTCTGCCAGTTGGGCGCTAATGCTTGCAATGCGCTCTTTGCTTGCCTCATGCCCCTGTTCATTTTTTCTCGCAAAAACTTGAACAGCTTGCTCAACGATCTGGTGCGCGGTCTTCGCAGCAGCGAGTGTTGAAACCCACGGAACGCCGAGGTACATCTGCATTAACCGCGATGTGAGGCCAGTGGTGACGGGCATGTCGCCAAGGAGTACCTCGTAGTTAGTGCCGATGAACATGGCGCCTGAAAAGGATACCCAGCTATGTGTTACCGATTGACCTTCGTCTTCTTTTCCCTGTCGCCAAGTCGATATCGGATCCATCGCGAACGTGCGCATGAAGAAATCTGCCATGACTGCTTCGAACTCGCCATCGGTAGCAAAGTCGGCAAGAACGGTTTTCCCCGGTTTGCCTCCGCTAGGGCTGGGCGCACGAATACGGTACAGGCTGCCGATAGGCTCACCCTGAGTTCTGGCAACGATCTCGTATTCGTCTGAATCAAGGAGGAATCCCAGCCTCACGGCATGAACCCATCGTCGCACATCGTCTTGCAAGTTGCTTGATGGTCTTCCTCTTATCATCCATCGAACAATTTCGATGATGGTTGATTTGCCCCGTAGGTTATGCTCAGAAAGCATGGCCCACAGACCGTGATCAAGGGCCGTCCAGGAAAACGCGAAAGGGCCAGCATTCGCGATGCCATCTTTCTCGCCAGAAAACTCGATCTCTCGCAGAACAAGTCTGCGAGGCTGGGCAAGTACAGGTGATGGTTGAATTCGGTGAGCGGAAAGGACGCCCTCAACTGCGGCAGTCTCCACTTCTGCTCGATTTGCTATCGCGCGCAGCCATTCTTCCTTGGGTTTTGCCATATTTCTCCCCATCGTTACACGGATTTCAGCTGTATCAGGCGAACTCGTACATCTTCGGTGATGGCCGGGATAACTCCGCCCAACTTGGTTTCTGCGTAGCTCGCGCGCTGATACTGTTTTTGTTTCAAAGCTGTCCCACCCATAGGACCCGCGATCTTGGCTACCAATGCAGCCCTATCCGCATACCATTGAAGAATGGGCTCCTGCGACACTGCGGTCGAGCAGACGTCATAGCCGGACTTCGTAAGAACGAAATCTGTCTCCAAGACCTTGTTTTTGGCTCCCTTGGTGCCAGTGATGCGAATCAGATCCCGGGACCTTAGCAGCGAGAGGGCATCATCCAGCCGCTCATAGGCACCAAAGAAGTACCGAACCATAGGAACACGGCGGAGGTCAGGCTCCTCGTCGTCCAAGATCACCTGCGCTGCTTTGTAGTAGCTCTTGTCCTTTGTCTCTGCGAACAAATCAAGCAACTCCGCCGCAAGATAGTCTGGATTTCGCATCCAAAAATCGAAAGCTTGTAGACGTGCTTCGCCTTTGAAGACGAGAGCATGCTCAGCCGTCGGTGGTTCGACAGGGCTGCCTCCTGCTCTTAAGACGAACAAAATTCGCAGTGCATCGCGATGAGGTGACCGAATCGTCATGCCGCTTTGTTTCTCCTAGAACCTAATTTGGTAGTCGCCAAATTCCATCGACCCACAACAGCATGCGAGCAGTGATCCTGTGGGCATATCCTGATCCAGATCGATTCCTTGCAGGCAAGGCCAATAAAGGCACATGCTCGGGCAATGTAACCCAAAGTAAGTTGGCGAGGAATGACAGATAGAGACGGTCTCCGCTTTCGTATTGCCACCCCCGGCACTACCCCAAGACAGAAAAGCGGGCACCACCCAGTTCGCATTCCTGGCTGACCGCGCAGCGACGCGCCGCCAAGGTATCGGCATCGCAACAGAAGAGCCGATGCCATGCCCGCAATCCCTGTATCACGGTGTCTGGTCGGCGCTGGTCTCCTGGCTGCAGCGCTGGCCAGCGGCTGCACGACCACGACCGCGCCGCTGGTGCCAGACGCCATAGAAGAAGTCGCCTCCGTTCCCGAACCCGAGGCACTCGAGTTCATTCCCGTCGTGCGCTATGGCCGCTACACGCTGGTCGAGCTGGCACCCACGGCGGCGCAGCGTGACTTGCTGTTGCAGACCATCGACGTGTCCATGCCCGAGGATGCCCGCGCCACGGTGGGCGATGGCCTGCGGCATGTGCTCAAACGCAGCGGCTACCAACTTTGCGAGACGCCTCGCGCCGTGACCGAGTTGTATGCGCTCCCGCTGCCGGCGGCGCACCTGCATCTTGGCCCCATGACCTTGCGCGATGCGCTGCTCACCCTGGCCGGCCCGGCCTGGGAACTGCACGCGGATGAACGGGCACGGCAGATTTGCTTTGAGCAGCCTGGAAGCAGTGCGACTGCCGAACATGCACCCGAGCCGCCTGCTGCCGAGGCGGTGCAGACGTTTCCGCTGATGCCTTCGGTTTCGGGAGGCCAGCCATGAATGCCGCGCAGTCTCCCCGTCGCCCGATCACCGCCGTGGTGTTGCAGAGCCTGATGTGGCTCTGGCTGATCGGCCTCAGCGTTTTCGTCGCTCTCGGCTACCAGGCGGTGAACGAGCAGGCCGACCAGAATCAGCTTGATACCCGCCTGCAACGTCTCGAAGCGCAGGCGATGGGCCTGGCCGAGACCATTGATGCCATCCAGCAGCGTCCAGCCGTCGCAACGGCGGCAGACCTCAAAGACACCCGCGAACTCCTGGAAGCACGCGCTGCCCAGGTCGAGACAACGCTGAGCGGCTATGCCGCTGCTGACGACCTTCAGGCGCTGCGCACCGAGGTCGAGCAAATCAAGACGCGCCAGACCGTTGCGCGCGCAGCAGCACCCGCTCAGCCGCGCTCACCGAGCAGGCCCACCGCCAAACCAGAACCGCCGCCACTGCCATTTCGCATCGTCGGTGCCGAGCTTCGCGCTGGTCAACGCAGCCTGTCCGTTGCGCCGAGCGCCGGGTCTTACACGCCCGACCAGCTTGAGGTGCTGCTGCCCGGCGATTCGCTCGGCCCATGGCGCTTTCAGGCGGTCGAGGGCAACTCCGCCGTGTTTCAGGCCGGCGACCAGACCCGTCGCGTGGCGATCCCTTGAGCTGAGGACACGACATGAAGCCAGCCATCATCCTTTCCGCGCTTCTGCTCGCGTCTGCCCAGTTGCCCACCTGGGCGCAGCAGCCGGCCACGGCTCCCGCCCGCAATGCACAAAGTCAGGAGCGCTCGCTGATCGCCCGCACCCTGGACGACCGTGTGGCAAGCAACTGGGGCCTGCAACCGCAGGAGTGGGCGCGTTATCGCGAACTGATGGACGGGCCGTTGGGCATCTACTCGCCCAACCTGGACCCACTGTCCGCCCTGGGCATCGAGGCGCGCACCGACGAGGAACGGCGCCGCTACGCCGAACTGCAGGTGCAGATCGAGGCGCGCCGTGTCGAGAAGCTGCTCGCCTACCAGCGTGCCTACGACGAGGCCTGGCAGCGCCTGAATCCCGGCATGCAGCGGGTGAACCTGCCTGACGACAAGCCCGACACCGGCACAAGCGCCAATCCCTTGCGCGGCTCCGGCCGCACGGCGGTGTTCGTCAAGGACGGCTGCGCGGCCTGCGGGCAGCTTGTGCAGCGCCTGCAATCCTCCGGCACCGAGTTCGACCTGTACATGGTTGGCAGCCGCCAAGACGACACACGTATCCGCGACTGGGCCAAGCGTGCGAACGTCGATCCGGCGCGCGTGCGCAGCGGTGGCATCACGCTCAACCATGATGGCGGGCGGTGGCTGTCGCTGAGCTTGCCCGGCGACCTTCCAGCAGTCGTGCGCGAGGTGAACGGCCAATGGCAACGCCAGCCATAGCGGCCACCTCCGTTTCGCAGTGCTTACGCGCACTGGTGCTCGCTGCTGGCCTGTACGCCTGCGCCGCCCATGCCCAAGAGGTTCCGCCACCGGCCTACCAACTCGCCGCCCAGCGCGCAGGCATCCCCTCGACGGTGCTCTACGCCGTGGCCTTGCAGGAGAGCGGCATCCGCCGCAACGGGCGCATCGTCCCATGGCCGTGGTCGCTCAACGTCGCTGGCCAGTCGCGTCGTTACGCCACACGCGCCGACGCTTGCGCCGGTTTGCAGCAGGCGATGCGCGCCACGCCGCACACGCGCATCGACGCGGGCCTGGGTCAGATCAACCTCGGCTACCACCAGCAGCGCTATGTCAGCCCGTGCGACTTGCTCGACCCATACCGCAACCTCGCCCTCGCCGCTGAAATTCTGAAGGAGCAGCACACCACTGGCGAGGACTGGTTACTGGCAATCGGTCGCTACCACCGCCCTGCGGGCGGAGAACCTGCCGCACGTTACCGGCGCAGCGTGTCGCGCCACCTTGCCCGTGTGCAGGGCACGCACCCAACCGCCGCGGCCCTCGCCGCGCACCAGGAGACATCCCCATGACGAAGCCCCCTCTGGCCAACCTCACGCTGAAGGGCCTGCTCTTGCTGCTGGCGGCTCTGCCACTGGCCTCGAGCGCCGGCGAGCCGCTGATCGTGGTCGAAGACCGTGGCGGCACATCGGCGCTGCCGTACTACGAGGCTCTGAACCTTCAGCCGCGCGCCGATGCTCCGG
>CAZSYV010000109.1:0-8929 GCA_964610955.1 uncultured Klebsiella sp. | reverse complement strand
GTATTCGTCGCGTAGACCAGCCGCGGGTTGACCTCGCGCAGCTTCTCCCACGACAGGCCCCAGCTCTCGAGAAGTGCGGGTGACATGTTCGACAGGAACACGTCGGACTTCTCGACCAGCCGGTACATGATCTGCTGGCCCTCGGGCTTGCGCAGATCGATCACCAGGCCCTTCTTGTTGCGGTTGATGACCAGGAAATACTGGTTCCAGTCACCGATCTCGAGCGACTTGATGCTGCGCACGCCACGCGCCTGGTCGCCACCCTGCGGGCGCTCGACCTTGATCACCTCCGCGCCGAAGTCGGCAAGGTACTGGGCCGACACCGGTCCCTGGAACCACACCGTCAGGTCGATGACGCGAACGCCTTCCAATGCTCTTGCCACGGTAAACCTTCCGTATCGTGCTCAGGCAATGATGCCCTGTGTGCCAAGTTCGTGAATCGTCTCTGCCGGATAGTCCAGCAGCTCGCGCAGCACCTGTGCCGTGTGCTGGCCACGACACGGCGCAAGACTGGCCAGCCGTGCGGGGCTCTCGCTCATGTAGATCGGGAACCCGAGGCTCTTCACCTTCCCGTGCGTGGGGTGGTCGAGCTCGATGATGTAGCGATTACCCAGCGCCTGCGGATCATTTGCCGGGTAGTCGAAGCGCTCGATGATGTCGGCCGACATGCCCTTCTCCTCGAACACTGCGCGCCAGTGCCCGGCAGGCTGGCGGGCGAACGCTGCCTCCAGTTCGTGGATCAGCTCGAGGCGATTGAGCTCGCAGCGCTTCTCGTGCGTATCGAAACGCGGATCGTCCGTCGCAATGCCGACCGCCAACGAAAAGTCCGGCCACCAGCGATCGGTGTCGGGCATGGTCAGCGTGACCCAGCGCCCGTCGGCACTCGGATACAGCGAGCCGGACATCGGATTGGAGACATCCAGGCGTGAAATCGGATTCAGCAGTCGATCACCCTTGCCGATCGCGAGAAATGCCTGCAGATCGAGGCTGGCACCGTACATGTTGGCTGCAAACAGCGAGGTGTCGACCTCCTGGCCCTCGCCTGTCGCCTGGCGGTGCACCAGCGCGGTCATGATGCCGAAGGCGAGCAGCACGGCCGAGTGCATCGCACCGGCGCCCGTGTAGACCGGCGGCTGCCCGGGTTGCTGCACGATCGGCATCATGCCGGTGCGCGCCGCGGCCAGCTCGTCGATCGGCGGCAGGTCACGATCCTTGCCGCGCGGTCCAAAGCCGGAGATTCGCGCAACGATGAGTTCGGCACGCCGTGCGGAGGCGCTGGCGTAGTCGAGGCCAACCGCCTCGAGCTCGGCCACCAGCCAGTCGGTGACGATCACGTCACAGCGCATGATGAGGTCATCGAGCACCGCACGTCCACGCAAGCTGTGCACATCGATGCGCACGCTCTGCTTGTTGCGATGGATCAGGTCGGCCTCATGGTTCCACGCTCCGGGGCGCGGCGAGTCCGCCGTCACTGCAGCCGAACCCGCCTCACCCGGCGCTTCGAGGCGAATCACGCGTGCACCGAAATCGGCAAGGAAGGCTGCCGACATCGACGAGGCGAAGTTCCGCGTCAGATCCAGCACCACGATATCGTCCAGTGCATCACTCATGTTCGTCGTCCACCCGTCGCAACCAGTCACTCGAGAAACGGGAACGTCGAACGACTCGTTGCGTCCCGTAAACTTCCAGGATTCCTGTATCCTACTGCCGCCGCACGGCCCGGATGTTCCGACAACGCAGCAATTCCGGCCTGCAAGATCGCATATCCGGACAAACGGAAGTCGACACCAACGCACCGGAGTGCGTCCAGATCATGCAGCGCATCATAAACGAGCCGCAGGAGAATGTAATGGACGACACCATTCATCGCCTGGGAGAACTACCGTCCCTGCTTGCCGATCCGGAGCAACGCGAGGGCTTTTCACCACTCGGCAGCCGTCCGTTCCTGCTGTTCGATACTGCCGACGATTCCTTCCCGGGCGGCATCGACGTGCTGGCTCCACTGGGTGAGCTGGCCTGCCCGGTGATTGCGATCCTGCCCCCTGATGCCTCCCCGGCTGCCAGCGCCGCGGCTGCCCTGGCGGATGTGGTCGTTCCCTCGGCCCGCGAGGCACAGACCTTGACCCGCAACATCCGGCAGCAACCACACGCGGCTGCGGTGCTGGTGCAGGTACTGCGCCACAATGCACGCGCAACGATTGCCGATGGCCTGCTTGCCGAGTCGCTCGCCTTCGCGACACTGCAGGGAGGCAGGGAATTCCAGGCCTTTCTTGCCGCTCGCGGCACAGCTCCCGCGCTCGCGCACGATGACGGAACTCCGGTACTGCTCGAGCGCAGCAACGATGTGCTCAGGATCACCCTGAACCGCCCACATGCACGCAACGCCTTCTCGACCACGATGCGTGATGGCCTGGTGGCCGGGCTGCACCTGCTGGGCGCAGATTCAAGCCTGCGCTGCGCGCAGATCCGCGGCGCAGGCGCAGTCTTCTGCAGCGGGGGTGATCTGGCGGAATTTGGGCTCGCGGACGACATGCCGACAGCTCACGCCATCCGTTCGACGCGCAATGCGGGTCGCCTCATCGCCGCGCTGGCTGCACGGGTCGAATGTCATGTGCATCGCGCCTGCATCGGCTCCGGCATCGAACTGCCGGCCTTTGCCGGGCATATCGTGGCGACGTCGGATACGCTCTTTCAGCTGCCGGAAATCACCCTGGGGCTGATCCCCGGCGCCGGTGGCACGGTCAGCATCACGCGGCGCATCGGTCGTCAGCGCACGGCCTGGCTCGGTCTCTCCGCACGCCGCATCGATGCCCGAACGGCACTGGCATGGGGTCTGATCGACGCAATCGTGGCGGCGTGAGCCCCCTTCGCGGGGTATCCGCCTCAGCTCGTTGCCTTCGACAGCTCTGCCTTGACCACACGACGGAGCAGCTTGCCGGTCTCGTTGTACGGCAGCGTCGGCCAGAACTGGATCAACTGCGGTACCCGTGACGAGCGCAGGTGCTGCCTGACCCAGTCCTGCAATTCGCCAATACCCGCCTCACGACCCGCCTTCAGTACCACCGCTGCGGCGACACCCTCACCCCACTGCTCGTCCGGCACCCCAACGACTGCGGCATCGGCAACCGCTGCGTGTTCGAGCAGCACATCCTCGATCTCACCCGGCGACATGTTCTCGCCGCCACGCACGATCACATCGTCTGCACGCCCCTCGAGAAACAGATAGCCATCGGCGTCCATGCTTCCCGCATCACGCGTCGGAAACCAGCCGTCCTTGTCGAGCACGCTGCCACGGCCGGCGTATTCCCCCGAAACCTGTTCACCACGCACGTAGATCTCGCCGCGCTCGCCAGCACCAAGCACTCGCCCCTCGTCGGAGCGGATCTGGATCTCGACGCCTGGCAGGCTGCGACCGACCGACACCAGGCGGTGGCGCACCGCGGGGTCGCTGCTTGCAATCGCGTCACGGTGGTCCTGCGGGCCCAGCACCGCAACCGTCGAACTCGTTTCGGTGAGTCCGTAGGCGTTGGTGAAATCCGTGTTGGGGAACAGCGCCATTGCGCGCTCGATCACCGACAGTGGCATCTTTCCACCGCCATACGAGATCGCACGCAGCTTCGGCAGGTTTGCCGACTCCGCATCTTCGAGCGCCTCGACGATGCGTGCCAGCATGGTGGGCACCACGAAGGCATTGCTCACATGGTGACGGCGAGCCTCATCCAGCCACGCCGCGGCGCTGAAGTTCGCCAGCTGTACCACGCGCCGACCCGCATAGGTCGAACTCAGTACGGCCGCGATCCCTGCGACGTGATACGGCGGTACACAGACCAGTGCACCGTCGTCCTCGTCCGCAGAACAGAACTCGACGGAGCTCAGGATGTACGAGACCAGGTGTTTCTGACGCAGGATCGCCGCCTTGGGCACACCCGTGGTTCCACTGGTGAACAGCAGCACGCCGACATCATCGGCATCCATCGACCACTCCGACGCCAGCGCACCCTCGCTGCGCGCCTCATCGAGAAATTCCTCCCGCGATTTCACGCTCAGTCCTTCACGACCCGCGTAGGTGGCAACCCGTTCCGGGCTGGTGACCAGCACACAGGGCTTCACACGCTCGAGCAAGGCGTCGATCTCGACGGCAGTCAGACGGTAATTGATCGGTACGTACGGGACGCCAGCCCATGAACTCGCGAAGAGTCCAAGCGGACATGCCAGTGAGTTTTCGTCGAGCACTGCGAGGTGCTTCGCCCCGTCCTCGCGCAGCACGGCGGCGGCACGCCCCGCCGCATCGAACAGCGACTGATAGGTGAACGCATCCTCGCCGTTGATGAACGCAGTACGCTCACCGAAACCCTGCGCCGCCATTTCCAGCAACATCATCGTGTTCATCGTGAATTCATCACTCCCTCAGACGGAACCCTGTTTGCTGCGTGCGGACTGAATCAATGACCACACCCGATACGGAGAGGCCGGCGTCTCGCGCACCTGTACTCCAAGCGGTTCCAGTGCGTCGTTGATCGCCAGCAGCACCGCTGCAGGAGTCGTGTGAATCGCGCCTTCGCCGCACCCCTTGGCGCCGAGCGGAGTGAACGGCGACGGTGTCTCCAGCGCAGTCTTCTGCGTCATCGGCACCTCGTTGATCGTCGGCACCAGATAATCCATGTAGGTCGACACCAGCGGCTGGCCTTCCTCGCTGTAGACGTACTGCTCGAGCAACGCCGCCCCGACGCCCTGCGCCACGCCGCCCTGCAGCTGACCTTCGACGTTTGCCGGATTGAGCCGTGTGCCGCAGTCATCGGCAATGATGTACTTCAGGATTTCGGTCTTACCCGTCTCCGCGTCGACCTCGACCATCACCACATGGCAGCAGTTTGCTGCCGTGAGGTAGCTCTTGCAGCGCCCCTGCTCATCGGGCATGGTGCGCCCCGGTGCAGTCCACACGCTGGTTGCGGAGGCATCCGGCTCCATGCCCGTGGGCAGCAGGTCGCTGCGTGCGAGCATCGCCCCGACCACTTGTGCAAGTGGTATCTGCCCATGCGGCGCCTCGCGCACGCTCGGGACACCGCCCATGTACATGTCCCCGGCCGGACGCTCTGCCGGCGCGGCACGCACGCGCAGCATGCCGTCCATCAGCTCCACCTGCTCGAACGGCACCTGCAGCAGCACGGCGGCTGCACGGCGCAGCTTTTCCGTGATCTTCTGACACGCTCCAAGTACGGCACCGGTGACGGCCACCCCGAGCCGGCTGCCGCCCTGGCCAAAGTGCGGTGGCGCGTTGTCGGTGTCTGCGTAGATGACGCGTACCGCGCTCATCTCGACTCCGAACCAGTCGGCGAGCAACTGCGCCGCAACCGTGTACTGACCCTGCCCCTGCAGGTTGAAACCAAAGCGCGCGGTGATCTCGCCCAGCAGATTGATGCCGATCGACACCCCCTCGGGAACACCGACACCGGGCACGCCGACGGTGGCATAGGCGTTCCAGTCGAATACGCCCGGTTCGATGGTGCTCACCACGCTGATGCCGACATGGCGGCCCTCGCTTCGTGCGCGCTGCTGGAACGCGCGCATTTCGGCGTAGCCCGCAAGCTCGAGCGCCTTGTCGAGCGTGAGCTCGTACCTGCCGCTGTCGTATTCGTTGCCACTCGGAATCGTGTACGGGAACTGCTCGGGCCGAATGTAGTTGCGCCGGCGGAACTCACCCGGATCCACCCCAAGCTCGCGTGCAGCCAGATCCATCATCGACTCGAGCATGAAGTTGTGCGGAGGCGGACCGTAACCACGATACGGGTACGACGGGGCACGGTTGCTGCAGGCCACCTTGAAGTGATATTCGGCGGCCTCGATGCGATAGCAGCCCGTGAATGCGGCAATCGGCTTGGCGACCGAGATCGTGCCGTAACCCTCGGCACCCGCCCCCTGGTCATCGAGCAGTTCGACGCGCAGCCCCGTCACGATGCCCTCGGCGTTCACCGCCAGCCACGCCTCGTAGTACCTGTCCCACGACTGTCCACCACCGGCAAGCAGGTACTCCATGCGGTCTTCGATGTACTTCACCGGTCTGCCGCCCGCCTTGCGCGAGAGCAGTGCGGCGATGTCGGTGCCCCGCGGACCGCCCTTGCCGCCAAAGCCACCACCCTGTGGACGACTCACGACGTTGATGCGGTTTGCCGGCAGGCGCAGCGTATGCGCGCGCCCCAGCCCCATGAAGCTCGGTGTCTGGTAGGCACCGTGGCAGGTCAGACGGTCCTCGACGAGATCCCACTGGCACACGCAGCCAAAGGTCTCTGTCGGGTTGGCACCGACACGATTCCAGCGAAACTTCGCGTTGAACACGCGGTCCGCCGCAGCGAAAACACCGTCGACATCGCCCCACGTGAAATCGTGCTCGATGATCACATTGCTGCCGTTCTCCTCGAACAGCAGCGGCGCCGATGCCTCGAGCGCCGCGTGGGCATCGGGTACCGGCGTCAGCACTTCGTATTCGACATCGATCAGTTCGCAGGCATCCTCGGCAAGGTAGCGACTGCTTGCAGCAACCGCGGCAACCGGTTCGCCAACGAAACGCGCCTTGCCCACCGCAAGGCTGTACGGGCCCCACCCCTCGGGTGCTGTGCCCATCGGGTTGCACCAGCGCTGCATGTCTTCCCCGGTCAGCACCGACGCCACACCGGGCAGCGCCTCGGCGCGGCTGGTGTCGATGCGCACGATGCGCGCATGCGGGTGCGGGCTGCGCAGGATTGCGCAGTGCAGCATGTCGGGCAGGCTGAAGTTGTCGATGAACGGGGCGCGGCCGGTGACCAGCGCGCGATCCTCGATGCGCTCGACATCGCGCCCGATGAAGCGCCGCCTGCTGGTCGGCAGTTCATCGAAGGAACTCGGCAGAGCCGTCGTCATGGCATACCTCCTGCGCAGATTCGTGATCAGTCGTCCTGGCCGGTGCGCATCTTCTGCGCCGCCAGGTGCACCGACTCCAGGATGCTCTGATAGCCCGTGCAACGGCAGATGTTGCCGCCGATCGCCTCGCGGATCTGCTCTTCGCTCGGTTCGGTCGTGGTCTCCAGCAGTTCGATCGTGCTCATCAGGAAGCCCGGGGTGCAGAAACCACACTGCAGGCCGTGCTTCTCGATGAATGCCTGCTGGACCGGATGCAGGCCATCGGCTCCCGCCAGCCCCTCGACGGTGCGCAGATCGGCCCCGTCGGCCTGAACGGCGAGCATCAGACAGCTGCGTACCGCTTCGCCGTTCCTGATGATCGTGCACGCGCCGCAGACTCCGTGTTCGCAGCCGACGTGCGTTCCGGTGAGCCCCAGCTCGTGGCGCAGGAAGTCGACCAGCGTCATGCGCGGTTCGACCTCACGCACGTATTCGCGCCCGTTCACCGTCAGACGAACCTGTTGCCGTTGCGCCATGGTGTGATACCTCCCGTAGTGAATCGCCTGGGGATCAGGCACGTGCGCGCGATTGCGCCTCGGCAAGCCCGCGGGCCACCACCACCGACACCAGGTGACGACGGAAGTCTGCCGATGCGTGCACGTCGGCAATCGGCTCATCGACTTCGGCAGCACCTGCCAGGCCAGCCTCGCGATAGAGCGCCTCACTCGGCGTCTGCCCGGCGAGCACCTGCTCGGCCGCAGCAAGACGGACCGCAGTTGCGTTGACGCCGAACACCACCACGCGCGATTCGCTGATCCGCCCCCCGGCAAGCGACAGCAACACCGCCGCACCGGCAAGCGCGAAATCGCCCTTGCGACGCGAAACCTCGCGGAACGACCAGCCGGTTCCCGGTGCCAGCACCGGCATGCGCACCTCGGTCAGGATCTCGGTCGAGGACAGGTCGGTGGTCAGGTAGGTCACGAAGAAATCCCGTGCCCCGATCACACGCTCCCCATCCGGACCAACCGCCTTCATCTGCATGTCGAGTGCGATCGCAGCGGCCGGATACTCGGCTGCGGGGTCCGCGTGGGCGAAGGAGCCGCCAACGGTGCCCTGGCTGCGGATCGGCAGGTGTCCGATGTTCATCGTCGCATCGTGAAACAGCGGCTGACGCTCGCGAATCAGGACAGACTCTTCCGCCGCACGCTTGCTGGTCATCGACCCGATGGCGATCATGCCGGCATCTTCACGGATGTAATCGAGTTCGGAGAGCTTGCGCAGATCGACCAGCACATCGGGCCGGGCAACCCGCAGGCTGAGCATCGGCATCAGGCTCTGCCCGCCCGCGAGAACCTTGGCCTCGACACCTTCGTCGTCGAACCTCGCAAGCAGCGCGACCGCTTCGGCAAGTGAATCGGGCGCGTGATAGTCAAATGATGCCGGCTTCATCGCAATTACCCACTGCTGGCTGTGACTGCGTAATCGGGACCCGCATTCTAAGTGCATGCCCCTGTCCTCCACCACCTCCACCGCATCAAATCAGGACGATGGAGTCTCTTATCCGGACAACACGACGGCCGTCATCGTGCCCTAGGTTCCCTTTGATCGGCCCACGCAGTAGATTTGTCTGCCTGACAGAACCATCACTCACCAGTTGGGGCAACAACCGTCATGCGCAATCCCTTGCACACCAAGCTCTGTGATCGGCTCGACATCGAGTACCCAGTCGTCGCATTCACCCACTGCAAGGACGTTGCCGTCGCAGTGATCAACGCCGGCGGCTTCGCGGTGCTCGGCGAGGCAATGCACACGCCCGAGCAGATCGCCGCCGACATCAAGTGGATCCGCGAGCGCATCGGCAACAAGAAGTTCGGCATCGACCTGGTGCTGCCGGCCTCGGTCCCCGAGCAGAAGACCCTCGAGGAACTCTACGCGATGATCCCGGCTGAACAGCGCGAGTTCACCGAGATGATCAAGAAGAAATACAACGTGCCGGCTCCCAAGCAGAAGCTCGAGATCAACGACTGGGGCGGTCTCGACCAGTCACGGGCACTGA
>CAZSYV010000108.1:0-9135 GCA_964610955.1 uncultured Klebsiella sp. | reverse complement strand
GATCACCTCGTCGATGTTCAGGAACGCGATCAGCAGGCCATCGAGGATGTGCAGGCGACGCAATACCTGTTCCAGGCGGTGCTGCAGGCGTCGGCGCACCGTCTGACGACGAAAGTCGAGCCACTCGCGCAGCAGCGAGGCGAGATCACGCACGCCGGGGCGTCCGTCGAGCCCGATCACGTTCATGTTGACCCGATAGCTGCGCTCCAGATCCGTGCTCGCGAACAGGTGCGACATCAGCCCGTCGGCATCGACGCGGTTCGAGCGCATCACGATCACCAGACGGGTGGGATTCTCGTGATCGGACTCATCGCGCAGGTCGGCGACCATCGGCAGCTTCTTCGCCTGCATCTGCGCCGCAATCTGCTCGAGCACGCGTGCACCCGATACCTGATGCGGCAGCGCCGTGATCACGATATCGCCCTGCTCGCGCGTCCACACCGCCCGTGCGCGCAATGAGCCACGCCCCGTCGTGTACATCGCGCGCAGATCCCGCGCGGGCGTGATGATCTCCGCATCGCTGGGGAAGTCGGGACCGTGCACCCACGCCGTCAGCTCCTCGGCGCTGCTGCCCGGATTCTCGAGCAGATGCACGCAGGCGCCGACCAGTTCCCGCAGATTGTGCGGCGGCACATCGGTGGCCATGCCGACCGCGATGCCCGTGGTGCCGTTCAGCAGGATGTGCGGGACGCGCGCCGGCAGCACATCGGGTTCATCGAGCGTGCCGTCGAAGTTGGGCATCCAGTCGACCGTTCCCTGCCCGACCTCGGACAGCAACAGCTCGGAAAACGCCGTCAGACGCGACTCGGTATAGCGCATCGCGGCAAAGGACTTCGGATCGTCGGGCGAGCCCCAGTTGCCCTGGCCATCGACCAGCGGATAGCGGTACGAGAATGGCTGCGCCATCAGCACCATCGCCTCGTAGGCAGCGCTGTCGCCATGCGGGTGGAACTTGCCGATCACATCGCCGACCGTGCGCGCCGACTTCTTGTACTTGGCGCTTGCGCGCAGGCCAAGCTCGTGCATCGCGTAGACGATGCGCCGCTGTACCGGCTTCAGCCCGTCCCCGATGTGCGGCAGAGCACGATCGAGGATCACGTACATCGAGTAGTCGAGGTATGCCTTTTCGGTGTAGTCACGCAGGCGAATGCGCTCGACATCCGCCGTAGAAGTCTGTTCCTGGATCATGCCTGTCTCCGGCCTCGACGCCGGCCCGGTCTGGAGTTCACGCCACGGCCCCGTGCCACGGGGCGGCATATCCTACCCCGATCGGACACCGAGTTCGACTGCAGAACCACGCACTCCACCCGTTCGCAGTGGTCGGCGCACCACTACGCGCCTGCTTCCGTCGCCCGTGGCGCCGCAGCAATCGCCACAGCGATCCGCTCGGCAAGTTCAAGCACCAGGGCACTGAAATCGGCCGCTACCGACTCGGCACCACTGCCCGAGCGCGCCCGGGTGATGCGGGCGCTGTGCTCATGCGCCTTCGCACCGTGCACGAGCGACCAGTTCGCGACCAGTTCGGCCGTCCCCTCACGCGCATCCAGGCGCAC
Organism: uncultured Klebsiella sp.; assembly: GCA_964610955.1. Taxonomy (GTDB): domain Bacteria; phylum Pseudomonadota; class Gammaproteobacteria; order Pseudomonadales; family UBA5518; genus UBA5518. Next base: position 7,582 of record CAZSYV010000108.1, on the reverse strand, counting down.
GACCTCGACACGCAGCTGCCACTCGGGCGACCAGCTGCGTGGCCAGGGGCGTGCCCGCACCCGATCGGAATCGAGCAGTGCGGCAAGGTTCAGCAGCAGCGTGCGTTCGATGCCATCGGGCAGCGGCTCGACCCAGCGCGAGTACTCGCGCAGCTGCAGGCGATTGGCCGACTCCAGCACGAGAACCTCCGGGCGCTGCAGGTATTCCGCCACGCGCAGATCAGAGAGACCGACCGAGGGCCCCTCCCCGCGTGGCGTCTCCGGCTGTGCTGCCAGGGCATCGAGCAGGTAATAGTCGGTGCGAGGCGTCGTGCCACAGGCCGTACACAGCACGGCGAGCAGTGCCAGCGCAAGAATTCGAGTCATGCGTATCATCTTTCACTCCCGTCACGGCGGCCACGCAGCAGCGCTTCCGGCTCACGTGTCAGCGTGTCACCGAGTGACTGCAGCGCGCGCGCCGCGCGCCCCAGGTCGGCGGAGCTGCGCGTGAGTTCGTGAATCAGCGGCGAGTCCCCGGACAGCGTGTAGCTGGCCTGCTCGGAGGCACTGCGCACGCTGGCGAGCGTCGCATCGAGCGTTTTCAGGCTGGCATCGATGCCGGCCCCGGTATGTGCAAGCTGTGTTCGCAACTCGGCCAGGGTGTCATCGGCCGCTATCGACAGCGTGTCGAGGCGCTCGCCGAGCGCCGCAAGCTCCCGATCCGTCGTCGCAACCAGCGTGCGCATCTCGAGCAGCGTTGCATTGAGGTTTGCCGGAACCTGCTGCGTCTGCGGATCCGCAAGCAGCTCCGCAAGCCCGCGCAGCACCCGGTCGGCATTCTGCACGAAGGACTGCAGGTCGATCTCGCTCACGCGCTGCAGGATCGCCTCGAGCTCGGTCGGTGCGGTCGGGATCTGTGGCTCGGCAGTCTCGAAGTCGACGTAGCGCGGTGCGGTCTCCGGCAGGAAATCGAGGTCGACATAGAGCAGACCGGTCAGCAGGCTCTGCGTCTTCAGCTGTGCACGCAGACCCCGATCGACCAGTGCACGCAGGTTGGCGCTGCCGGCAGCGTCCTTGGCCAGGCCCAGCTCGCTGCGATCGAGCGCGATCGTCACCGGGATGACGAACTGACCGTGGCGTGTGTCGTAGCTCACACGCAGGTCGGTCACCTCGCCCACCTTCACGCCACGCAGGGTGACCGGTGCGCCGACGCTGAGCCCCTTCACCGATCCGGTGAAGATGACCGCAGCACCAAACTGCCCGAGCCGGCTGCCGAACAGTGCCCCGCCAAAGAAGATTGCCGCCCCCAGGGAAAGCACCAGCATGCCGACGACGAAGGCGCCGATCGCGGTCGCGCTTGCCTTCGTGCTCATGGCGTCGGTGCTCCGGCACGCGCCAGAAAGCGCCGCACCGTCTCGTGCGTGCTGTGCTCGCGAAGCTCTTTCGGATCACCGTGATCCAGCATGGTTCGTGACTCGGCATCGAGGTAGACCGAATTGTTGCTGATTGCGAAGATGCTCGCCAGCTCGTGGGTGACCATCACCACGGTCACGCCGAGCGCATCGCGCATGTGCAGGATCAGCTCATCGAGCAGCCGCGAGCTCAGCGGATCCAGTCCTGCCGAGGGTTCATCGAAGAACAGGATCTGCGGATCGAGCGCGATGGCACGCGCCAGACCCGCACGCTTCTGCATGCCGCCGCTGATCTCGGAGGGGTGATAGTCCTCGAAGCCGGCAAGCCCCACCAGCGCCAGCTTGTAGGACACGACGTCGGCGATCGTCGCCGCATCGAGCGCCGTGTACTGCTGCAGCGGCAGTGCGACGTTCTCGGCCAGCGTCATCGCGCTGAACAGCCCGCCGCTCTGGTAGGTGATTCCCCAGCGCCGGCGCAGGGCATCACGCCCGCGTGCATCGGCGCGCTGGAAACTCGCCCCGTCGTAGAAAACCTCTCCTGCGGCCGGCTCGAGCAGCCCGATCATGTGCTTGAGCAGGGTCGACTTGCCACAGCCGCTGCCACCCATGATCACGAATATGTCGCCGCGATTCACCGTGAAGTCGAGGTCGCGCTGGATCAGGCGCGATCCGTAGGCCATGGTCAGCCCACGGACCTCGATGTGTGGATCGAGCCCGGCCACCGCTCAGATCTCCAGTCGCTGGTAGAGGATGTTGAATGCGGCGTCGACGACGATCAGCCACACGATCGCACTGACCACGGCACGAGTCGTCGCCTTGCCGACCGCCTCGGAGCTGCGCCCGCAGTGCATTCCGGCACGGCACCCCGCCAGCGCGATCACCAGGCCGAAGAAAACACTCTTCACCTCACCGGTCATGATGTGCGTGAGCGTCACCGCGCCACGCGTTGCGTTCAGGTACTGCGCCCAGGACACATCCATGCCGAGTGCGACCAGCGCACCGCCACACATGCCGACAACGCCGCTGTAGAGCGTCAGCAGCGGCATCACCAGCACCAGTGCCAGCAGGCGCGGCAGCACCAGGAACTCGATCGGATCGATGCCGAGCGTGCGCACCGCATCGATTTCCTCGCGCGTCTGCATCGTGCCGAGCTGCGCCGCAAATGCCGCTCCGGTGCGCCCGGCCATGATCACCGCCGTCATCAGCGCACCCATCTCGCGCACCATGCCGATCCCGACCAGATCGGCAACGTAGATCTGTGCACCGAACTGGCGCAGCTGCACCGAGCCGAGGTAGGCGAGGATCATGCCGACCAGCACGCTGATCAGTGTCACGATGCCGATCGCGGCCGGCCCGGTCTGCTGCACGAACCACAGGAAGTCGCTCGCGCGCGTGTTCGCGCGCCCCAGGCCGAGGCGCACGCAGGCAAGAACGATCTCGCCGATGAAGGACAGCGTGTCCAGCAGCTCACGCCAGGCAGCGACAAGGACCTCACCACGCAGCAGGCGACGCCACCACGCCGGCTGCCCGGGCGGTGGCGCATCGCGCGCCGGAACCGCGCGCGCCAGGTCGAGCAGCTGCAGCGCAGCTGCAGGGACCGCGTCACGATCGAGCACGACACCCTTCTCGCTGCACAGGATCTCGATCCGATACAGCAGGGTGACCAGCAGCGAATCCCAGCCACCCAGCGCCCGACAGTCGAAGGCAAGCCCACGCACATCCAGCGCACCCAGCTCGCGCAGCAGCGCTGCCATGCCTGGTGCCTCGCCCGAAAGCATCCAGTCACCCTCGAGCACCACCACTGCCAGATCACCGCGGCACTCCAGCGTGCAGCGGGCTGCGCGCGGTGCCACGGCGTCGCTCACATGCGCTCCGCGAGGTTGCCGCGCCGCTCGAGCCACTCGCGACGATCGCCCGAGCGCTTCTTCGCCAGCATCATGTCGAGCACCTGTTCGGCACCGTCCTCGGGGCTCAGCGTCAGCTCGACGAGACGGCGCGTCTCCGGCGTCATCACCGTCTCGCGCAGCTGCAGCGGATTCATCTCGCCAAGACCCTTGAAGCGCTGGACGTTGACCTTGCCTTTCTTCTTCTCGGCCTCGATCAGGTTGAGCACACCCTGCTTCTCGGATTCATCGAGCGCGTAGTAGACGTCCTTGCCGATGTCGATCCGATAGAGCGGCGGCATGGCGACGAACACGCGCCCCGATTCGACCAGTGCCCGGAAGTGGCGCACGAACAGCGCGCACAGCAGTGTTGCGATGTGCAGGCCGTCGCTGTCGGCATCGGCCAGGATGCAGACCTTGCCGTAGCGCAGACCCGAGAGATCCATCGAGCCGGGATCGACGCCGAGCGCGACCGCGATGTTGTGGATCTCCTCCGAAGAAAGGATCTCGCTGCTGTCCAGCTCCCAGGAGTTCAGTATCTTGCCCTTCAGCGGCATGATCGCCTGGAACTCGCGGTCGCGCGCCTGCTTGGCCGAGCCCCCGGCCGAATCCCCCTCGACCAGGAACAGCTCGGTACGATCGAGGTCCTGCGCCGAACAGTCGGCCAGCTTGCCGGGCAACGCGGGGCCGGCGGTGATCTTCTTGCGCTCCACCTGACGGCTCTTGCGCAGGCGCGAGGCGGCGGCCGAGACGGCCATCTCGGCGAGACGATCGCCTTCCTCGGTATGCTGGGCGAGCCACAGCGAGAAGCCATCGCGCGCCACGCCGGCAATGAAGGTCGCCGCTTCGCGCGAGGAGAGACGCTCCTTGGTCTGGCCACTGAACTGGGGTTCGCGCAGCTTCGCCGACAGCACATACGCGCAGCGGTCCCACAGATCCTCCGCCGAGAGCTTGATGCCACGGGGCAGGAGGTTGCGGAACTCGCAGTACTCGCGCAGCGCATCGAGCATCCCCGAACGCAACCCGTTCACGTGCGTACCGCCTTGCGGGGTGGGAATCAGGTTCACGTAGCTCTCGGTGATCAGCTCGCCCCCCTCGGGAAGCCACTGCACGGCCCAGTCGACCGCTCCGGTCTGGGCTTCGAAGTGACCAACGAAGGGCTCCTCCGGCAGGGTCGGCCATTCGGCGGTCGCCGCTCGGATGTAGTCGGGGAGTCCGTTTTCATAGAACCAGCTCTGGCGCTCACCACTCGCCTCGTCGAGAAAGCCGATCGTGAGGCCGGGACAGAGCACGGCCTTGGCACGCAGGAGGTGCGTAAGGCGTGCCAGCGAGAACTTCACGGTATCGAAGTAGCGCGGGTCCGGGCGAAACCGCAGCGTGGTTCCCGTGCTGCGCCGTGCGCAGCTGTCGATGATCTCGAGTTCGGAGGCCTTGTTGCCGCCCGCAAAGCGCATCCGGTACACATTGCCGTCACGGCGTACGGTGACCTCGAGTTCGAGTGACAGCGCGTTGACCACCGACACTCCGACGCCGTGCAGACCCCCGGAAAAACGATAGCTGCCTTCGGAAAACTTGCCGCCGGCGTGCAGTGTGCAGAGGATGACCTCGACGCCCGGTTTCCCCTGTTCGGGATGGATGTCGACCGGCATGCCGCGACCGTCATCGGCGACCGACAGCGAGCCATCGGCGTGCAGCACCACATCGATCGTGCGCGCGAACCCCGCGAGTGCCTCATCGACGCTGTTGTCGATGACCTCCTGGGCCAGATGGTTCGGACGTGAAGTGTCGGTATACATGCCGGGACGCTTGCGTACCGGATCGAGACCGGTCAGGACTTCGATTGCCTCGGCGTTGTATGCGGTGCTGAGTGACATGGGGCTCCCTGGCGGGCGGGTCGGCGGCGGGGGAGCGATGATACAGGAGGGTGCCGGATCAGAGGTAACCGGCACTGTCGCGGTCGAAGCCGATGCACGCGCCCTGCACGCGTTCGACGCGCGTCTCGATGCGCCCATCGGCATGCAGCTCGAGCCAGCGCAGGCCCGGGGGGCAGTCATCGAGCCGGAAACCCTCGCTGCCGGGTGCGAACTGGATGCACGACGAGGGTGAGCTGAGCAGCAGCAGTCCGTTGCGCTGCGCGGCAAATTCCTGGTGCACATGCCCCCACAGCAGCGCGCGCACCTCGGCATGACCGGCAAGCAGGGCGAACAGCGCGTCGGCATCGGCCAGGCGCTGTTCGTCGAGCCAGGCGCAGCCGACCGGCACCGGCTGATGGTGCAGGCACACCAGCGTAGGTCGCCGGGTGTCCTCCTCGAGCAGGCGCTCGAGACACGCCAGCTCGGTCTCGCCAAGGCGCCCGCCGACGGCACCCGGCACGGTCGAATCGAGCATCAGGATCCGCCACGCTGCGGCACGTATGCTGCGCACCATGGGGCGACCATGCCCAACGAGCTCGCACATCCGCACCACGTCATCGTGGTTGCCCGGCAACCAGAACCAGGGTATGCCAAGCCCGTCGAGGGCTTCGCGCACCCGCACGTAGGCCTGCGGGGCACCGTTGCTCGCCAGATCGCCGGTAGCGAGCAGCAGATCGGGGCGTTGCGGTGCCGCTCTCACCAGTTCGAGCACACACGTCAGGCTTGCGTCGGTATCCATCCCCGCCAGCTGGCTGCCGCACTCGGCGCCGAGATGCATGTCACTCAGCTGCACGACCCGCAGCGGGCGCGCCGAAATGGCGAGATCGAGATCGACGTGCACATCACTCATGCCGCAGGAGTATATAAGCAAGCACCACCGGGGCGCCGCGCATCGTGAAATATGCCGTCACAATTGCGCCCTGGTGTGCTGCCGTGCGACTGGCGCTGCCGCTCTGTTACACTTTCGCGCCATCACGCCGCACACCAAGAGACATTTCATGCTGCACCTTCGTCCGCGCCCCGCACTGCTGGCCCTCGGTCTGCTGCTTTTCTGTGCCACACCCCGCGCCGACAATCTGCAGGAGATCTACGAACTCGCGCTGCAGAACGATCCGGTGCTCAAGGCCGCCGAGGCGACCTATCGGGCGGGCCGCGAGGCACGCATCCTGGGGCGCTCCGCGCTGCTGCCGCAGGTCGGCGCAAGCGCCGAGATCGGTCGCAGCGACCTGCAACAGGTCAGCAAGCGCACCATCCCGATCGGTGGAACCAATCTCCAGAGCAACAGCAACTACGACGTCGACGAAGACCAGGAAAACTATTACCTCACCGTGTCGCAGAAGCTCTTCGACCTGCCCGCATGGTTCGGCTTCAAACAGGGCAAGGCGCTGAGCAAACAGGCGGAGGCCCAGTTCGCTGCCGACCAGCAGGACCTGATCATGCGCACCGTCGAGGCCTACATGCTGGTATTGCGCGCGATCGACAACCTGAAGTCGAGTCGTGCCGAGGAAGCGGCTTTCCAGCGTCAGCTCGAGCAGACGCAGCAACGCTTCGATGTCGGGCTGATCGCGATCACCGATGTGCATGAGGCACGCGCGGCCTACGACCTTGCGGTGGTCAATCGCCTCACCGACGAAGGCAACCTCGGCATCGCCTACGAGGGGCTGTCGGTGCTGACCGGAAGGGAGCATGCCAATCTCTGGCTGTTGAGCGACGGATTTCCGGTGGTGCAACCCGAACCGGCGACGCGCGAGCAGTGGGTCGATCTGGCGGTCGGCGGCAACTTTTCACTGAAGGCGGCGGGTTACGCAGCCGAGGCGGCGCAGGATGGTGCGCAGGGCAGCCGTGCCGCGCACCTGCCAACGCTGAGCGGGCAGCTCACCGCGATGAACACGCACGATGACGGCGACTACAAGGATCGGGTGACACGATCGAAGTTCCCGGGCGCAGCCGACGTCGAGGGCAACTCGGTGATGATCACGCTGCAGGTGCCACTCTACTCCGGAGGGGCGATCAGTTCACAGCGCCGCCAGGCCTACGAGCGCTTCATCGCATCGCGTGAGACCCAGACCAGCGTGCTGCGCAACACCGTGCAGCGCACGCGCTCGCTGCACCTGGCGGTACATACCGACATCGAGCGGGTCAAGGCACGCAAGCAGGCAATCGTTTCGGCGCAAAGCGCACTCGATGCGACCACGGCGGGCTACGAGGTCGGCACGCGCAACGTCGTCGATGTACTGAACGCCCAGCAGTTGCTCTACCGTGCGATCCGTGACTACGCGAACACGCGCTACGACTACGTGGTGAACCTGCTGCAGCTGCGCCAGCAGGCGGGAATGCTCAGCCCGGCCGATGTCGTGGCTCTGAACAACTGGCTCGTTGCTCCCGCAGCCGCCAG
>CAZSYV010000107.1:0-9289 GCA_964610955.1 uncultured Klebsiella sp. | reverse complement strand
AAAGAATGATTCGCATTTACAGATGACCCATATCGACCACCAGCCACGCTTGGACCGACGGCATGCAGGCCTTTGCCTTACACCATGATGGCTACCCCAGTGTGAAGTTTTCTCGGCTCGGGCTGCTGAGCGCCATCCTTGCCCATATCGTCGCCATTGCACTGCTGGTGCACTCGCCGGCCTCACCGATCAGGCGCGCAGAAACCGTGCTGAGCATCAGCCTGATACCAGCCGTGGCGGAGCAGACACCACTCATCGACAAACCCGGGGTGCAGCCGCTGCGACCCGCAGCGACAGCGTCACATCCGCCACCGCGTCCACGTCCTGCACACAGGACCGTGGCAGCACGCCCCATCGCAAGCAGAGCGACGACGCCCCCCGGTCCAGCACGGGTGGCGAAGGCAGCGGCGGTACAGGCACCCGCCGCAGCCGAGGTACCCGCCCCCACTGCTGCTCCCGCTCCTGCACAGACACTCGCCACTGCGGCACGCTTTGACGCCGACTACCTCGACAACCCCAGACCCGACTACCCGCTCATGGCACGCCGTCTGCACGAGGAGGGACGGGTACTGCTGCGCGTACAGGTTTCCGTCAGCGGCGAGGCGCTCGCGGTGCAATTGCAGGAAAGCAGCGGTTCGCCGCGCCTCGACCGGGCGGCGATCGACACCGTGCAGCGCTGGCGCTTCGTCCCGGCACGCCTCGGTGAGCACAACGTCGCAGCGACCGTGCTGGTCCCGGTCGAGTTTTCACTGAGGAGCTGAGCATGGAAAGCGCCCTGGGCCTTGGCCACTTCCTCGCCAACGCCGATGCCGTTGCACGCCTCATCCTCGCCGTCATGGTGCTGGCTTCGATCGGCAGCTGGTACCTGATCCTCACGCGAAGCGTGCGCCTGTTCACCGTACAGCGCCGCAGCGCCACCTTCCTCTGTGGCTTCTGGAAAGCCAGCAGTCTCGATGAGGTTGCACGGAGGCTGCGCGAAGCGGGTGTGACCGAGCCCTTCGCGCAGCTCGTGCACCATGGCTTCACCGCCGTCGAACAGTACCGCGCAGCGCGCGAGGGCAAGGACTCGCACGGACTGATCGACGCCGGCACGTCCGATGAATTTCTCACCCGCGCGCTGAAGCGCGCCATCGCCCGCGAGCGCACCCGCCTCGAACGCGGCCAGAGCTTCCTCGCCACGGTAGCCTCCTCGGCACCCTTCGTCGGCCTGCTCGGCACCGTCTGGGGCATCTACCACGCACTGATCGCGATCGCCATCAGCGGACAGGGCACACTCGATCAGGTCGCCGGGCCGGTTGGCGAAGCGCTGATCATGACGGCAATCGGCCTGGCCGTAGCCATTCCGGCAGCCGTCGCCTACAACGCCTTCGCCCGTGCAAACCGCAACGCGCTCGCCGAGCTCGACTCATTCGCACACGATGTGTTCACCTTCCTCGCGACCGGCCTGAAGAGCGGCCCCGAGGCGGGCAGTGGCGCCGTCGTTGCCGCGACCTCGGAGCGCATCATCGCCCGCGTCGCCGCCAGTTCGCCCGCCTGAGGAGTTCGTCATGGCCTTCGGTTCCTTCTCGGGCGACGACGGCGACGACGCGCTTGCCGAGATCAACATGATTCCGCTGATCGACGTGATGCTCGTGCTGCTGGTGATCTTCATCATTGCCGGCCCGATGCTCACCCATACCCTCAAGGTGGAGCTGCCGCGGGCATCTTCGGCGCCAAGCCAGACTACACCGCAGACGATACGGATCAGCATCAGCGCCGACGGCACCCTGTACTGGGACCGCGACGTACTGGCGCCCGCCGAGTTCAGCGCTCGACTGAAGGCGGCCGCACGCACCAGCCCACTGCCCGAGCTGCACCTCAACGCCGAGCGCAGTACACCCTACGAGAAGGTGGCTGAGGTCATGTCGGCCGCCGCGCAGGCGGGGCTGACGCGCATCGGCTTCGTCACCTTACCCAAACCCTGACCCATTCAACCTACCGAGAAGGACTCCGACCTTGAACCTCAAGCTTTCCCCGCTCGCCCTCGCGCTGCTGTGCGCCCTTCCCCAGGCACAGGCCGAGGAGGCCAGCACCCTGAGCACGGTGTTCGTCACCGCCAAGGGCTACGCCGCCGACGAACTGGCCACGCCCGCTGCCACCGTGACGCTGACGCGTGACGACATCCTGAAGCGCAACGCGCAGAACGTTGGCGAAGCACTGCGCGGTGAGCCCGGGCTCTCGGTCAACAGCGACGGCGCGCAGGGGCAGAACCCCGTCATCCGCGGCATGAAGAAGGAAAGCGTGGTGCTGCTGGTGGACGGCATGCGCTTCAACTCGGCGCAGCCGGTCGGGGCCATCGCCTCGTTCATGTCGATGGGCCTCGCCGATCGCGTCGAGGTCGTCAAGGGGCCGGCATCCGTGCTCTATGGAACCGGTGCACTCGGTGGCGTCATCAACGTGATCCTGCCGCAGGCGCGCTTCGAGCCCGGCACGAGCGCCGACACGCAGGCCGGCTACGACAGCGCCAGCAACGGCCTGCGCGGCACGGCGGTAGGCAACTTCTCGCAGGGCGATCACGCGCTGATGCTCGGTGCATCGCTCGCAAGCATCAACGACTACGAGGCCCCCGACGGCAAGGTGAAGCGAACCGGCTACGACAGCGACAGCTACATCGGCCAGTACCGTTACCGCATCGACGCAGCGCAGCAGCTGCGCATCTCGCTGCAACAGCACACGGACCGTGACGTGTGGCACCCCGGCTCGTGGAAGCCCTTCTCGCACCCGAACGCCGCGGTCGCTGCGGCGGTACAGAGCACCACGCTGCACGCACCGAAGCAGGATCGCCGCCTCGCCGAGATCGGCTACAACCGCAAGGGTTCGGGCGAGACACCGCTCAACCTGGATGTGCGCGCCTATTACCAGGACATGGAGCGCATCATCCGCTCGCGCTCGCACGGACTGCACCGCGACATCACCTTCATCGATACCGCGTTCACCACCCACGGCGTCGATGCCAAGGCCGACTGGCTGCTGCACCCGCAGCACCTGGTGTCCTTCGGGCTGAACGCCTGGGAGCTGAAGTCCTCACCGAAGCGCACCATCGCCTCACCGCCGAGTTCGCTGAACCTCGCGCGCGCCGATCCCTTCGATGGCGGCAAGATCCGCGCAACCGGCGTGTTCGTGCAGGACGACATGAACTTCGGTCAGCTCAACGTGCTCGCCGGCCTGCGCTACGACCGCGTGAAGGCAACAGCCGCATCGGTGGCCAACTCGGCAAACCCGCTCGGCCCGCGCAACACCAGCGGCCTCGACCGCACGGACAACGCCACTTCGGGCACGCTGGGGCTGATCTATGAACTGAGTCCGGCGCTGCGTCCCTATATAAGCTTCTCGCACGGCTTTCGTGCCGGCGAGATGCGTGAGCGCTACGAGGCGGGGCCGCGCAACGACGGCTACTACTACGTCGGCAAGCCGCAGATCAAGCCGGAGACCTCGAAGCAGATCGAACTCGGCGTCAAGGGCCAGAACGAGCACCTCGGCTACTCGCTCGCCGCCTGGCGCAACACCATCGATGACTACATGTCGGGCCAGGACATCTCGGGCACTCCACGTGCGGCGCTGCTCTGTGGACCAAACGCCGGCGCCTGCAAGGAAACGGTCAACATTCCCCGGGTCGTGATGCACGGCGTCGAGGGCCAGCTGCGCTGGCAGGCCCTGCCCGATCAGTGGCTCATCACCAGCCTCAGCGTGGTGCGCGGCAAGAACCGCCAGCTCGACGAGCCGCTGTTCCAGATGCCGGCCGATGAGCTGTCGCTCGGCTGGGAGGGCGTCGTCGCCCCCAACTGGCAGATGGATGCCACGCTGCGCCTGGTGCGCCACCAGGACCGTGTTGCTACGATGTTCAGCCGCGGCACGGAAGACCCCACCGCCGGCTTCGCAACCCTCGACGTGGGAGCAAGCTGGCAGTACGCGAGCGGCCAGTCGCTGCGGCTGGCCGTCAGGAACCTGGGCGACAAGGCCTACCACGAACACCTTGCCGACGGGGTGAGCGGCTGGGAGGTCGACGCACCCGGGCGCAGTTTCGTACTCATCTGGCGAGGACATTTCTGATATGCAGGGAACACGATCCGGGGCCGGTGCAGGGCAAGCACTGCTGCTGGTGGCCATGTGCGCCATCGCGACGCTTTTCAGCATGCCGGGCAGCGCCGCCCAGGCGCAGGCACGCCTGCAGAAGCTCACCCTCGCCGGGCCCTTCGCCGCCGTCTCCTACCCACTGATCCACATGGTGGACACGGGCGCGCTCAAGGACGTCGCGGCCGAGGTCGAGTTCGTGCTGTGGAAGGACCCAGACCAGCTGCGCGTGCTGGCCATGCAGGGAAACAGCGACTTCATCGCCATGCCGACCAACGTCGCGGCAAACCTCTACAACCGCGGTGTGCAGCTGCAGCTGCTGAACGTCTCGACCTGGGGCGTGCTGTGGATGGTCTCGCGCGATGCCAACCTGAAGACCCTGGCCGACTTCAGGGGCCGGGAAATCGTCATGCCGTTTCGCGCCGACATGCCCGACATCATCTTCCAGCTGCTCGCCGCCAGGGCGGGGCTCGACGCCAAGCGCGACTTCAGCCTGCGCTATGTCGCCTCGCCGCTCGACGCCATGCAGTTGCTGATCATGCGCCGCGCCGACAACGCGCTGCTTGCCGAGCCGGCGGTGTCCACGGCGCTGCGCAAGACGCACTCCTTCCCGATCAGCCTGGTGGCCCCCGAGCTCTACCGCAGCGTCGACCTGCAGCAGGAATGGGGGCGCCTGCTCGATCGCCCGCCACGCATCCCGCAGGCCGGCATCGTCGCCATGGGCAGCGCGCTTGGCTCACCGGAGCTCATCGCACGCTTCCAGGAGGCCTACGCCAGCGCTCTGCAGTGGTGCGAGGCGCACCCCGACGAGTGCGGCCAGGCGGTGGCGAGACGCGTCGAGATGCTCACTCCCGAAGGCGTTGCCGACTCGGTTCGCATCGACAACGCCACCTTCGTTTCCGCCGAGGCAGCACGGCCCGAGCTCGAGTTCTTCTTCGCCCAGCTGCACGCGAGCCAGCCGGGGCTGATCGGCGGCAAACTGCCCGATGCCGGCTTCTACTACCAGCCCGCCCCCGCAGCGCAGGCGCCCGCACAACCCTGATGATGCGACTGCTGCACGCCTGGTTCACGGGCATCCCGCGCTATCTGTGGAGCGGCTGGGGAGCAATCGCCAGCCTGCTGCTGTTCCTTGCCGCCTGGGAGGCCGCAAGTGCGGTCTATGGCGAGCTGATCCTGCCCGACCCGGCAAGCGTGTTCGCCACGCTGGGCAAGCTGATCGACAGCGGTGCCGCCTGGGATGAGCTGGCGATCACCGCACGGCGCACGCTGATCGGCCTTGGTCTGGCGATCATCGTCGGCAGTGCGCTCGGCATGCTCGCCGGCGTCTCGCTGACGGCATCGATGATGTCGCGCCCCATCGTCACGCTGCTGCTCGGCACGCCGCCCATCGCCTGGCTGGTGCTCGCGATGCTGTGGTTCGGCGCGGGCGACGGCACCCCGGTGTTCACCGTGTTCATCGCCTGCGTACCGATCATCTTCATCGGCGCGCTGCAGGGCACGCACACACTCGACGGGCACCTGAAGGAGATGGCCACGGCCTTTCGCCTGCCACCGCGAATGAAGCTCGTCGATCTGTACCTGCCGCACGTCGTCTCCTACCTGTTCCCGGCCTGGATCACCGCGCTCGGCACCTCGTGGAAAGTCGTGGTGATGGCCGAGCTGCTCGCATCGAGCGACGGTGTAGGCGCAGCACTCGCCGTGAGCCGCGCACAGATCGACACCGCAGGCACGCTCGCCTGGATCAGCGCAGTCGTCGCCACCCTGCTCGCCATCGAATACCTGCTGCTCGAACCGATCAAGCGCGAGCTCGAACGCTGGCGCGCGATCGACGCAACCGCGGATCAGCAGGCATGAACAGTGCAAGGCTCAGCCTGCGCGGCCTGTCGCACGCCTACGGCCTGCGCACGGTGCTCGATCACATCGACCTCGAGCTGCCCGCCGGCCGCGTATTGGCGCTGGTCGGCCCATCGGGCTGCGGCAAGACCACACTGCTGCACCTGTGCGCGGGGCTGCTGGTGCTGCAGACGGGGCAACTGGACAACGGTTTCCAGCGCCCGGCCGTGATGTTCCAGCAGCCACGGCTACTGCCGTGGAAGAGCACGCGCGAGAACATCGCACTCGGCCTGAAGGCGCAGGGCGTATCGGCAGGCGAGCGCACTGCGCGCGTCGATGCGCTGGCCCGTGCGGTCGGTCTCGATGCACTCGCGCTCGAGCAGTTCCCGCATGCGCTTTCCGGCGGCATGCAGAGCCGTGCGGCGCTCGCTCGCGCGCTGGTGATCTCACCGGACCTGATGCTGATGGACGAGCCTTTCTCGGCGCTCGACATCGGACTCAAGGGCCAGCTGCACCAGCTGCTGCTGTGCCACCAGGCCGAGCACGGCCTGGCCGTGCTGATGATTACCCACGACCTGATGGAGGCAGTGCACCTTGCCGACACCGTGCTGGTGATGGCCGCCGACCCGGGACGCATCGTGCACCGCATCGACCTGCCGCTGCCCGCGCTGCAGCGCAGCGACGCCGACGTCTACCGCATCACCGCCGAGCTGCTGCAGGTGGGCGTGGTGCGCGAGAGCTTTGGCCTGCCACCAGGCGATGCGGCGCCCCAGGTCGGCACCGCACCATGCTGAGACGCATGTTCGCCCTGGCCGCAGACTCGCACCCGATCTGGATGTGCAGCTTCCGTTCCTTCTTCCTGGCGGCCGCCACGCTGGCCATCATCGTGCTCGGCCTGTGGAGCGCGTTTCTCGGCCCCGGCCTGCCCCTGCCGGCCGTGGTCGGCGGCCCGCTCGTCTGGCATGCCCACGAACTGCTGTTTGGTTTCGCCCTTGCCGCCATCAGCGGCTTCGCGCTGACCGCCGTTCCCGAGTTCACGCACAATCGCGCCATCAGCGCACGCACGGTTCGGCCCCTGCTCGGCCTGTGGCTTCTGGGGCGGCTCGGATTCTGGCTCTCCGGCTGGCTCGGCTGGCCGGCGCTCGCTCTCGCCGGGCTGGCTCACCTCGGACTGGTGGCTGGCCTCGTCGCCGTGCTTGGTCCCTGCCTGCTGCGCGATCCGCTGCGCCGGCATCGCTCCTTCCTGTGGGCACTGTGCATGCTGGCCGCACTCATCGCGGGTTTCTACGCCGATGCGCTGCGTGGCATCTATCCGATGCGCTGGCTGTACGCCACCATCGGCCTGATGATGACGCTGATCGTCGTTGCGATGAGCCGCATTTCCACACGCATGGTGAACGACGCGATCGATGAGCCAGGTGAAGCCATCGAGGGCGAGTCGGAACGCAGCGAGTACCGCGCACGCCCGCCAAAGCGCAACCTGGCCATTGCCTGCATCATTCTCTACACCAGCGTCGAGTTCCTGGCACCGGGTGTGCGCGTCGCTGGCTGGCTGGCACTGGCAACGGCAGCAGCGCTGTTTCATCTGCAGAGCGACTGGCACATCGGCCGCACCCTGTTCCGGCGCTGGCCACTGATGCTGTTCAGCGTCTACCTGCTGATGGCTGGCGGCTACGCGACGCTTGGGCTGATCACGCTCGGCAGCAATGACGGTGCAGCCCTGTCAGGCGCACGCCACCTGCTCACGGCGGGTGCGCTGAGCCTCAACATCTACCTGGTCCTGGTCATCGTCGGGCATGTGCACACCGGCCACGCGATCGACACGGGCCGTTGGATACCACTGGGTGCAGGACTGATCATCGCGGCAGCGGTGCTGCGTGCAACGGGAGGGCTGGGCATGCCACTACCCGTACCGACGAACACGCTGCATGCCTTCGCCGGCATTCTCTGGCTGCTTGCCTACGCGCTCTGCATCCGTCACGTCGCACCGCTGCTGACAGCGTCGCGTCAGGATGGAGGCACCGGCTGCGAAGAGGCTCCCGTGCCATCAGCCGTCGCCGCATCCACTGGCAGCTGATTCGCCACCCGACGCACCTCTTCCTGCACTGCGGACTTGCGAAAGACATAGAACAGGTTCGGCTCGGAGATGATGTAGATCGCCTCATCGGGGCCGATGGCAACCCCCTCGGCCTGCGGTGCCGTCCGCTTCAGCCCGCCCAGCCCGCGCCACAGCGGCAGCACACCGAGCACCTCACCCCCACGGGAGTACTCGGTCACGATTGCAGACTCCTCGCTGAGCGTGAGCAGGTTCCCCGTTGGAGCGTGCGTGGTCAGCGAGGCGAGATCCCGGCCCAGCAGGCCCAGCCAGGACCGTGCGCTCCAGTCGCTGACCTCGAGCCCGGATGCCGCTTCCAAAGAACTTCCGGGGTCGAGCCCGCGCACCGCCAGGACGCGCTGCGGCCACTTCTCGTTCACCACCAGAAGCTCGCCACGCACCTCGTCCCAGGACACCCCCTCGAAGCCGAGGTTCTTGCGGTGGCTGAAATCGACCTCAAGGCCGGTGGAGCCCACGACCTCGGCTTCCTGCGCACCGGGGCGGATGCGCAGCCAGTGCAGCTGATTGTGAGATTCGTCCGAAACCGCAAACAGCTCGCCTTCGACATGGGTGATCCCTTCGGAATCGACCATCAGTGGCAGCGCGATGCGCCGCAGCAACTGCCCCTCGGTCGAAAGCTCGGCAATCATCGGTGGACGGTTGATGGCTGCAAACAGCGTTCCCGTGACAGGGTTGTAAGTCAGACCCGAAGCATTTCGCTTCAACCCCTCGATCGGCCGTGCCTCGATCGCAACGTGATACGAAGCCAGGTCGAGGCTCGTCCGTGCTGCAGGGCGATCGCCCCACTGCCCCGCCGCCAGATGGATCGCAAAGCGCACCCAGTCCAGATACCACAGCGCCGCCAGCAGGCACGCCAGCGCCACGAAGAGCAGCGGTTTCTTCAGCCTGGTACCCGAAAAGATCATGACGATGTGTTCGCTCGAAGTGGCTGAAGAGCCCTTTGACCGGTGGCAGCGCAACAGTTCAGCTCACACGCCCGGAACGCCGTGGGAATTTTTCCCTTCTGCAGCGAGCGGCATTGCACGCTGGCCCCCTGCTTTCGCGGGGGTGACGAAGAAGGAACCGCTGATTAATTCGACACACCGAAACACACCTCCATACAGAACAGTGGGTTACATGCACATTGATCACAAAACCTGATTAAATCAGCGTCTCCGGAATGAATCGTCAGACGGCCGATGGTGCGTCATTCCCGCCATCACCGCGCCCCCCGCTTTCGCGGGGGTGACG
>CAZSYV010000106.1:0-9366 GCA_964610955.1 uncultured Klebsiella sp. | reverse complement strand
GCCGCCCGGTAGGCGTGCCCGGATGCCACGAGCCGCTCGACCAGCGCGAGGATGTCGCCGATGTGTGCCGTCGCGCGCGGCTCACGGTCTGGTGCCAGGTTGCCGAGTGCGCGCTCGTCGGCGTGCATCGCCTCGATCATGCGCGCCGTGAGCGCATCGACCGACTCGGCGTTCTCCGCAGCGCGGCGGATGATCTTGTCGTCGATATCGGTGATGTTGCGCACGTACTCGAGCTGCCAGCCGCTCGCGCGCAGGTAGCGTGCAATCACGTCGAAAGCGACCAGCAGCCGGGCATGGCCGATATGGCAGTAGTCGTAGACGGTGATGCCGCAGACGTACATGCCGATGCGCCCCGGCACCAGCGGACGGAACTCCTCGGTACGCCGGCTCATCGAGTCGTGAATGCGCAAGCCCATTGCCCTACCCCTTTGCTGCTGCCGAGTCCGACCACACATCACGCAACCCGATGGTGCGGTTGAATGCGCGCACGCCATCGTGCCCGGGCTGTGGATCGGGGCAGAAGTAGCCCTCGCGCTCGAACTGGCAGGTGCTGCCCGTGACCAACTGCGCGAGTCCAGGCTCGGCCTTGCAGCCGTGCAGCACCTCGAGGCTGTGTGGGTTCAGGTTGGCGAGAAAGCCGGCCTCGCCCGCATCGGGCTGCGGGTCGAGGAACAGGCGATCGTAGAGGCGCACCTCGCAATCGAGCGCGTGCGTGGCCTCAACCCAGTGAATGACACCCTTCACCTTGCGCCCATCCGCGGGGTTCTGGCCAAGCGTCTGCGGATCGTAGCTGCACAGCAGCTCGACGACCTCGCCACCGGCATCACGCACCACCTCGTCGGCGCGGATCACGTAGGCGTTGCGCAGGCGCACCTCGCCGCCGGCGACCAGACGCTTGAACTGCTTGTTTGCCTCGAGACGAAAGTCCTCGCGGTCGATCCACAGCTCGCGTCCGAACTTCAGGCGCCGCTCGCCCAGTTCGGGGCGCGAGGGGTGTGCCGGTGCAGCGAGCTCCTCGAACTGCCCGGGCGGGTAATTGCGCAGTGTCACCTTCAGCGGGCGCAGCACGCACATTGCCCGTGGTGCGTTCTTGTCGAGCTCATCGCGGATGCAGAACTCGAGCATGCCGAGGTCGACCACGCCATCTGCGCGGCTCACTCCGGTGCGTTCGACGAAGTCACGGATCGCCGCCGGCGGCACACCCCGGCGGCGCAGCCCGGCAAGCGTCGGCATGCGCGGATCATCCCAGCCCTCGACATGGCCTTCGGCAACCAGCTGGCGCAGCTTGCGCTTGCTGGTGATCGTATAGCTCAGGTTGAGGCGCGCGAACTCGTATTGACGCGGGCGCGCGGGCACCGGCAGATGCTCGATGAACCACTCGTAGAGCGGGCGATGGTCCTCGAACTCGAGTGTGCAGATCGAGTGCGTGATGTGCTCGATCGCATCCTCCTGGCCGTGGGCGAAGTCATACGAGGGATAGATGCACCAGGCATCACCCGTGCGGTGGTGGCTTGCGTGACGAATGCGATAGAGCACCGGGTCGCGCAGGTTGAGGTTCGGCGAACTCATGTCGATGCGCGCCCGCAGCGTCATTCGCCCTTCCTCGATCTCGCCGGCGCGCATCCGTGCGAGCAGCGCCAGGCTTTCTTCGCGTGGACGCTCGCGCCAGGGACTGTCGCGTCCCGGCTCGGTCAGGGTGCCACGGTAGAGGCGCATCGCCTCGGAATCGAGCTCGCAGACATAGGCAAGGCCGCTTCGCACCAGGTGCACGGCCCAGTCGTAGAGCGTCTCGAAGTAGTCGCTGGCGTAGCGCACCTCCCCGTCCCAGGAGAAACCCAGCCAGCTGACGTCGCGAATGATCGCCTCGACGTACTCGGTCTCCTCGGTCGAGGGGTTGGTGTCGTCGAAGCGCAGATTGCAGCGCCCACCGAACTCCTGCGCGAGGCCGAAGTTCACGCAGATCGACTTTGCATGGCCGATGTGCAGGTAGCCGTTCGGTTCAGGCGGAAAGCGCGTCAGCACCTCACTGACCCGACCGGAATCGAGGTCATCTCGGATGATCGTGCGCAGGAAATTCGAAACACGCGAGGAATCGGTCATCACGACATCGGCTGCAAAGGGTGGCCGGCGATTATACCCACCAGGGTAGGTGCCCGAAACAAAACCCGATATGATTGCCGCCTCGTTTGTTCAAGGCGCTAACACCATGGTCACTCTGCACACCTCGATGGGCGACATCACGCTCGAGCTCGACGCCGAAAAGGCACCGAAGACGGTCGAGAACTTCCTTCGCTACGCTCGCGAGGGCTTCTACGACGGTACGGTGTTCCACCGCGTGATCGACGGCTTCATGATCCAGGGCGGCGGCATGACGGCGAATCTCGAACAGAAGAGCACGCACGCGCCGGTGGAGAACGAGGCGAACAACGGCCTGAAGAACGCGACCGGCACGATCGCGATGGCGCGCACCAACGACCCGCACTCGGCGACCGCACAGTTCTTCATCAACGTCGCCGACAACGGCTTCCTCGACCACAAGGCACCCACCGCGCAGGGCTGGGGCTACGCCGTGTTCGGCCACGTCACGGGCGGCATGGAAGTGATCGACCAAATCCGTGTGGTCGCCACCGGCAACAAGGGCTATCACCAGGACGTGCCCGTCGAGACGATCACCATCGAGCGCGTCAGCACCGACTGAGGCTGCGCTGCCCGGATGGACCGGCTGTTCATCTCGGACCTGCACCTCGATGAAGCGCACCCGGCGACCACCCGGGCGCTGCTGCGCTTCCTCGAAACGCACTGCCACACCGGTGACGAGCTCTACATCCTGGGTGATCTGTTCGAGGCCTGGCTCGGCGACGACGATGATTCCGCCTTCGCCCAGCGGGTCGCCGACGCACTGGCAGCCAGCTCGCGTGCGGGAGTACACATCCACCTGATGCAGGGCAACCGCGACCTCCTGCTGGGCAGGCGTTTCGCGCAGCGTGCTGGCGCCACCCTGCTCCCCGACCCCTGCCCCTGCCTTTTCGACGGTCACCGGGTGCTGCTCGCTCACGGCGATGCGCTGTGCAGTGCCGACCGCGGCTATCAGCGCTACCGGCGTTTCATGCGCTCACCGGCAACGCGCGCCGTATTGCTGGCACTGCCGCTGTCACTGCGCCGGCGCATCGCCTCGAAACTGCGCAGCAGCAGCCGCACGCATACCGCTGCCAAGGCCGCACCGCTGCTCGACGTGGTGACGGCAACGGTCGAAGCGGAGCTGGCACGCCACGGCACGGAACTGCTGATCCACGGCCACACCCACCGTCCGGCGCGACACGCACACGCCAACGGCACGCGTTTCGTGCTCGGCGACTGGGATGGCGACAGTGCCCGCTACCTGCGCTGGCCATCGGGAGGAGAGCCGCAGCTGCTCGAGTTTGCTGTTGGCCGCTGAGCGCGGGAGCGCCGATTCCGATCTCCACGTTCATTCGGCATGCAGCGGTTCAAATGGCGTTCCTTCATCTATACAATTCGCACCGCACCATGCGCGCCATGCTCTGGGTACCGACAAGGCCCGCGGCACACCGGGCTCCCCATGTTTGACAATCTCCCCATCCGCCACAAATTGCTGGTACTGCTCGGCCTGAGCCTGGGAGCAGGGCTGCTGGTATCCGCCCTGGTGGCGCTGTACACGACCTTCGCGGCCGAGCGCCAGTCATCCCTGCGGGAGCTGCACCAGGTTGCTGCCATCACCAGCGAGAACATGCGTGCCGCCCTGGCGTTTCATGACGCCCAAAGCACGGCAAAAATCCTGCAACCCCTGCACACCAACCCGCATATCCAGTATGCCGCCGTGCAGGATGACAGCGGCAGGCTGCTGGGTGAGTACTGGGCACCGGCCGCCAATCGGTCGGAAGCAACGCGTTGGCTTGCGACGTTACGGGAGCAGCACGCTGCAAATGAAGGTGTGCTGCAGCGCATGAAGCGCGGCCACCATTACGTGATCCATCCAATCGATTTCGAAGGAAAGCAGATTGGCAGCCTGACGCTGCTGGCCGACAACGAGGCGATGTACGACAAGATGCGGCAGTACGTCGTGCTGCAGATGGGAGCGACGGTGCTGATCTTTTTCAGTCTGCTGCTGCTGTCCTGGCGGCTGCAGCTCATTTTCACGCGACCCATCCTGGAACTGATTGCCAGCATGCAGCGCATCGCCAACAGCAAGGACTACACCACCGTACTGGCCACCCACGGCACGGATGAGTTCAGCGAGCTGTACCGCGGCTTCAACGCCATGCTGCAGGAAATCCGCATCCGTGACGAAAGGCTCAACCAACTGGCCACCACCGACACCCTGACCGGTCTGGCCAACCGTCGGCATGTGCTGGAAGCCATGCAGCTCATGGCGGAGCGCACGCAGCGCAACCAGACGCCCATGGGGGTCATCCTGTTGGACGTGGACCATTTCAAGCGAATCAATGACGGCCACGGCCATGCCGTGGGTGACCTGGTGCTCCAGGAGATCGCGCGCATCGTGCAGGCGCATATCCGCGCCTATGACATCGCCGCCCGTTTCGGGGGAGAAGAATTTCTGGTGCTCTGCGACGGTGCCGATCTGCCCACCACTGCCGATGTGGCCGAACGCATCCGCGCTTCAGTCGCCGATCACGTGTTCGGTCCGGGCGACGGTCGAACGCTGCACGTCACCGTCAGCCTGGGCGTACAGGCAAGCACCATCGCTCCGGATGCCACGCTGCAGTCGATCGAGAAGGCCGACCGCGCCCTCTACCACGCCAAACAGGCAGGACGCAACCGCATCGAAACCGCCGGAGACGACTGAGATGGGGCGCCTCGCCCGCTGGCTTCTCGCCTGGCTGTTGCTCTGCACCAACTCGCTGGCGCAGGCCGATGAGGCGCAGCGGCAGCTCGAGGCCGTCTTTCTGGGGCGTTTTGCCAGCTATGTGCAGTGGCCGCACCAGGGGCGCCCCACGTTCGACATCGCCGTGGTCGGCAGCAATCCGTTCGGCGAACGATTGAACGCACTGTATGCGGACAAACGCATCCAGGGCAAACCGGTACGCATTCATCTCGTGAGTGATGTGTCCGGCATCGGCACACCCGATGTACTTTTCGTGGCTCTGCCCACCGTCGCCGCACGTCAGGCGGCAATCGCCCACGCGCACCGCCACGGCATCCTGACCGTCAGCGACGCCAGGGGCTTTGCCGAACAGGGAGGAATCATCCAGCTGAGCTTCGTTGGGCAAAACATCCAGATCAAGATCAATTACGACGCTGCCATGAAAACGGGGCTGCAGATTGCCGCCCCACTGTTGTCCATTGCGACGGTACTACGGGAAAGCCCGACATGAACCGACTACCGTGCCTCCTGCTCCTGTGGCTTGCACCCCTCGCTGCCCTGGCCGACCCTGCGCAGACCAGTCAGAGCCTGTACGACCTGCCCCTGGACGAACTGGTGCAGGTACAGATTCCACTGCAGGCCGATGTGGGCTCGCGTGATGGTGCTCATGGCGCGCTGGACGCCGTGGTGCCGATCGATGTCTATCCTGCAGAGCAGCTCCTGTCGGTCGGTCAGACCGATCTGGCGCATGCATTGGCCGTGTTGATACCGGGCTTCAACTACCCTCGTCCATCGATCGCCGACGGCACCGATCATGCCCCACCATTCACGCTGCGCTCGCTCAGCCCCGACCAGGTGCTGGTGCTGGTGAACGGCAAGCGCCTGCATCAGAGCTCCCTGCTGAACATGAACGGCACCATCGGCCGGGGCAGCTCCGGGGTGGACCTGAACACCATCCCGCTGCTGGCGGTGGAACGGGTGGAGGTGCTGCACGATGGCGCGGCCGCCCAGTACGGCAGCGACGCCATCGCCGGCATCATCAACATCGTGCTCAAGGGCTACGGGCACGACGGCCAGGCCCTGCTCGGCTGGGGTCGCACCAGCAAGGGTGACGGCATCCAGCGTCAGGCCGCGCTGTTCCATGCCATGCCTCTCGCGGGCGATGGCTTCGTCAACCTGAGCGCCGAACTGCGCGACCGCGGCCCCAGCAACCGTGCCCGGCCAGACCCACTGGATGCGGGGCGCACCAATATTCATTTTGGCGACGCGGATACCCAGGACGCCCTGCTCGCCTGGAATGCCGAGATTCCCCGGGGCGACACCAGCCTGTACAGTCACGGGCACCTCGACCGTCGCCACAGCAGTGCAACGGCCTTTTTCCGCCGTGCAGACAGCGATCAGAACCTGCCGGATGTGTACCCCAACGGTTTTCTGCCACGCATCGAACCGCGCATCACCGATCTTTCCGTGACCCTGGGTGCCAAGGGCATCCTGGCCGATGCCAGCCCCTGGAGCGTGGCCTATACGGGGGGAATGAACGACTTCCATTTCTACGTGAACCACTCGCTCAACCGGTCACTGGGAAGCGATTCACCCACGTCGTTCGACAGTGGCCGTACCTCCCTGGCCGAACACACCCTGAACGCCGACATCAGCCACGACTTCGGGCCACACACGCTGGCAGCCGGTTACGAGTACCGCAGAAGCCGCTATCGCATTCGTGCCGGGGAACTGGCGTCCTACCAGCTGGGTCCGGATTCCGTCTGGTACCCCGGAGCGCAGGGCTTTGGTGGCTTCTCTCCGGACAATGCGGTGAGCGCCGAACGCGAGAGCCATGCCCTGTACGTCGACTCCAAACACACCCTGCTTCCGCGGTTGATGCTCACCGCCGCCGCACGCGCCGAGCATTACAGTGACTTCGGCAGCACAGTGAACGGCAAGCTGGCCCTGCGCTGGCGGCCGGAGGAACACTGGATGCTGCGCAGCAGCATCGGCACGGGCTTTCGCGCACCATCGCTCACCCAGGCGCATTTCACATCGACAGCCATGGTCAAGGATGGCAACACCATCCTGCAGTACGGGAACTATGGGGTCGACCATCCGGTCGCCCGCGCTCTGGGCGCGCACGGTCTGAAGCCCGAGAAGTCACGCCACCTCACCCTGGGTGCCGTCTGGCAGCCCACCGCGCAGCTCACGGCAAGCATCGATGGCTTCATCACCGACATCGATGACCGCATCATGGTCACCGGCTATATCGCAGGCTGGAACCTGGGCCAGCTCAGCCCGCAGGCCCTGGCCATCCTGCAGCAGCACCGGGTAGACGGTGCAACGTACTTCACCAATGCCATCGGCACCCGCACCCAGGGCTTCGACCTGCGCCTGGAACACCGCTGGGACCTGAGGCAGGGACGGCACCTGCAGCTGCGTGCGGCCTATGGGTACGCCGCCACCCGCATCAGGGACGTCAACAGGGCCCCCTCCGTGCTGGGGGTGGACATGACCGAGCTGGTCCTCGATCCCTTCACGCGAACGACCATGGAAGCGGGTCAGCCAGACAGTGCCTTCAAGCTGTGGACCCGCTACAGCGCCCCCCGCTATGAGCTGACGCTCAACCTCAACCGTTTTGGCAGCTACGCGAGCACCCACGGCAACGACAGAGTGGGGTTTGCCGCCCGCTGGACGCTCGATGCGCAATTCAGCTACCACCTGAACCAGAACATCACCCTGAGCCTTGGTGGCACCAACGTGTTCGATGCGATACCGTCGAAATGGGGAGTAACCGACGACGACACCATCGGGGCGGGCAAGCCCATTGCCTACTCACAGTACGCACCATTCGGTTACAACGGTGCCGCGTATTACCTGCAGCTGGGGGTTCGCTTCTAGACGTTCGGACTGCGGAGCTCAGGATGGTCGGGGCATTCCCGCGGCTTATTCTCGTCATTGGCAAATTAACAGCACCACACGCTTCCTCTATACTCCCCGGCCGATCCGCGGCGCACTCGCGCTGCAAGCACCTACCTGCCGCCATGACGACCGAGGAGTCCCACCGTGCTCGAAGCCTACCGCCGCCACACAGAGGAACGCGCCGCCCAGGGTGTCGTTCCCAAGCCGCTCAACGCCGAATGGACCGCCCAGCTGGTCGAGTTGCTCAAGGCACCCCCTGCAGGCGAGGAGGCCTTCCTGCTCGAACTGATCAGCAACCGCGTCCCGCCCGGCGTCGACGAGGCCGCCTATGTGAAGGCCGCCTTCCTCAGCGCCATCGTTCGCGGCGAGGCGCACTCGCCGCTGATCGATCGCGCTGCGGCGATCCGTCTGCTCGGCAACATGCTGGGCGGCTACAACATCGAGACGCTGGTCAACGCGCTCGATGACGCCGAACTCGGCGCACTCGCCGCAGAGCAGCTCAAGGGCACGCTGCTGATGTTCGATGCCTTCCACGACGTGGTCGAGCGACATCAGGCGGGCAACCCGCACGCCAGTGCGGTGCTGCATTCGTGGGCCGAGGCGGAGTGGTTCACCTCACGCCCCGAGGTGCCGCACTCGATCCGCAACACCGTGTTCAAGGTCAGCGGCGAGACCAACACCGACGACCTCTCGCCGGCACCCGATGCCTGGAGCCGCCCCGACATCCCGCTGCACGCACTCGCGATGTTCAAGATGGCGCGCGAGGGACTGCAGCCCGATGAGCCGGGTGCGGTCGGCCCGATCCGCCAGATCGAGGAACTGAAGAAAAAGGGCAACCCGATCGCCTTCGTCGGTGACGTGGTCGGCACCGGCTCGAGCCGCAAGTCGGCGACCAACTCGGTGCTGTGGTTCTTCGGGGAGGACATGCCCGGTGTGCCGAACAAGCGCTCGGGGGGCGTGTGCATCGGTGGCAAGGTGGCGCCGATCTTCTACAACACGATGGAGGATGCCGGTGCGCTGGTGTTCGAGGCGCCGGTCGAGCGGCTGAACATGGGCGATGTGATCGAGATCCGCCCCTACGATGGCGTGATCAGGAACGCAACGAGTGGCGAGGAACTGTCGCGCTTCGAACTGAAGTCCGAGGTGCTGCTCGACGAGGTGCGCGCCGGTGGGCGCATCAACCTGATCGTCGGCCGCGGCCTGACGCGCAGGGCACGCGAGGCGCTCGGCCTGCCGGCATCGACGCTGTTCCGCACACCCGCCCAACCTGTCGATACCGGCAAGGGCTACACGCTGGCGCAGAAGATGGTCGGACGCGCCTGCGGCGTGGCCGGAGTGCGCCCCGGGACCTACTGCGAGCCGCACATGACCACCGTCGGCTCACAGGACACCACCGGCCCGATGACGCGTGACGAGCTGAAGGACCTCGCCTGCCTGGGCTTCTCCGCCGATCTGGTGATGCAGAGCTTCTGCCACACTGCGGCATACCCGAAGCCGGTCGACATCGAGACACAGCACACCCTCCCCGACTTCATCATGACGCGCGGCGGTGTCGCACTGCGCCCCGGTGACGGCATCATCCACAGCTGGCTGAACCGCATGCTGCTGCCCGACACCGT
>CAZSYV010000105.1:0-9483 GCA_964610955.1 uncultured Klebsiella sp. | reverse complement strand
TGAGCAGTGGAAAGATCGTACAGGTCATCGGCGCCGTGATCGACGTCGAGTTCCCTCGCGATGCCGTGCCGGGTGTGTACGACGCGCTCACGGTGGACGGTCGCGAGCTGGTCCTGGAAGTACAGCAGCAGCTTGGCGACGGCGTGGTGCGCACCATCGCCATGGGTTCCACCGAAGGCGTGCGTCGCGGGCTCGAGGTGAACAACACCGGAGCCGCGCTGATGGTGCCGGTCGGCAAGGAAACGCTCGGCCGCATCATGGACGTGCTGGGTCGCCCGATCGATGAAAAGGGCCCCATCGGCGAGCAGGCGCGCATGCCGATCCACCGTGCCGCCCCGACCTATGCCGAGCAGTCGCCGACGGTCGAGCTGCTCGAGACCGGAATCAAGGTCATCGATCTGATCATGCCGATCTCGAAGGGTGGCAAGATCGGGCTGTTCGGCGGCGCCGGCGTCGGCAAGACGGTGACGCTGATGGAGCTGATCCGCAACATCGCCATCGAGCACTCGGGCTACTCGGTGTTTGCCGGCGTGGGCGAGCGTACCCGCGAGGGCAACGACTTCTACCATGAGATGACCGAATCGAACGTTCTCGACAAGGTGGCACTGGTCTACGGGCAGATGAACGAGCCGCCGGGCAACCGCCTGCGCGTGGCGCTCACCGGTCTCACCATGGCGGAAGCCTTCCGTGACGACGGCCGCGACGTGCTGATGTTCGTCGACAACATCTACCGCTACACGCTTGCCGGTACCGAGGTGTCCGCGCTGCTCGGGCGGATGCCCTCGGCAGTGGGCTACCAGCCGACGCTTGCCGAGGAGATGGGCGTGCTGCAGGAGCGCATCACCTCGACCAAGACCGGCTCGATCACCTCGTTCCAGGCAGTCTATGTGCCGGCGGACGACCTCACCGACCCCTCGCCCGCAACCACCTTCGCGCACCTCGATGCGACGCTCGTGCTCTCGCGCCAGATCGCGGAGCTCGGCATCTACCCTGCCGTCGATCCGCTCGACTCGACCTCGCGGCTGCTCGACCCACTGGTCATCGGCGAAGAGCACTACACGGTTGCGCGCGGCGTGCAGTCGGTGCTGCAGCGCTACAAGGAGCTGAAGGACATCATCGCCATTCTCGGCATGGACGAGCTCTCGGAAGACGACAAGCTGGTCGTTGCCCGCGCGCGCAAGATCCAGCGCTTCCTGTCGCAGCCCTTCTTCGTCGCCGAAGTGTTCACCGGCAGCCCGGGCAAGTACGTGTCGCTGAAGGACACGATTGCCAGCTTCAAGGGCATCCTGGACGGCGAGTACGATCACCTGCCCGAGCAGGCGTTCTACATGGTCGGTGGCATCGACGAGGCCATCGAGAAGGCGCAGAAACTCTGATTGCCCCAGAGCCCGGGAGCCAGACATGGTGATGACGGTACATTGCGACATCGTGAGTGCGGAAAAATCGATCTTTTCCGGACTCGTCGAACTGGTCGTTGCACACGGTTCGCTCGGCGACCTGGGAATCGCGCCGGGCCATGCGCCGCTGCTTTCCGAGCTGACGCCGGGGCCGGTGCGCGTGATCAAGCAGGGCGGTGAGGAGCAGATCTACTACGTGTCGGGAGGCTTCCTCGAGGTCCTGCCCAGCACGGTGACCGTCCTGGCCGACACGGCCGTGCGCGCCAGCGACATCGACGAGGCGGCGGCACTCGAGGCGCAGCGTGCCGCCGAGGCGGCACTTGCCAACCAGCAGGGTGAATTCGACTACGGTCGCGCGGCTGCCCAGCTTGCCGAGGCCGTGGCGCAGTTGCGCACCATTCAGGGCCTGCGCAAGAAAATGGGCCGCGGTTGAGACACCGCCCCACGGCGCTGCGCGCCCCCAACGGGTAAATCCCCGGCGATCTGCTACGCTTTTCCCCGTCGGCCGCATCCTGCGCCTGCCGGATACGCGTGCCTTGCTGGAGTGAATCGTGGCTCTCGACATCATCATCCTCGCGGCGGGTCAGGGCACCCGCATGGTCAGTGACCTGCCGAAGGTCCTCCATCCCCTTGCCGACAGGCCGCTGTTGCGTCATGTGATCGATACGGCACTCGGGCTGGCACCGCGCAGCCTGAGCATCGTCATTGGCCATGGTGCCGAGCGTGTGCGCACGGCGCTCGGCGATGCAGCGGTGAACTGGGTGATGCAGGAAGCCCAGCTTGGGACCGGTCATGCCGTGCAGCAGGCATTGCCGGCGCTGGCACACGATGGCACCACGCTGATCCTCTACGGTGATGTGCCCCTGGTGCGCGGGGAGACGCTGCGCAGGCTGGTGGCGATGGCACAGGATGGCCCGCTCGCGCTGCTGACGGTCGAGCTCGGCGATCCGAGCGGCTATGGACGCATCCTGCGCGATGCCGAGGGGCGCGTTGCCGCGATCGTCGAGCACAAGGATGCGAGCGAGGCGCAGCGCAGCGTGCGTGAAGTGAACACGGGCATCATGGCCGTGGCGAACGAGCGCCTGCACGAGTGGCTGCCCGTGCTCGGCAACGACAACGCCCAGGGCGAGTACTACCTGACCGACATCATCGCCCTGGCGGCAGGCTCCGGCATCGGCGTACGCCCACTGGCGGCAGCAGACGAACAGGAAGTCGCGGGGGTGAACAACCGTGAGCAGCTCGCCACGCTCGAGCGGGCATGGCAGGCGCGCAAGGCGCGCGAGCTGCTGCTTGCCGGCGTGACACTGCGCGACCCGGCGCGCTTCGACCTGCGTGGCACCCTGCGCCACGGCCGTGATGTCACGATCGACATCAATGTGCTCATCGAGGGTGAGGTCGAGCTCGGCGACTGCGTCAGCGTCGGACCGAACTGTGTGCTGCGCAACACCCGCGTGGGTACCGGCAGCACGATTCATCCGAACTCCGTGCTCGAGGGCGCCGACATCGGCCCCGGCTGCAGCATCGGTCCGTTTGCGCGGCTGCGACCCGGCACCCGGCTGGCCGAGGGCGCGCGCATCGGCAACTTCGTCGAGACCAAGCAGGCAGCAGTTGGCGCCCACAGCAAGATCAACCATCTGAGCTACGTCGGCGACGCCGAGCTTGGCCAGAACGTGAACGTCGGTGCGGGCACCATCACCTGCAACTACGACGGGGTGAACAAGTCACGCACCACGATCGGTGACGGCGCGTTCATCGGGTCGAACACGGCGCTGGTCGCCCCCGTCGAGGTCGGTCGCAACGCTACCGTCGCCGCAGGATCGGTGCTCACCTCCGGTGTGCCGGACGAGGCACTGGCAGTTGCACGCGGGCGCCAGCGCAACATCAGCGGCTGGCAGCGCCCGCAGAAAAAGGACTGAGTTGGCGGTCCCTGCCCCCTCCAAACCCTGAACGGAACGAATACTCATGTGTGGAATCGTCGGAGCCGTCGCCCAGCGACCCGTCAGTGCAATCCTCATCGAAGGCCTGCGCCGCCTCGAATACCGCGGCTACGATTCGGCCGGGGTCGCGGTGCTCGACGCCAGTGGGCACATCGACTGCGTGAAGTGTGCCGGCAAGGTGGCGGCACTGAGCGAGCGTCTGGTCAGCGATCCACTGGAAGGCTCGACCGGGATTGCACATACCCGCTGGGCCACGCATGGGGTTCCCAGCGAAGCGAATGCTCACCCCCACATGAGCAATGGCCGCATCGCGCTGGTGCACAACGGCATCATCGAAAACCATCAGGAGTTGCGTGAACGGCTGCGTGGACTCGGCTACCACTTTGCCTCGGAGACCGACACCGAGGTGATCGTGCACCTGATCGACCATCTGCGCCAGCAGGAGGGAGCCACGCTGCTCGAGGCAGTGCGTGCCGCGGTTGTCGAACTGCGCGGCGCCTTCGCCATCGCGGTGATCGCCAGCGACGAGCCACACCGCCTGGTCGCTGCGCGTCAGGGCAGCCCTCTGGTGCTTGGCATCGGCATCGGCGAGCACTTCCTTGCCTCGGACCAGATCGCACTGCGCCAGGTGACCGATCGGGTCATCTTCCTCGAGGAGGGCGACATCGTCGACATGACCTCGCTTGGCGTGCGCATACTCGATGGCAACGGCAATGATGTGTACCGTTCGGTGGAACAGCTTGGCGATGCCGCCGATCATGCGGACAAGGGCAGCTACCGCCACTTCATGCTGAAGGAGATCCACGAGCAGCCGCAGGCGATCACCAACACGCTGCGCGGGCGCATCGGCCGTGACCATATCTACGAGCAGGCCTTCGGCGTGGCCGCGAATGAGGTGTTCGCCAACATTGCTGCGGTGCAGATCGTCGCCTGTGGAACGAGCTACCACTCGGGGCTGGTTGCGCGCTACTGGATCGAGGAGTTCGCCGGGCTGCCGTGTGCGGTCGAGATCGCCAGCGAGTTTCGCTACCGCAAGCTGGTGGTGGCCAGGGATACGCTGTTCGTGACCATCTCGCAGTCCGGCGAGACCGCCGACACGCTGGCGGCACTGAGGCTGGCGCACACCCTCGGCTATCGGGCGACGCTCGCGATCTGCAACGCGCCGCAGTCCTCGCTGGTGCGCGAGTCGCGCCTGGCGATCATGACCGAGGCAGGACCCGAGATCGGCGTTGCCTCGACCAAGGCATTCACCACCCAGCTCGTGGCGCTGATGCTGCTGACCGCCGTGCTTGCCAAGCGCAGCGGTATCGATGCCGAGCACGAGCGTGCGATCGTCGAGGCGATGCACGCACTCCCCGGGCTGGTCGAACAGGTGCTTGGGCTCGATGCGCGGATTCGCTGCGTTGCCGAGGATTTCATCGAAAAGGAGCACGCACTGTTTCTGGGCCGGGGTGTGCAGTACCCCGTGGCGATGGAGGGGGCGCTCAAGCTCAAGGAAATCTCGTATATCCACGCCGAAGCCTACGCCGCCGGTGAGCTCAAGCACGGCCCGCTGGCACTGGTCGATGAGAACATGCCGGTGGTCACGGTCGCCCCGAACAACGAGCTGCTGGAAAAGCTGCGCTCGAACCTGGCCGA
The DNA here is from genome assembly GCA_964610955.1 of uncultured Klebsiella sp. Classification (GTDB taxonomy): domain Bacteria; phylum Pseudomonadota; class Gammaproteobacteria; order Pseudomonadales; family UBA5518; genus UBA5518. Next base: position 4,511 of record CAZSYV010000105.1, on the reverse strand, counting down.
GGTGCAGGCGCGCGGTGGCCGGCTGTATGTGTTTGCCGACGAGCAGGCGGGCTTCACCGACAGCGACACGATGACCGTGGTGCAGATGCCGCACGTGCCGCAGATCCTCGAGCCCGTGGTCTACACCGTGCCGCTGCAGCTGCTGGCCTACCATGTCGCCGTGATGAAGGGCACCGACGTCGATCAGCCGCGCAACCTCGCCAAGTCGGTGACGGTCGAGTAGCGCCGGGGCAGAAAACACTCGCTCGCGTCGCGGGGCCCGGCACCGCCCGGGCCCGGTTCACGCGCCCGTTTGCGGGCATATTCGCCATCGTTCGCGTCCTTCGAGCAATTTTGCTGCGCGTATAATCTGCCTACCCACTGCTCAGACCGTTTCGATGCCCGATACCCTGAATGCGCAATGTCATTGCATCTCGCTCGATGTGCAGACACTCGAGCGCCTGTTCATGGACGCGCTGCTGCGCGAAGGCAGCCTGCCGCAGTTCCTGGTCGGACGTGAACACCTGTTTGCGCCCTACCCCGTCTTTGCCGATCAGCGACAGTGGCAGGCGATGCGTGCCGTGGTGGCGGCAGCGCATGAGGTGATGGCGCTGCCGGCGTTTCAGGAAGAGGCGCTTGCCGGCACGCCCTGGCCAGACCAGCACACGCTGAGCGCGATGATGGCCTTCGACTTCCACCCCGAAGCCGATGGCGTGAAGCTGATCGAGATCAACACCAATGCCGGTGGCGCCTACCTTGCGGCGCTGCTTGCGGAAAGCCAGCGTGAAGGCTGCACCGAAATGAAACGCACGCTGGCGAGGCCGACCAGCGGACACGATGCCCCGCAGCAGTGGCTGGGCGACTTCCTGAACGAGTGGCGTCTGGCGCGAGGCGAGCAGGTGCTGCGCAGCGTGTGCATCGTCGATGACCGCCCCACCGAGCAGTTCCTGTATCCCGAGTTCCTGCTGTTCCGCGCGTTGTTTCGCCGCGCTGGAATCGACTGCGAGATCGCCGATCCGGGCGAACTGAAGTACGCGGATGGCGCGTTGCGCCACGGTGAGCGGATCGTCGACCTGGTCTACAACCGCTGTACCGACTTCGCGCTTGTCGAGCCGGCGCATGCTGCACTGCGCGATGCCGCTCTGGCCGATGCCGTGGTGCTCACGCCCTCGCCACGCCATCACGCGCTCCATGCCGACAAGCGCCGCCTGGTGGCGCTGTCCGATGCGCAATGGCTGCAGCGCATCGGTGCTTCGCCAGCCGCGCGGCGCGCGCTTGCCGAGCATGTGCTGCCGGCGCAGATCGTGAGCGCGGAAAATGCCGATACGCTGTGGAGTGCCCGCAAGCGGTACTTCTTCAAGCCTTTCGCCGGCTACGCAAGCCGGGGCGCGTACCGTGGTGAAGGGCTGACGAAGCGTGTCTGGGCCGGGATCGTCGCTTCCGGCGAATACATCGCGCAGGCGTATGCACCGCCGCCAACTCGGCGCGTGAGCCCGGCGAGCGATGTACCGGCACTGAAGTTCGATCTGCGCTGCGTGAGCTACGGCGCACAGATCCGGCTGCTGAGCGCGCGGCTCTACCAGGGCCAGACGACGAATCTGCGCACCCTCCATGGCGGGCTTGCCACGGTGTTCGTGCTCGGCGAGGGGGTGCCGATGCCGCTCGTCGCCGCTCAGTCGCTTGCCGAATCGCGTGTCTCGGCAAACCACACCACGGCGTAGTGGCGCCCGATCGCCGCACCGAGCGCCTGCCAGCGATTGTCCGCCCATGTTCCGGTGTTGAGCAGCATCGCGCGGTGCGCCGGGCTCTCCTGCCAGATCAGCAGAGCGCGCGCCGGCGTGATCGGGTCGCTGTAGTGCGCGACGATCTCGTACCCTGGCGCGCCGTAGCGGCCCTGCGAGATCTCACGCGGCTTGTTCCACATGCACTCGGCCCTGGCGTGATCGGGCGTGTAGCAGCACGCCGACCAGTTGCCGGCAGTGCTCCATGAGTGCATGTTGCACTGCGTGCCGCGCCGGTAGCGTTTTTCGAGGTCCTCGAGGTGCGTGCGCGCGACGGCCATCAGCACGGGTGAGATCGGGATGCGTGTTGCGCCGCGTGCGGCACGATAGCTGTTGACGCTCTCGGCAAAGCGCAGCTGCTCACTGCTGCCGCGTGCGGGTGCTTCAGACTGTGGCACCGATGGGGGCGTGCCGACGCAGGCGACAAGCAGCGCACACGCGGCCACGATCAGGCTGCGCCACCAGTAGAATTGCATGCCTGTGGAAGAATTTGCGTTCATAATCCTGCTCACCCGCCCCGGTGTGCCTCGAAACGGATACGGAGACCTCTCCTTGCCATCATCGCTTGCCCGCACGCTGCTTGTCGTGACCCTGTCTGCCTGCCTGGGTGGCTGCCAACAGGAATTGCCCGACCAGTTCCCACCCGGTGCTGCAGCCGAGTGGCCAAGCTATGGTAGCGCGCCCGGTGGCGGCCATTATTCGCCGGCCAACCAGATCACCCGTGACAACGTCCACCTGCTGCGCCAGGCGTGGGTCTATCGCAGCGGTGATCTGCGCCAGCCGCAGCCGGCGGACCCGAAGACCGGCAGGCGGCGGGTGCTTGCCAGCAGCTGGCAGCTCACGCCGATCCTGGTCGGTGACACCCTGTACGGATGCACGGCCTTCAACAAGGTGTTTGCACTCGATCCCGCCACCGGTGCCGAGAAGTGGCGTTACGATCCGGGCGTCGATATCGAGCGCGAAGCACTGGTGAACTGCCGCGGCGTGGCCAGCTGGCAGGACCCGAACCCGCGTGGCGAAGCCTGCGAGCACCGCATCCTGGCGGGCACCCTCGACGGGCGGCTGATCGCGCTGGATGCCCGTGACGGCAGTCCCTGCCAGGATTTCGGCGAGGGCGGGCAGGTGGAACTGCGCGCCGGGCTTGGCGCCTTCGAGACCCACGAGTACGCGATGATCTCGCCGCCAGCGGTGCTTGGCGATCGCGTGATCACCGGTTCGATGGTGCTCGATCGTACCCACAACCACATGCCGAGCGGCGTGGTGCGCGCCTGGGATGTGCGCAGCGGCAAGTTGCTGTGGTACTGGGACGCAATCGCGCCCGGCGAGGAACATGCGTTCGACGAGCAGGGCAATCCGCTGTACCGGCGCGGCACATCGAACGTATGGTCGATCATCTCGGTCGACCCCGAGCGCGATCTGGTGTTCCTGCCGACCGGCAATACCTCGACGGACTTCTATGGCGCCCTGCGCAACGGCATCGACCACTACTCCAGCTCGGTGGTGGCGCTGCGCGGTTCGACCGGCGAGCTCGTCTGGCACTTCCAGGCAGTGCACCACGACATCTGGGACTTCGACACACCGGCGCAACCGACGCTGTTCGATCTGCGCCGTGACGGGCAGACCATCCCGGCCCTTGCCCAGCCGACCAAGATGGGCCATCTGTTCATCCTGAACCGCGAGACCGGCGAGCCGCTGTTTCCAGTCGAGGAACGCCCGGTGCCGCAGGGTGGCGCAGTGCCAGGTGAATACCTTTCCCCGACGCAGCCGTTTCCGGTCAAGCCCGAACCCCTGCATCCGCACCATCTGGATGCAGACGATGCCTGGGGCTTCACCTTCTGGGACCGTGGCGCCTGCAGGCGCAAGATCCTCAGCCTGCGCAACGAGGGCATCTTCACGCCGCCCTCGCTCGAGGGCACGCTGTTCTATCCGAGCGACTTCGGCGGCAACAACTGGGGGACACCGGCAATCGACCCCGAGCGTGGCCTGCTGATCCTCAACACGCTGTTCCTGCCGGCCGAGCTGAGACTGATACCACGCGAGCAGTGCGACATGAGCGGCGCGGATCCACTCGTTTCCCCACAGCTGGAAACGCCGTACTGCATGCGCCTCGAGCCGCTGCGCTCGCCGCTTGGCGTGCCCTGCAACGCACCACCCTGGGGCACGCTGAGTGCCATCGACCTCGCAAGCGGTGAGAAGCGCTGGGAGGTGCCGCTCGGGACGCTCGAGCACCTGGCGCCGTGGCCGTTCTCGCGGATTCGCGGCGCACCGAACATCGGCGGACCGAGTGTCACGGCGGGTGGACTGACCTTCATTGCGGCGACCCCGGACCGCTACCTGCGTGCCTTCGACACGGAAACCGGAGAGGAGCTGTGGAAGGGCGAGTTGCCCGCCGGTGGCCATGCGACGCCGATGGTCTACCGCCGCCCGGGCGATGGCCGACAGTTCGTGGTGATCGCCGCAGCCGGGCACTTCGGCATGCCTGAGCAGGCGCACAGCGATCAGCTGGTCGCCTTTGCGCTTCCCGAACCGCGAACGCGTGATCCGCGCTAACATGCCCGGTGAAAACACGTTACGGAGTGAAGCGCACATGCCACCACCCATCACCCACGAAAGACTGCGCGGGCTGGCGTATCCGTGGGGTGTGAAGGCCGCACCGGCGGAACCGGTACGGGTCGCCGAGGGCGTGTGGTGGCTGCGCTTCCCGATGCCCGGAGCGCTCGATCACATCAACCTGTGGCTGCTCGAGGACGG
>CAZSYV010000104.1:0-9652 GCA_964610955.1 uncultured Klebsiella sp. | reverse complement strand
AAGAACTCGTCTGCCAGCAATTACGACTTTGCCAAGAAGAAAGATGCCTACTTCAGAGGCAAGGGCACCGCTTCACCCTTCGTGCTGACGCAGGAAGTCAGATCGGAAAGCGAGTGGACGCCCACGCTGCTGACTGCACGGCAAAAGCGCCTTGTAAACGTATTGAGCACGCATTGGAATCTTGAGATTGCAGCTGACAACAGCCTTCCTGCTGCTGCGGTAACGGCGGGAGGTTTGACATCGTGAGCAACAACAAAGAACTCGAACGTGCCGAGCTGCACAAAACCATCTGGCGCATCGCCAATGACCTGCGTGGCAGCGTCGATGGATGGGACTTCAAGACCTACGTGCTCGGGATGCTGTTCTACCGCTTCATCTCGGAGAACCTGACCAGCTACCTCAATGAGCAGGAGCGCCGCGCGGGCACCCCGGACTTCGACTACGCAAAACTCTCAGATAACGATGCCGAATTCGGTCGCGCCGAGACGGTGAAGGAAAAAGGCTTTTACATCCTTCCGTCCGAACTGTTTGCCAACGTGCGCGCCCGCGCCCGGCATGACGCCAACCTCAACGAAACACTCTCCCGCATCTTTGCCGACATCGAGGGCTCGGCTACGGGCAGCGATTCCGAGGACGACATCAAGGGCCTGTTCGATGACCTCGATGTCAACAGCAGCAAGCTCGGCCCCACCGTGGCCAAGCGCAACGAAAAACTGGTCAAGTTGCTCGACGCCATCGGCGACCTGCCGTTGGCCAGCAACGATGGCGGGTTTACGGAAAACACCATCGACCTGTTCGGCGACGCCTACGAATATCTGATGCAGATGTACGCCTCCACCGCTGGCAAGTCGGGCGGTGAGTTCTACACGCCGCAGGAGGTCTCCGAACTGCTGGCCCGCATCACCGTGGTCGGCAAAAGCGAGGTCAACAAGGTCTACGACCCCGCCTGCGGCTCCGGCTCGTTGCTGCTCAATTTCGTGAAGGTCTTGGGTCATGACGCGGTGCGCCAGGGCTTCTACGGGCAGGAGATCAACCTGACCACCTACAACCTGTGCCGGATCAACATGTTCCTGCACGATGTGAACTACGAAAAGTTCCACATCGCCCATGGCGACACGCTTACCGATCCAGCGCACTGGGATGACGAGCCGTTTGAAGCCATCGTCTCCAATCCGCCGTACTCGATCAAATGGGATGGCGATGCCAACCCGCTTCTCATCAACGATCCGCGCTTTGCCCCTGCGGGTGTGCTCGCCCCCAAGAGCAAGGCCGACCTCGCCTTCACCCTGCACATCCTGAGTTGGCTGGCGGTCAACGGCACGGCGGCGATTGTCGAGTTTCCCGGCGTGCTCTATCGCGGCGGTGCGGAGCAAAAAATCCGCCAGTACCTCATCGACAACAACTATGTCGATGCCGTGATCCAGCTGCCGCCCGACCTGTTCTTCGGCACCACGATTGCCACCTGCATCATCGTCCTGAAGAAATCCAAGCACGATAACGCTACGCTGTTTATCGATGCCAGTGCCGAGTTCGTACGCAGCGGCAACAAGAACAAGCTACTGCCCGAACACCAGCAAAAAATCCTCGATGCCTTCATCGGCCGCCAGAGCATTGAGCACTTCGCACGGCTGGTCGAGAACGGCGATATTGCTGCCAACGGCTACAACATCGCCGTGTCCAGTTACGTTGAGCAGAAAGACGAGCGCGAGGCAGTGGATATTCGGGTACTCAACGCCAAAATCAGCCGTATCGTGGCACGGCAAGCGGAGTTAAGGGAGCAGATCGATGCCATTGTGGCCGATCTGGAAGGAGAATAAGTATGAGCCAGATCGGCGACCTGATTGCAAAGCTATGCCCAAACGGCGTTGACTTCAGGGCTATTGGTGACTTTGGCGAACTGGTGCGCGGCAACGGAATGCCGAAGGCCGATTTCGTGGAGTCTGGGGTTGGGTGCATCCATTACGGACAGATTTACACCTATTACGGCATCTGGACAGCGGAGACAAAGTCCTTTGTCCCGGCAGAAAAAGCCGAAAAACTCGCCAAGGTCGATCCTGGCGATCTGGTGATTACCAACACCAGCGAGAACATCGAGGATGTTTGCAAGGCGGTTGCGTGGATCGGAGAAACGCAGATCGTCACGGGCGGGCATGCCACGGTCCTGAAGCACGACCAAGATCCGAAATACCTCTCTTACTACCTGCAAACACCACACTTTTTCGCAGAGAAGAAAAAGCACGCGACAGGCACGAAGGTCATCGACGTTTCGGCAAAGAGTCTTGCAAAAATCAGAATTCCAGTTCCGCCGCTTGAAGTGCAGCGCGAGATTGTGAAAGTGCTTGATACCTTCACCCAGCTGGAGGCGGAGCTGGAGGCGGAGCTGGAGGCGCGTCGGCGGCAGTACAAGTACTACCGCGACGCGCTCTTGACATTCGGCGAATGCACGGACGCTGAAGCAAGCAAGCAAGCAAGCAAGCAAGCAAGCAAGCAAGCAAGCAAGTATAAGGTGGATGACCATGGGTGAGATTGGAAAATTCACGCGCGGCCGTCGATTCACCAAGGACGATTATGTCCAGGAAGGAATCGGCTGCATCCACTACGCTGACATTTATACCCGACACGGAACCTCGGCGTCAGCGGCTGTCTCGCATGTACGGCCGGACATGGCGTCGAGCCTGCGCTTTGCCAAACCGGGTGACATCGTTATCGCTGCTGTCGGTGAAACGGTCGAGGATGTTGGCAAGGCGGTTGCTTGGCTTGGCACCGACCAGGTCGCGATTCACGACGACTGTTTTACGTTTGAGCACTCGATGAATCCGAAGTTCGTGTCTTACTGCCTCCAAACAGAACAATTGAAAGCAGAGAAGAACAAGTTTGTTGCCCGCGCAAAGGTCAAGCGCCTGTCTGGCGAGAGCCTGGCAAAACTCACAATCCCAGTCCCGCCTATAGAAGAGCAGGACCGCATCGTCGCCATTCTCGACAAATTCGATGCGCTGGTGAATGACATCGCCTCGGGTTTACCTGCCGAGATCAAGGCCCGCCGCCAGCAATACCAGCACTACCGCGACCGGCTTCTCACTTTCAAGGAAGCCGCATGAGCGAAGACATCAAGCCCTTTCGCTATGAGCCGATTGCGCTGTCCAACGAAAGCACGGTTGTCGCCGAATTTCAGCCTGATGCCTTGGGAGTGCGCGAGGCGGCATACCAGTCCGAAGCTGAACTGGAAAAGGAATTTATCAAGCAGCTCCAGGTGCAGGCCTATGAATACCTGCCCATCACATCGGAGGCTGAGCTGGTAGCCAATCTTCGCCGCCAGTTGGAAAAGCTCAACAAGGTCACCCTGTCGGATGCAGAGTGGGAGCGATTCTTCAGCACCTGCATTGCAGGCGCGAATGACGGCATCCTGGAAAAGACCGCGCGCATTCAGGAAGACCATGTGCAGGTTTTGAAGCGCGACGACGGTAGTACCAAGAACATCTACCTGATCGACAAGGCCAACATCCACAACAACGCCTTGCAGGTCATTAACCAGTATGAAGTCGCAGGCGCTCGTGCCAACCGTTATGACGTGACGGTGCTGGTCAATGGCCTGCCGATGGTGCATATCGAATTGAAGCGTCGGGGCGTGGACATCCGCGAGGCCTTCAACCAGATCAACCGCTACCAGCGCGACAGTTTCTGGGCGGGCTCAGGCTTGTTCGAGTACGTGCAGCTTTTCGTCATCAGCAACGGTACTCTGACCAAGTATTACAGCAACACCGTGCGTGACGGGCATTTGAAGGAGCAGTCCGCCAAGCGCAGCAAAAGCAAGACCTCCAACAGTTTCTCCTTTACCAGTTGGTGGGCCGACGCGAAAAACCAGCCCATCACTGAGCTGACAGGTTTCACGAAAACCTTTTTCGCCAAGCACTCGCTGCTCAACGTCCTCACCAAATACTGCGTGTTCGATGTGGATCGCAAGCTGCTGGTGATGCGGCCATACCAGATCGTGGCGGCCGAGCGCATTTTGCAGCGCATCGCCACAGCCACCAATCACAAGCAGCTCGGCACCGTCGCGGCGGGCGGCTACATCTGGCACACCACCGGCAGTGGCAAGACGCTGACCAGCTTCAAGGCGGCGCAACTTGCCCGGGGCTTGCCAGATATCGACAAGGTGCTCTTCGTGGTGGACCGCAAGGATCTGGACTACCAGACCATGCGCGAATACGAGCGCTTCGAGAAGGGCGCAGCCAACTCGAATACCTCCACGGCTGTGCTGCAAAAGCAGCTGGAAGACCCGAACGCCCGCATCATCATCACCACCATCCAGAAGCTCAGCCGCTTCGTGGCCAACAACAGAAAGCACCCGGTCTATGACCAGCATGTGGTGGTGATCTTCGACGAGTGCCACCGCAGCCAGTTCGGCGACATGCACGCCGAAATTACGCGGGTGTTCCAGCGCTACCACCTATTCGGCTTCACCGGTACGCCGATCTTTGCCGAGAACTCCGGCACCACAGGTAACCCGCTGAGACGCACCACGCAGCAGGCCTTTGGCGACAAGCTGCACACCTACACGATTGTCGATGCCATCAACGACAAGAACGTGCTGCCGTTTCGCATCGACTACATCAACACGGTCAAATTGCCTGCGGGCATCAAAGACAAAAAGGTGTCGGCCATCGACACCGAACGGGCGCTGCTAGCGCCGGAGCGCATCACACAGATCGTGGGCTACATCCGCGAGCACTTCGACCAGAAAACCAAGCGTGCCAGCACGTACCGCCACGATGGCAAACGGCTGGCTGGCTTCAATTCGCTGTTCGCCTGTGCGTCCATTGATGCCGCCAAGCGTTACTACGCGGAGTTCGTTGCACAGCAAAAGGAGTTGCCCGAGGCCCAGCGGCTCAAGGTGGGCTTGATCTACAGCTTTGCCGCGAATGAAGAGGAAAGTGATGGTCTGCTCGGCGAGGAGGACTTCGAAACCGAGGGGCTGGATCAAGGCTCGAGAGATTTTCTGGATGCGGCGATCCAGGACTACAACGCACTGTTCAGCACCAGCTTCGACACCTCCGCCGACAAGTTCCAGAACTACTACAAGGACTTGTCGCAGCGTCTGAAAAAGCGTGAGCTGGACATCGTCATCGTGGTCAACATGTTCCTCACCGGCTTTGACGCCACCACGCTCAACACGCTGTGGGCGGACAAGAACCTGAAGGCTCACGGCTTGATCCAGGCCTATTCGCGCACCAACCGCATCCTTAATTCGGTCAAGACCTACGGCAACATCGTTTCCTTCCGCAATCTGGAGCAGGAGACCAACGACGCGCTCGCCCTGTTTGGCAACAAGGATGCCAAGGGTATCGTGCTGTTGAAGCCTTACGCCGAGTACTACAAGGACTACGAGAAGCGCATCGGAGAACTCACGGCTGGATTCCCACTCGGGAAAGCCATTGTTGGCGAGGCGGCACAGAAGGCATTCATCAAGCTGTTTGGCTCGATTTTGCGACTGAAAAACATCCTCACGGCCTTCGACGATTTCGCGGGCAACGAAATTCTCTCCGAGCGCGAATTTCAGGACTACCAGAGCCTGTATTTGAACCTGTACGCAGAATTCCGGGCGACGTCGGCTGCCGAGAAGGAGTCAATCAACGACGATGTGGTGTTCGAGATCGAGCTCATCAAGCAGGTAGAAATCAATGTCGACTACATCCTGCTCTTGGTCGAGCAGTACGTGAAGAAAAAGGGTTCGGGCGACGATAAGGAAATCCGCGCCACCATCGAACGCGCCATCAATTCCAGCCCTGGCCTGCGCAACAAGAAAGACCTCATCGAACAGTTTGTCGATTCAGTGAACACCAAGGCCAAGGTGGACGCGCAGTGGCAGGCCTTCGTTGCGGCGAAAAAGACCGAGGAGCTGGAACGCATCATTGCGGAGGAAAACCTCAATGCCGAGGCGGCACGTGAATTCATTAGCAATGCCTTCCGCGACGGCAGCATCTCGGCAACCGGTACTGCCATCACCAAGATACTGCCGCCGGTATCGCGGTTTTCCAAGAACAATGGCCACGCAGCCAAGAAGCAGACGGTGCTGGACAAACTTGCCGCTTTCTTCGAACGGTATTTCGGACTGGCGTAAGGAGAAGACCTATGAAGTTCAACATAACCACACTCAGCACCTTTCTTTAACTTTCAAGGAATCCTGTTCATGAGCAATACCCCATTCGATCCTTCGAAATTCACCGCACCGAAAGCCAAGCCGCTGCCAGTCATTCTTCTACTTGATGTCAGCGGCAGCATGAGCGGAGACAAGATCCACAATTTGAACGATGCTGTTCGCGATATGTTGGATACATTCAGCGACACCGAGAATGGTGAAACTGAAATCCATGTGGCAATCATCACCTTCGGTGCTCAAGTAACACTGCATCAGCCGCTTGCGAGTGCCAGCACTATTCATTGGCAAGATCTTTCTGCTGGCGGCATGACCCCACTTGGTACGGCACTGCAAATGGCCAAGGCCATGATTGAAGACAAAGATGTCGTTCCTTCACGTGCGTATCGTCCGACGGTCGTGTTGGTTTCTGATGGCGGGCCGAATGATGCATGGGAAAAGCCGCTGGATGCGTTTATTGGTGACGGCCGCTCTGCAAAATGCGACCGCATGGCAATGGCCATTGGTGCAGATGCAGATGAGGCAGTACTTGGGAAGTTCATCCAAGGCACACCTAACCACCTCTTTTATGCAGAGAACTCCAAGCAGCTACGTGACTTCTTCAAGTTCGTCACCATGTCGGTGACCATTCGCACAAAGTCACAAACGCCAAATATCGTGCCTGAAGCGAACGCTATCGATGTACAGCCCGCCACGATAGATGCACGCAAAGAAAAGCCGCAGAGTTCTTCTGCAGAGGATGGGGGGTATTGGTAATGGCGCAGGCAATTGGAGATCCAGAAGAGCTCGAGCGATTCGCATACTCGTTGCAACAGTTTATTGATTCGCTCAACGATGCTGTAGGCAATCTTAACGGTGCCTTTGCTTCACTGGGCGACACGTGGCAAGACGAAAAGCGCGCACGGTTTGAGGAGGACTACAACGCGCTCGTCCAACAGTTGCAACATTTCAACGAGAACGCGTCTGAGCAAGTTCCGTATCTGGGTGCGCTCGCATCACGGCTGCGGGATTACTTGCAAAGCTAAAGGGGCTGAAATCGCAATGGCACAAGTTTCAATTGGACAAGTGGAAAATCTGGAAGACCTCGTGCGTGGGCTACAGTCAGTGCGCGAGGCTCTAGAAACCGCATGCCGCGAACAAATTGCCGTTGCGCAACAGAAATGCGCAGAGGCTCGCGAAGAAGCGCAGAACAGTGCGAGCATGCTGGAGAGTTCCACTCAGCAGGAACAAGCAGCACAGCAAAAAGTAGACGGCGCTGAGCAGGCGCTTAATAGCGCTCAAAGCTCACTTGCTTCCGCCCAGTCTTCGCTATCGTCTTGCCTTGCCCAACCGCCCGATGACGAAGGGCGTTGCCCGGACTGCTCCGGCGAGTACTCTGCTGTTTCCGAAGCAGAAGCCTCTGTTGAGCAGGCCCAAGGCATGCTGGAGCAAGCAAGAGCAGAGCTTGAGGTAGCGACAGGAAATCGCATCTCCATGGAGCAGCGCCTTGATCTTGCGAGGCAGGCACAGGCGATGGCGGAATATGCTCTGGAGCAGGCTCAACAAGAATGCGCTACGCGCTTGGCGACTGTTGATCAAGCTATTGCAATAGGCACTGCGCGGTTAAATTCCGCGCAACGAGCACTCGACGCATATCTTGCAACGAACCCGCCCGCTGCACAATTCCATGCTTGGTTGAAATGGAACCCGGCGCAGAATGGCCGCCCTGTCACACCAGACACCCTACGGGACCGTATGAATCTATCGTCAGAACAACGACGATTGTTTCAGGAATATCTTTACGACCGTAATCCAGCGTATCGCAAGCAAGTGGATAAGTATCGGAACCTGTGGGCAACAGCCAAGGGTGATGCAGAGCGCAACATCGTCGCACGTAGGGCGCGCATACACCTTAGTGGCGAATTTGGGGAACAAATGGCTCGGCACGCACTTGCGCCACTTGGCGGCAGGATCGAAACCCAGGGGCGAACTTTCGTTGGTGACAACGGGCGGTACACAAAAACTGATCTTTTGATTACCGATTTACGGGTCCCGGTCATATTGGGGCGTGGCGAGGGTATGGGTGCGCCGGTAGGAGGCTCAATGGCATTTGAGGTGAAATGCGGCAAGGCCGAATACCTCTACTCCCAGAAGGATCACATGGTTTTCCAGGCCGAAGGGCATAAGCAGGCAGATGCGCAATGCACCCTTTGCTCACGAGATATTCACGACCTGCCGCCAGAGAAAGAGAAAGAGCTTCGTGACACTCTGCGCGACGCTGGCTCGCCTATGGTAGGCATGCTGCCAAGCAAAAATGAAATAGATCAGTCGTGCCTTGACTTTATTCGCCTGGACGAGGAGGTGTGACCATGAAAGTACGTTTCGCCATTGTTGGCTCAGACCTGCTCGCACAAGTCCGGGCTGAAATTGACGCTCTTCTAAGTGCAGTCAATGCCGGAGACATGGATGGAGTGGATGCGGCTACGACACTCCTTTTGAAATTAACAGCGGATTGCAGTTCGATTGACTTATCCGAGGATGAGTGGCGCAAGTTTCTCAACAAAATTCGGCTGAAGAATCCCGATTTCAAATCCAACTATCTTTTGCCTGGCGATATTTGCGCCCCTTTATTTCCAACAATTGGAGCTAGCGACTATGTTCTCGAACTTCCAATAGATGGAGATATGGAAGAGGAGGAAGCTGATGTTTGATGAGGTTTTTGGAATGGCCGCACTATGTGCTGAGAATTTCCGCGAAGGAGTACGTGATTCGTTTGGAGCATCCATTGTTGAGGATGTACTAGGCCCAATTATCAAGGAGGTTGATTCGCTCCGTGTTTTCAATGCTGAATTCCAGCGGCAATCGCTCAGCATTGACGGAACCTTGACTGATGCGCGAACGCACGAGTTCAAAGATAGTGGGTGCATGCGATGAACGGAAGTGCAAAATCTTTTCAGAATGTGATTGCCAAATTACACAAGGCAATCGCGAACTATCACGAAGGACTTGTACGCATCGACCGCGAATTCCATGCGCCCAGAAAAGCGTTAAACGCGGATCAAGAGCGTAACCGGGAAATCAGAAAGTCGAATTGGAAGTTAGCCTTTGCCAAAGAATGGGCAAGGAACGCAGCTGAAATAGCGTCTGCAAGCTCGCGGATTCGGCGGCATCAGCCCTCTTTTGTAGATTTTGGCGCAGAAATGCCATTGATGGCATCGGAAGTCCCTGCTGACCTTGTAATGGGCTCGCTGCAGGTCTCTTTTGAGCAGTTTTCTTGTCATCTCCCACGGGTCATCTCATTCCCTTTCGCCAGCGCTCTTGTTTTGCCGCAAGGCAATTTAGAGCAAAAGCGACTCGCTCATTGCCTCTTGTTGCGCTTGCTATCCGCTTTGCCACCAGGGCAAATAGAGTTGACACTGATTGACCCACTGCAGCTAGGGCAGTCGGTAGAGCCGTTCCTGCCACTGTTGTCGTTTTCAGAAGACGGCTGCACTGAACGTCAGAAGCCGACTGCACTAT
>CAZSYV010000103.1:0-9657 GCA_964610955.1 uncultured Klebsiella sp. | reverse complement strand
AAGAAGCGTGGCGCGTTCGCCGACTCCATCCCCGACGAGGTTGGCGAGCATGGCAGCCGTCTTCCGGTAGAGGGGAACCGGCGGCCCGACGTTGACCGGCATTCGTTCATCGTCTGCCACGTCATCGAGCTGAAGGAGCCAGCCCACGACCTCCGGTGGCGCATCTTCGTGGAGCAGCGCCAACACCTCGAGAGCGCGCGGTATGTCGTGAACGATGAGCTCGGCCGGCAACGCATCCAGCAACTGCTTACAGAAGCTCGGGAAGACGCGCTGAACGCTGGCCGGAGCCGTCGAGAGGCTTCGTCCCTGTGACCAGCAGGCGCGCGTCACGGCGAAGAGAAACCTCGCGTACTTCTCGTCACCGAGGCGATGAAGAGATCGCGTGGCATCGACGAAATCCGCAGTCCCTCTCTGCTCCCACGGCCTGTACTCAAGAGCCAGGGGCTCGCGGGTCAACGCCGTCGTGGCGGCCTCGCCTCCCTTGACCCACTTGGCCTCGACCCTGGCGAACGGGGAGTCGTCCGGGGAGGCCGGCTCCACGGAGAGTTCGTAGCTGTTGTCGAGACCGTACCGGTAGGACAACCGCAGCCGCGCCCGGACGTCGTGGTCGAGCGGGAACGCGGGCGAGTCGAGCCGCGCCTCCCACGCGACAGGGCGGCGTCCCTGGCGACCCACGAGCAGCGGGAAGGAGAACCACCGATGGCCGCGTCCAAGGGTAAGGTCCTCCGGCACCGTGAACTGCACGGCGTCGCCGAGGAACGGGTCGACGAACGTGCCGCGCTCAAGCAACGGCAGCTCACCGAAGTGGCCGTCGCGCACGACCTCGAGCGAGAGCTCGGGCAGCCACTCGCGCCACGTGAGCGAGCCAGTGTCCAGCCGGAGCAGGCACTCACGCGCGCCCGAGGCTATCGCCTGCGACGTGACCACCGTTCTCCGACGCAACCACGCTGCGAGGGGAGACACCAAGGTGACTCGCTGGGCTTCGGGCCCCTTCCTCCCCTGGCCGACGTCGAACTCGACGGCCAAGTCCCGCCGAAGCACCACTGCGTCGGGGACCTGGACGGAGTTGATGTGAAAGAACACATCTGCGCTTCCCTCGTCGGGATGGATGAACCCGAAGCCCTTCTCCTCGTTGAAGAGCTTGAGTCGGCCGGTCTGCCGCCCCGTACCCTGAAACCGTTGGTAGTCGCAGGGGCCGCCGATCAGTACCGCACGGGCCTTGCCGAACTCCGAGAGCGCATTCCTCACGCTGTGATCGAGTCGCCCGATCCATCGCGCCGCCTCGCCGTCGAACCACGCAGGGTCCTCGAAGAACTCCACGACGTCGGGCGTCGCCCGCTGGCTCGACGGGACCTGTACGAGGATCGAGCCGCCACGCGCTACGAGCGCACCGATCTTGCCGCTGCGAAGGAGGTCTTCGACGACGCGCTCCTGGAACTCTGGAGCCAGCGTGCTCAGCTCTCGTTCGACCAGCATCCGCGCGTAGGCGCGGAGGACATGCGGCCAACCGAGCGTCTCCAGCTGCTCGTCGGGCGGAAGCGGCGGCTTGCGCTCCCAGTAGATCCCGCGCGACGACGGGTGCGCCTGCTCGAGCTTCTTGTCGTGACGGGCGGTGAGCACGGTCAGCGAGACGCCGCCGAACTCCGTGTCGACGACGACCACCGACTCACCCGCGCGAGGTCCGCGATCTCCTGCGGCCGACGCCCAGGCCATCGCGGCCGCGACGCTCCTCCACACCGGAACCGGGCGATGGAACGAGCCCCCGAACGCGCTCCGCAGGCTGCGCTGCGAGAACTCATCGACGGCATCAGGGACGGCATAGGCGATCCGCGCATCGGTCGGCACCTGAAGCTCTGACGCGAGGCTCCCCAGCAAGCGGTCCGCCGCCAAGGCGAGCATCCCTGCGTCGGCCTGCTCGCCCGCGTCCAAGACGTCGCCGGTGGCTCGCAGCGATCGACCGGCAGCGCCGAGGACCAACTCTCGGTCCGTGCGTCCCTCAAGCCAGTCGACGCCACCCGCTTCGCCCGGCACATCGAGCGCCAAGGCCCACGCCGCCGACAGCAGCGGCAGGCCCTGCTCCGCGCTGACGTGCAGGGAGGCGGTGCCAAGCTCGATGCCGAGCCTAGCGCCGTCCGGGAGTACTGCAGCGGTGTGCTCTCGGCGCTCGACGTTGGGGTTCACACTGCAGCGCTGGAGGATCTGCCGCGCCATCTGCGTGGCGAGGGGCGTCAGCCCGGCCAGGTCGGCGAACGCGCGGTCCGCCCCACGAAGCGAGGTCTCCAAGCCGTCGATCGCGATGCCGATCCCCCGCTGAGGCTGGAGCCGTTCCGAGGTGGGCCGCACCTCGAAGGCGAGCGCAGAGACTGACTCCTCCACGAGGAGCCCTCGCCCGCCCAAGCTGGCGACATGGGCGAGGATGAACTCCCCCTCCAGCGAGAGACGGATGCGGAACGCCGCGTCGTTGTGCCCGCTGGGCAACACCAAGAAGTGAAGTGGCGGGTTCAGAAACCAGTCGGAACCGACGGTCTCGGCGCCCAGCACCTCAACTCCGAGGTGGTGCTCGTCGCCGCGTCCCGTGAGGACGCGGCCCAGCGTCTCCGCGACAACCACCCGCTCACGGGTCACGAGCTGCGCCGCGACCATCCAGCACAGAACGACGCGGGTGCGCTGGAGGGCGTCGTTCCAGGACTGGCGCAGTGCCTCCTCATCGTCGCGCAGCCACTTCCATGCGCGAAACACCCGCGAGTAGTGCGGGTCGCTCAGCAAGACGTTGTTGGGCTGCAGGCGGGTCAGCGTCGGGACCTCGGCGAGCTCGGACCGTCTCATTCGCTCATCGCAGAGGCGAACGCACTCCTCCAGCCGACGCACACGCTCTACATCCTCGGTCGTCCCGTCGTAGGCGTCTCTGTTGTCCAGCCGCGTGCTGGCGCGCCGAACGAGAAGCTTGGCGAACGACCGGAGGAGCCGGTTCTCGGTCGTGTCGACGGACACGTCGCGCTTCACGCCCAGCGCATGGGTGCGGCCCGAGAGCTTCTCGCGGATGTTCCTTCCGGGCTGTCGGGCAAGCCACGCCATCGATCGGGTATCGACCTCGCGAAGCTGATGGAACGGGAGCTGCTCGTGGATCCTGACGGTTCGATGGCGATGCCGGTCGAGCAAGTGCTCCAGGGAGTCGGCGGTGAACTCGGCGGCGACGAGTAGGCGATCGCGCGGAAACGGCCGACTTCCCTTCGAGGTCGCGCCTCGAATGTCGCGAAGGATCTCCGTGAGAGGTCTCGGGAGAGGGTCGCCAGTGCGCCGATCGCCGTGCGCGATCGTCGCGAAGACGTGCTCCGGGACCTGATGGGAGATCCACCAAGCCGCCTCCACGGTCGGCGCAGTGGACGCCGCGAGAGCGTCCAACTCGTCGAACTGCGGGAGCGGCGGCGGCAGCGCCGCCGTCTTGGGAGCGGCGCGGTCGCGCGCCGCGCGAGCCTTCTTCATTCAGCGTTCTCCAGGTACCTCGCGCTGTTCCAGACGAACGCGCCGTGTCCTACTCGGCATGCGATGTCGAAGTCGTCCGACAGCCCGAGACCCATATCGGCGCTGTCGAGCTGCTTGCGGATGGGGTCGAGGCAGTTGCGCTTCGAGTCGCCGGTGGTCTCGATACCCCGGAGCTTCGGCATCACCTTGAGGACGAGCTGGTCCTCGTAGGCACGTCGCAACGTGCGCTGGAGCGCGTCTGCATCCTGGCGCGCGCGCGCGTCGATCACCTCGGGGTGGTTCGCCATGTAGTACTCGACCGACTGCCACACGCGGTGACCGAGGGCGCGGCCCACGTATTCGAGTCGCGAGTTGATCTCCTGGAGCCCCTCCTTGAACGGCTTGAGCTCGTCCGACGTGAACGGAGAGCGAAGCTGCAGCCACTCGCGCCATGCGCTCTCCGCGAGCAACGGCGACTCTGGGCCGAGGGTGACCTCCGTGCGGCTGTGAAGCTCACGCGGACGCGGGAAGTACAGCAGGTTCGAACGGTCAACGACCTTGTCGGACAGCGCCTTGGTCGTCTCGTCCTCGTTCATCGTGCCCACCCAGAGCACGTTCCGACCGAGGCGCAGCGGGTACGGCGGCATGCCGGCACCGAGGTCGATGTCGAGCGTGATGTCTCGACTCTCGCCACGACGCTGCTCGAGTCGGCTGAGCAGGTCGCTGAAGTACTGCTCCACGTGAGCGAGGTTCATCTCGTCGAGCAAGACCAACAGGAGCCGGTCCGAGAGCCCGTGCTTGTAGGTCTCGTGGTCACGCTCGTGCTGGGCCTGCACCATCGCACGCAGGACCGTCGTCGCGTTGAATCTGTTGTCGACCGAGTTGAAGAAGCCGAACAACGACTGCGGGCTGTCCCAGTTCGGCTGGACCGCGAGCGAGAGGAACCCGAGCCCGCCGAAGCGCGAGTAGAGCCGAGGAAGCTCCGACTTGCCGGTGCCGCTCACGCCAGCCAGCACCGTCAACGGTGA
Source organism: uncultured Klebsiella sp. (assembly GCA_964610955.1). Classification (GTDB taxonomy): domain Bacteria; phylum Pseudomonadota; class Gammaproteobacteria; order Pseudomonadales; family UBA5518; genus UBA5518. Next base: position 5,167 of record CAZSYV010000103.1, on the reverse strand, counting down.
CAGCTCCGCGGCCTTGAGCGACGTGTGGAAGGCGTGGACCAGGCGCTTCGGGAAGCGCATGCCGCTGCTCTCGCACGCGGCCACGATACCGTTGAGCCAGTCGAGCTCCTTCGGCGTGCTGCCCTCGGCGCGCTTGAAGTCCGTACGCCACGGCTCCTCGATCGCTCCAACACGCGCGGCCCGCTCCTCGGGGCGCTCGTACAGGGCGCGCATCCGGTCGACGTCGGCCTTGTACTTCTCCATTTCTCCGGCGAGGACCTCGAGTCGGCGCTCCGCGACCTCGCGACGTTCCCGTTGCTGCTCGAGGTCAGCGACGCCGGTGAGCCAGCGGCTCTGCTCCGCCTTGAGCTGCGTGATCTCACGAACCAACCGGTCTCGTTCAGCCGCCCAGACACGCTCCTGCTCTTGCAGGGTGACCAAGAGCTCCTTGTCGCTTGCGCTCGGGCGACGGAGCAGCTCCTTCTCGAGGTCGCTGATCTTCTTCGCCTGCTGCGCGATGCGCTTCTCGATCTCGGCGGGGTCGTCCCCGAACCGCGCCAAGAGGTCGCGCGACGCGGCCAACTGTGACTCGAGCGAGATGACCAGGTCGCGGTCCCGTCGGTGGTCTTCACGCAACGCGTCCAACTGGCGCTCCAACGACGCCACCTGGTCGCGAGCCCTCTCCTCGATGGACCGCTCGATGCCGGCGCGGTACCCGGCGAGGTCCTCCTCCTTCCAACGCAGGTCGCCGAGCCCGCGGCGAAGCTCGCCCTCCAGGTCAGCGAGGCGAACACGCTCTCGCTCGATCTCCTCAAGCGCGGTCTGCTGCTCCTTGGCGAAGCGCGCTTTCTGGTCAGAAAGCGCAGCATCCTGTGCAGCGCCCTCGGCAGCGAGCTTCGCGAGGTGACGCTTCCGCTCCGCCTCGATCTCGGCGTCGAGAGCCTCGGTGCGGGTTCGCCGTTCATCGGCAAGCCGCTTCTCAAGGTCTTCGACCCCCTTCAATCGAGCCGCGTCCAACTCGGCTTGGAGGCGCTCCACCTCGGCCCGCAGCGACGCGTGCGCCTTGGTGAGCGCGCTGAGCGCTTCACGGTTCTTGGTGGCGAACCCTTCGCTCGCCTCGATCTCACGCTGAGCCAGGTCACGAGAGCGCGCTTCGAGGGAACTCTCCGTCTCTGCCATCTGCTTCTGGCGCTTTGCGAGATCGGCGAGGTCACGCTGGACCTTCGCCTTCGCGGCCTCGACCTCCGCCTCACGCTCCTCGATCGCCCCGGCTTGGTCCTTGACCTGCCGTTCGCGTTCCTTGATCGCCTGCTCACGTGCAGTCAGGGACTGCTCGCGCGCGTCGAGTTGCTTGAGGCGAGTCGCCGCGTTCACGTCGAGCGCATTGGCAGCGCTCGTTTGGCCGGCGTCGACGGTGGTGGCTTCTTCGTTTGGGCCGCTCATGGTTCGGTCTCTCCTCAATCAATCGCTTCGAGCATCGCCCGAATGTCGTTGGCAACCATCGCCTCGAGCTCAGCGACTTCGGCTGCCGTGGCGACAACATCATCTCCGTGCCCGCGAGTCTCGACGAGGCGGCTCACGTCCAGAAGCAAGGTGGGAAGCCGCTTTGCGACCTCGCGAAGCGGATGGTCCGACTGCTCATGCGCCGCGAGCAGCTGCGCCGCGACGCGCGCCGACAACGTCTCATCCTGGCCCTGTGTGGCCCGCCGGATGCGATTCGCCTGCGCATGCGTGAGCGCCTTAGGGAGCTGGCCCGACGGTTCCACCTCGAAGCCGACCGCTACGGCAGCAGACGCCAGTCGGACCGCATTCTGTTCGCGGTCATTCGAGATCGTCTGCACGACGGAGGCTGGCGTCGAGGCCTCGGCTTCGAGCTCGGCGAAGGCCGCCTCCATCACGATGGTGAAGGCCACGAGGGCATCGCGAGCACGTGTGCTCAAGGTCCCCGATGCAGTGGCTGCGGAGGCAGCGAGCAGCTTTACGAGCAGCGCCGCGTGGTGCATCTCGATCACGCGCGTGCGAACGTTGGGGCGCTCGGTGAGTCCTGGATAGCTCTCGGATGCCTGCTCGGCTCGGGCCCGGACGCGAAGCAGCAGGTCGGCCCCCCAGGACGCCTCCGACGTACCTGCTTCCACGTCCACCGCGCCAGCGCCGACAAGCGCTCGGAGGACCGCGAATAGGCGGTCGCGCATCTCGACGGCGACCTCGGCGGTCGGGACGGCGGAGGTATCGTGCGAGGCGTCAATCCTGAGTCTGCCGATCTCCGCGAAGAACTCGAGCGCGTCAGGCTCTCGAGCGCCCAAGGTTGCGAGCGGGTGATCGGCGTTGCGCTGCGCCGCGAGAAGGGCCGCTGCCAGTCGGCCGGGGAGGGTTTTGTTGCCGAAGCAAATGGCCCCCTTCACAACGCCACGGGTGACGCTCAGGAGCGGTAGCGTGCGCGGTGAGGCAGCGAAGCCGACTTGCTCGGCCACTCGTCGAAGCAACGGCGCGTTCTCGGGCGCGTTGTGTCCCAGCGCCGAGAACAGGCTCGGGTCAGGGTAAAGAGACACCATCCAGCCGAACACGCTCTCGAGGGCCGCGTACGCATTCCCCAGGAAGTCCTCGATCGGCTTGGCAGTCTGCGCGCCTTCGAGGCGTACGTCGGCATCGGCGAGCCGCGCGAGTACATCCGCGGGGAGCAGTTTCGCGGCGTCGCCGAGACGACGCTCAACGCGCTCCGTGGCGGCCTTCGTTGCCTCTGCCAGATACAGCGCGAGGTCTCCTTCATCGACGTGCCACGCCTGACCGGCGACCTTCTCCAGCAGCTCCGCGAGGCCGTGCCTCCGCTCCTTGGCGAGCTTCGTCACGCCCGCGCGAAGCACGTCGCTGACGCCCAGCCCAAGGGGATCGGTGACGAGCCACGAACGCTGCCGCGCGTCCTTCGGGAGAAACACGAACGACGCCACGAAGACGGGCTCCGGCTCGACATCGACGACACGCAGGCCGCCAGACTTGAGTCCATCGAGAACGTCCTCTTCGTCTCCGCGGCGAGAGACCTCTCGTCGGAAGGCGCGCACACGGCGGGCGTGGTGTCGGGCGGCCTTCTGCGCCTCGTACGCGCTCGGCGTGATGAACCTCGTGCCGGTTCCAGGCCAGATCACGGTGGCCGAGACGTGCTCTGGGCGCCCTGGCGTGCCCCGCTGGAACTTGACGTTGGAGTGCTCGAACTCGGCGTCGACAGTCGGCAGGCTGCCTCTGTGGACGCGCGGCCAGATTCGCCTGCCGTCGACCGAATCGACGAAGACGTACCCAGCGTCCACCACCTCGGTGGGTTCGTCGTCCTCGTCCATCAAGCGCAGCGCTCGAGGCGTCGGCGCGCGCGCCTCATCGAGCATTCCCATGCCGACGAGCTGCTCGATGACGAAGCCGACCAGGTCCAAGGGGAGCGCGATGCGACGCGCGATCTCCTCGGCGTCTCTGACGCCCGCCCGGCACATGTCGAGCGCGGCCCGCTGAAACACGTTGAACGGCGGGTTGCCCCGAGAAGGCAGGAGGACTTTGTACGCGAGCGCGGGCCACACCAGCCATCGACGCGCCTCGTGCTTGAACGGCGACGACGTCGCTCCGAAGTCCACGACCGGCGTGGTGCGATCAAAAGCGGGCGGCATCGCGCACCTCGCTTAGGTTGTGGAACGCGACGAGGGGGCCGATCCCCTTCGGCGCGTTGGCCGCGCGAAGCATTCCGTCGTCTCCTGCGACGATGAGGAGCCGCTTCTGACGGCTCATCGCCACGCAGAGCCGGTTCGGTGAGGTGACGTGCCCGAAGACGCCGCGCGCGTTGCTGCGAACCATCGAGAGGAACACGACGTCGAACTCCATGCCCTGGAAAGCGTCGACGGTGCCGAACCGAAGGCGCTCCGCGAACCGGCCGCTCGGGAGCTTCACCTCACGGTAGGGGTCGACGATCTCCGTGCCGTCATCCGTCCGGTCCACGATCCCGACGTCGACGAGCGCGTCCTCGATCGCCTTGACCTGCTGCTTGTAGAAGGAGATCACGCCGAAGGTGAGCTCCTGGCCCTCCTTCGAGTCCATGAGCCGCTTCAGCTCCGCAACGATCGCCTCCGCCTCGACGGGGCGCGACTTGCTCTGGCCATCGCGCTCCATGCCGAGCTTGCGCGGGACGCTGAGCCACGACGCCGGCCCGCTATGGCCGGGCAACCCGTGAACGAAGTCCGAGGCAGGACGGGGCGACCGGAAGGCCTCGCCGTGATGCTTGTAGAACTGGTCGCTGACGAACTGCCCCAGCACGGGGTGCATGCGGTACTGCTCGTCGAGGGTGATGACTCGCGGGATTCCGTCGCGCTCCTGCCGCTTCTTCAGATCGTTGAAGAGCCGCTCGAAGAGGCTCTCCTTCAGCATCTCGCCCGTGCGCTCTTCCTCGTTCCTGCCGTTCGACAGCGCATCCTCGAGTTCGCGCTCCAGCTCTTGGTCGAGGATGTGAGGGAGCTGGCGGTGATCGCCAACCAGCACGATCCGGCGCTTCGCGCGGGCCATCGGAATGAACAGGTCGAGTGGCATCGCGCGTGCGGCCTCGTCGACGACGACCGTGTCGTAGCCGTCGGAGCCCTTGAGATCGGCGAGTTCCTTCCTCGCCGACTGCTGGCAGGTAGCGGCGAACACTGAGGTGTACGAGATGACGGCGCGCTTGACGGCTTCGGGGTCTCCTTCGAGCGCAGAGAGGAACCTCCACGTCGCCTCGTCGGCCGCGTCTCGGGACGTGTTCTGGCGCTGCTCGAGGTGGTCACGCACCTCGCTCAGCAGCTCGAGGACATCGGTGCGAACGCGCGGGATTGTGTCCTCGGTGCGATCGGGGGGCAGCAGATCGAGCAACAGCCGTCGGCGGAGCGCGCGAAGGTCGTCGAGGAATGGCGGGACTCCAGCTCCGCTCCATCTCGAGGCCGTCTCGAGCAGCTGCTCCACCTGCTCGTCTCGACGCCCGGAGCGGGCAAGCTCGCGCGCGAGCCGATCGGCGTTTCGCGGCCCATCATCGGCGAAGGAGCGCCCGTCGCAGCGCAGCGCGCGGACGCAGCGGACGAGCCGCTCGTGGTCCGGGTCTCCACCGCGTGCCGCTCGCGCACGCTCGGACAGCTCGCGTGCAAGCGCGACGAGGCGATCGACGAGCGCTGCGGGTACCGCCCCTCGGAGACGC
>CAZSYV010000102.1:0-9723 GCA_964610955.1 uncultured Klebsiella sp. | reverse complement strand
CCGCGCGAGAGGAGCAGCCCATGTCGTTTCGCACCACCACGAAGCTGGTCGGCGCCGTGCTGTGCTGGATGCTGTCGATGACGCCGGTGCTTGCCGAGGCACCGTCGCCCGAGCGCGTGCGCGAGCTCGCGCACGCTGCCTATGTCTGGGGTTATCCGACGGTCGATCTCTACGCCATCCTGCGTGGCCATGCGCTCGATCCCTCCTCGGGCGAGTACCGCGCCCCGCTCAATCACATCGGTCATGTGCGCCACCTCGGCACGCCCGATGACAAGGTGGTGGTCGCGCCGAACCTGGACACGCCGTACTCCTTCGCCTGGCTGGACCTGCGCGCCGAGCCGGTGGTGATCACGGTTCCCCCCTTCGAGCCGGACCGTTACCTGTCACTGCAGATCAGTGATCTGTACACCTGGATCGTCGGCTATGTGACGCCGCGCACCAACGGGCGTGGTGGCGGTGATTTCCTCATCGCCCGCGCGGCCTGGCAGGGCAAGGTTCCCCCGGGCATCCGCAAGGTGTTCCGCTCGCCGACCGATCTGGCGCTGGGCTTCTTCCGCACCCAGCTGCTCGGCCCCGATGATCTGGCCAACGTGCACCGCCTGCAGGACGGCATCATCGTGCGCCCGCTGTCCTCGTATGTTGCGAGCCCCGGCAGCCCGATTCCCAGGGCAATGCCGCAGCCGGTCGCGCCGATCGATGTGCGCAGGACACCGTTCGATCCGGCCTTCTTCGACATCCTGAACTGGATGCTGAGCTTCATGCCGGTGCTGCCGGAGGAGGCGGCGCTGCGCCGCGGCTTTGCCGAGATTGGCATCGTCGCCGGCGAGCCGTTTCGCCCCGACGCGGCAACGCAGGCGGCGGTGGTCGCCGGCATGCAGGACGGTCTTGCCGAGATCCAGCGCTTTGCTGCCGGGGTGCGTTCCTCGGCCGAGATCTTCGGCTCGCGCGAGACGCTCGGCAGCAACTACGTGGCGCGCGCGGCTGGTGCGATGCTCGGCATGCTCGGCAATTCGGCCGAGGAGTTCCTGGGCGTCGGTTATGCTGCCGACGCCAGGGGCGATGCCTTCGACGGCCAGCGGCGCTACCGCATTCATTTCAAGGCTGACGACATGCCGCCGGTGGATGCCTTCTGGTCGATCACCGTCTACACCCCGCAGCGTCAGCCCTACGCCAATGCGCTGGGGCGTTACGCGGTCAACACGCCGATGGTCCCCGCGCTGCTGCGCGATGCCGACGGCGGCTTCACCATCGATGTCCAACATGATTCGCCGGGTGCAGCGCGCGAGGCGAACTGGCTGCCGGTGCCGAAGGGGCCGTTCATCCTCACCTTCCGCGCCTACCAGCCGCGCGAGGCGATCCGCGACGGTAGCTGGACGCCGCCACCGGTCGTGCCGCAGGCAGACGGGCCGTGAGGCGCATCGCAGCGGTGCGGCGGGTGCCGCTGCCGGGCCGAGGGTAGGCGTGGCAAGGCGCGAGAAGGATTTCATCGCAGCGGACTGGCGGGAGCTGCTGGCGGCGAACGGCCTGGTTGCCGGCGGCCGACCCGACTTCGAGGCGCTGTGGGCGCTGCAGGCCGCGGGGGTCGACGCACCGAACCGTCACCGTGGCGGCTGGAGTACGGTGGCGCGCCTCGAGCTTGCGACGGCACAGGGGGGTGTGCGCGGGGTCTACATCAAGCGCCAGCAGAACTTTCGCACCCGTGCATGGCGCCATCCGTTTGCCGGGGAGCCAACGGCGCAGCGCGAGCTGCGCCAGCTGCTGTTGCTGCGCGAGCGGGGAATCCCCTGCGTCGAGCCGGTGTGCTTTGCGCTGCGCCGCGAGGGACGCGAGCACCGTGCCGTGCTGCTGACTGCGGAGCTCGATGGCTTCATCGACCTCGATGTGCTGCTGGCGCGCTGGCGCAGGGAACCACCGTCGTGGGCGCTGCGCCGGCGGCTCATCGAGGCCGTTGCCGCGCCGATCCGTGCGCTGCACGCCCGCCGCATCCGCCACGGCTGCCTGTATCCGAAGCATGTGTTCGTCCGCATCGGTGCCGATGAGGCGCTCGAGGTGCGCCTGATCGATCTGGAGAAGGCCGGCTGGCGGCCACTGCGGGCGCTGTTCGTGGTGCGCGACCTGGCCTCTTTCTGCAAGTACCTGCTGCAGGGTTCGAGCCGCAGCGAGCGGTTGCGCTTCCTGTGCGCCTACCTTGGCGAGCCGCGCGCCACGCCCCGCGTGCGGCGGCTGTGGCGGCGCATCGATGCACGGCTCAGGCGTCGGCGTGGTACGGTGGCCTCAGTAGCGGAACAGTGAGGCGAGGTTTGCATCGGCGGTTTCGGCAAGGGTGAACTCGAGCCGCTCGGCCGTGCCGAAGCGGAAGCGCTGGGCAATCAGCACGGCGGGGAACTGTTCGATGTGCAGGTTGTTCTGGCTCACCGCCTCGTTGTAGACCTCGCAGCGGTCGGCAATCGAGCTCTCCAGCGCCGAGATGCGCATCCTGAGCTGGGTGAAGGACGGATCGTTCTTCAGGCCCGCACAGTCCTCGGCAAGTGCAAGCAGCCGGCCGAGCGCAACGCGCAGTGCGTTTTCCGCCCCCCCGAGCGCACGCAGATCGATGGCGTCCTGGGCCGAGCGCACGCGCGAGCGCGCCTCGTCGACGGCCGTGAGCAGCTCCTGCGCAGCCGGCAACTGTTGCCGACAGGCATCGAGCAGCTTCGAAAGCTCCTCGTGGCGCTGTCTGAACAGCACATCGATATCTCTCCAGGCATGGGCCACCGCGTGCTTGAGCCGCACCAGCCCGTTGTAGAGCACGCTCGCGTAGACGAGCGCCAGCGCCACGATGAACAGCACGACGGCGACTGCGATGCCCATGGTCTTCCCCCTGTGCCAGTTGTCCCTGCCAGCGCAGAGTCTAACGGCTTCGCGGGTCGAGGTGTCGTGCGCGATTTCGCACAGACATGCTCTCCACGTTCCCCCTGGGAGTGAACCGTCCGTGGCGAAGATTGGCGTTTTCTGCAAGGGTGGCTGGCGTCAGCGGCAAGCCTCGATTCATGGGGTTTGCAGTAGTCTGAATCAAACAAGCCAGTTGCCGCCGGGTCGCCATGCCTGCCGGCACGATGATCAGGAGACTCCCATGCGCCGTGTTCCGCTGTCCCGTTCCGTCCTTGCCGCTGCCGTGCTCGGCACACTGGGTGCCCCCGAAGTGACGCTTGCTGCCGAAGGACTGGAGGAGATCGTCGTCACCGCACAGCGCCGCGAGGAGAACCTGCAGAAGGTGCCGATCTCGATCTCGGTGTTCGGCGCCGATGCGATCACCCAGCGCGGCATCAACGGTCTGGGCGATGTGGTCTCGATCGTGCCGAACATGAACGGCTTCGATTCCCCCGACAAGCGCGGCAGTGTCTCGGTGTCGCTGCGCGGCGTCAGCAGCGGCAGCACCAACCTTTCCTTCGATCCGGCAAACGCGCTCTACGTGGATGGGGTCTACCTGGGCAAGACGCTCGGTTCGGCGCTGGATGTGGCCGAGATCGAGCGCATCGAGGTGCTGCGCGGCCCGCAGGGCACGCTGTACGGGCGCAACTCGACGGGTGGTGCGGTGAACTTCATCAGCAAGCGGCCCACCGGCGAGCTGGGCGGCAAGCTCACCGGCAGTGTCGGCAACCACAACCTGCGCGGCGCACGCGCCTACCTCGACCTCCCTGCGCTCGGTGTGGAGAACGAGGGAGCGGGAACGCTCTCCACCAGCATCGGCGTGCAGCTGCGCAAGCGCGATGCGCTCTACGAGAACCGCAACCGCGCCCACGATGACTTCGACAACCTCGACCGGCGTGCCGCACGGCTGGCGCTGCTGTGGCAGCTGCGCGACAACATCGCCATCGACTACAGCTACGACTTCAGCAAGATCGACGAATACCAGTCGCTGCAGCACCCGGTGGGCGTGACTCCGGTGAACCTGGCGGGCGTCTCGCGCGTCAGCGCGCTCGATGGCTACCTGAGTGCCGCAGGCGCCGCACTGAACAGCAATGCGGGGCCACTGGCTGCGGCGGCGGGGGGCGATCCCACCTTCCAGCGCTGGTACCAGTCGGTGCAGCAGACCCGTGCCGCGCTGGCCGGGCTGGGTGATGTGTCGCGACCCGGACACGGCACCAGCGAGATCGACGGTTACGCCAGGAGCGAGGGCGACGGCCACAGCCTGATTGCCCGCTGGGACCTCGAGGATCTCGGTGCGCTCGGTGATGTCAGCTTCAAGTCGATCAGCGGCTATCGCAAGGTGGAGCAGAAGGCATTCGTCGACCTCGACGGCTTCGACAACAGTCTCGATCCGGTGAGCGGCGCGGGCTTCGTCAACGACAGCACGCTGGGTGCGCTCTACCAGCTCTACGCCGGGCAGGCCAGTCCGGCAGCAGCGGCAGCGATGCGCGCACGCACGGCCACGGTATGGAATGCGGCCGAGCGTTTCGGTGTTGGCTATGCCGTCACGCAGTCCGACATCGCGTACCGGCAGTGGTCCGAGGAGCTGCAGATGGTCGGCAGCACGGAGGTGCTCGACTACGTGCTCGGCGTGTACTGGTTCAAGGACGAGGGCAGCACCCACGGGCTCTCGGCCTATGCCGCCCCGGTCGGTGGCATCGGCTCGCGGGATTTCGACAACGAGACCACGGCAAAGGCGGGCTTTGCGCAGTTCACCTGGCGCCCCGGCGCGTTCGACGATCGCCTGGCGCTCACCCTGGGACTGCGTCGCACCGTGGAGAGGAAGTCGGTCACCTATCTGTTTGCCGATGCGGGCAACCCCCTGGCGCCACCTCCCGGCGTTCCCGTCTTCGACGGCGTGCCGGTGCCGAGTGCCGTCTACGGCACGCGTGCCAGCCGCAGCTTCAGCAACAACTCGGGCATGTTCAACGCCGCCTATCAGCTGAGCGATGACATCAACGTGTTCGCCAAGTACTCCACGGGCTATCGCAGCGGCGGCTTCAACGGTGATGTGTTCGGCAACTCCTTCGACGAGGAGACGATCGAGCAGTACGAGATCGGCATGAAGTCCGACTGGTGGGATCACCGCCTGCGCCTCAACGTGGCGCTGTTCCGCTACACCTACGACGACCAGCAGGTGGCGAAGATCAACGTCGATCCGCTCACCGGGCGCACCTCGACCAGCATCATGAACGGTGGTCTGGCCAAGCGCTGGGGAGGGGAGGTGGAACTGGTGATGGCACCCGTGGACGATCTGCTGCTCGGGCTCAACTACGGCTACATCAACGGCGATTTCGACCGCTTCGCGCCGATGTGCGGCAGCACGGCGTGCATCGACGCCGACCGGCTGGCAAAGCGTTCGAACTCGGCCAGCAATCAGCTCAGCCTGACGGCGGACTACCTCGTTGCGCGGCTGGATTTCGGCGAGCTCAGGGGCCATCTGGGTGTCTACTGGCAGGACCGCAGCTACACCAGCGCGCTGACCACCGGCACCTTCACCAACAGCGCCACCCAGACGGCATCGGTGGTGGCCTACGCGCCAACCACGCAGGATGAACGCACGCTGGTCAATGCGCGCCTGAGCCTGGAACATGTCGAGCTTGGCCAGGGCGAGCTGACGCTCGCGCTGTGGGGCAAGAACCTGTTCGACCAGGACTACAACACCATGGCGATCAACTTCGCGACGCTCGGACCGATCACCCGGCTCTTCGGCGAACCGCGAACCTATGGTCTGGATCTCAGCTACGCCTTCTGAGCGCAGGCGATCGGTACAGGAAAGCCATGTTCACGATCAGGATCTCGATCGAGCAGCTGCGCACCATGCTGGCGCATGCAGACAGGGCCGGCGTCGACACCGATCGGGTGCTCGCCTCGCTTGGCCTGAGCCAGAGCGAGCTCTGTGCCGCGACCGATCCGGGCCTGCTGTGGCAGGCGCATGACCAGCTTGGCCGCGCGCTGCGCACGGCGCTCAGTGTGGCGCGCGGGGAGCGGCCCTTCGACGAGACCGACCGGGAGATACTCTTTCACTATCTGGTCAGCGCTGCCGATCTGCGCCAGGTGCTCGAGCGATTCGTCGGCTTTGCGGCGAGCCACCGCGAGCGCCTTGGCTTCGACTACCGGCTCGAGAGCAGCCCGACTGCCGTGATCCTGCGCGGCTGCCACCACACGGCGGCAGACGATGCCAGCACGACCCTGATCCTGCTGCGCTCGGCAAACCAGCTGCACTACCTGATGTCCTGGCTGAGCGGCTCGCGCGTGCAGGCCACGCGCGTTGCCGTGCCCGGCCCACGGCCGGACAGTGCACCGCCGCTGTGGGCAATCGATACCGAGATCGCGCACGGAGCCGCCAGTTTCGAGATGTGGTTTCTTCCGCAGGTGCTGCAGCGCGCCGTGATACGCGATCGGGCCGATGCGGAAATCTACCTCGGCTGCATCGGCAGCGTGGTGGCGGGGCTGTCTGCGCAGCTGTCGCTGCCCGATACGGTGAGCGAGATCATCGAGCGCCACTGCTTCGCCACCGGCCAGATGCTGAGCTTCCGGCAGCTGGCGGTGGTGCTGAACACCTCGGAAACGACCCTGCGCCGGCGGCTGCAGGAGCAGGGCGCGGGTGAGGGCTATTCGGAGCTGCGCCAGGGCTGCCAGATGCGCCTGGCGCGGCGTTTCCTCGGCAATGCCGAGCTGACGGTCGATGAGATCGCGCTGCGCATCGGCTTCCAGGACAGCAACGCCTTCCGGCGCTCCTTCAAGCGCTGGACCGGCATGACCCCATCGGCCTGGCGCAGCGAGGCGCTGGCTGCCGGTCTGGCGTAGCCGACCCTGAAAAACTGCATGAATGGAGCTGTCATGACACGCCCCGAGCACTGCCGCGCCAGCGCACGCCTGTCGCAGCGCATCGCTTTCTCCGCGCTGCTGGTCCTTCTTCTGCTGACGGGAGGCTGTGCCGAGCGCCCTGAGGCGCCACCGCTCGGCGACCAGCACATCGAGTTCACGGGTACCCCGAACTTCCGCGACCTGGGCGGCTATGCGACGCGTGACGGCCGGCGGGTCAGGAAGGGCCTGCTCTACCGCTCGGGCAGCCTCGCCGGGCTGACGGATGCCGACCTTGCGCATCTCGCCACGCTGGGGCTGCACACCGTGTACGACTTCCGCACACCCGCCGAGGTCGCACCGGCGCCCGATCGGCTGCCGCCTGACAGTGGCATCGAGATCGTGGCGCTGCCGATCGGTGATCCGGGAGTCGATATCGAGGAGCTGCGCAAGCGCATCTACTCGGGCGATCTCGAGGGGCTCGAGTTCCCCGACTCCTACGCGAGCCTGGTGCTCGGCAAGAGCGCTGTCTACCGCGCCTGGTTCGACGACCTGCTCGACCCGGCGCGGATTCCCGGCGTGTTCCACTGCACCGCGGGCAAGGACCGCACCGGTGTGGGCGCGGCGCTGTTCCTCTCGGCGCTCGGCGTGGCGCGCGAGACGGTGCTGCAGGACTATCTCGCCAGCAACTACTACCTGCACGACGGCATCGAGCAAACGGTGTGGAAGGTGCGCTTTGCCTCGCTGTTCCGGGCCGACAGCGCGAAGCTGCGTGCGCTGCTCGGCGTGCGCAGGGCCTATCTGGAAAACGCCTTTGCCGCGATCGAGGCGCACTACGGTTCACTCGATGCCTACCTGGAGCAGGCACTCGGGCTGGACGCCGCGCGGCGCGAGCGCCTGCGCGAACTCTACCTGGACTGAGGCGCCTCCACCCGTCCGTTCGTCCTCCCCGCCTTCGCCCATCATCCCTACCTTCGCCCGTCATCCCTACCTTCGCCCGTCATCCCCGCGAAAGCGGGGACCTACAGCGGCTTTTCCAGTACCGCGAAGTGCAGGTCGGGGCGCCGTGGCAGGCCAAAGCGCGCATCACCGTAGGGGAATGGCCTGAAGGCGCCGGTACGGCGGTAGCCGCGGCGTTCGTAGAAGGCGATCAGCTCCGTGCGCTGCGCGATCACCGTCATGCGCATCGTGCCAAGGCCCCATTCCGTGCGGGCGATGCGCTCGGCATCGTCCAGCAGCTGCTTGCCGATGCCCGCGCCCTGCAGCGGCGGGCTGACGGCGAACATGCCGAAGTAACCGGCACCGTCCTCCTCGGCAACGTGGGCACAGGCGACGAGGCGCTCGTCAGAGAAGCCCAGCCGGATGCGGCTGCGTGCTCGCGCGATCTCGGCGGCAACGGTCTCGGCGTCGACGCGCTGTCCGTCGAGCAGCCCGGCCTCGGTGGTCCAGCCGCGGCGGCTGCCCTCGCCGCGATAGGCGGACTCCACCAGCGCGACGATTGCCGGGATATCGGCCTGCACGGCATCGCGCAGCTGCAGTTCGGGTGGTGTCTTGTTCATGCTCGGGAGTGCACAACGGAAAAAGGCGACGGATTGCTCCGTCGCCTTTCGGGTTTTCGAGACCGCTGCGATCAGCTGCGGCGACGCAGACTGCGCAGACCGACCAGGCCAAGGCCCATCAGCACCAGCGTGCCGGGCTCGGGGACAGGGTTGCAGTCATCACCAGTGCACTCTCCCACCGGCTTGGTGGAAATGATGAATCCGAACTCTACCGGGTTTTGCGTCTTCTCCTTGGTCAGGAAGCCGAAGCACCCTGCACTCGCTTTAGCCCTTTCGCAGTCCGCATCCGCGAGCTGACCGAGCGCGCTACCGTTCTTTGCGAAGATGCTTGCCAGGTAGTTGGTGCCTTGGTAGGAGAATGGCTGGTTCAATGATTTGATATCGATCACGAAGATATCGTCGCAAGCTGGTCCCGTATTACCGGCAGGGCATGTGCCTGCAGTGTTGGGCGTTTCGACGAAGTTGATGTCGAATTTGTAGTCGAACGGTTCCAGTTGATCCCCTGAGGGGTCAGTTGGCTTCAGCGTCACGGTAGCATGCAGCACGGCCGTCTTCAGCGTGGCGAAAGTGGAGGAGAGCGTATTGTTCCAGTGGGTGATGGTTCCTGAGTTGCCTATCTCGGCGAGAGTTGGAAGGATCGACGCATCGCTGAACTTGGTGTCCACGCTGCCGCTCGAGCCGTTTTTAGGTTCGATGACCAGCGCGCTGCGAGCATTGCCGCTCGAGGCTCCCGTATTGGTATACGAACTCGAGCCTCCCCAGGAGAGCACGTCGGTTGGATAAACGCTGGTGTGCGTGCCAGAGCCGCTGCTCCAGGTCGCGCTGCTCCACTGCAGCTGAACCGTGTAGTCCCATGTATTGACGGTGGTGGCATGTGCCCCCGCAGCAGCAAATGCCAACGCGCAGGCTGCTGCGGTGTTACGGATGAAGGCTCCCCTCATGATGATATTCCTGCAATGAAAGTAAAGTTGGTCTTGTCATGGAATAAGCACTATTCATGCCAATCACGCAAGCCATTGAATTTCAAACTTTACTGTTTTGATCGAGACTGCCAGTGTAAAGAAACCGGACACTTCGGGAAATGCGGATTTATTCGTCACCCCGGCGAAAACCGGGGTCCAGTCCGTTGATTTTCCTGGATTCCGGCTTTCGCCGGAATGACGCAATTGGATTTGATCAGCACCTCCTTCGGGGGCCGTCACGAAGCTCGGCTTGCATTGCGTGACAGCCATGCAGAACCAGCCCGCTGGCGAATCTGTACCCATACGGGTATTGCAGAACGAGAAAAGGCGACGGATCGCTCCGTCGCCTTTCGGGTTTCGAGACCGTCGTGATCAGCTGCGGCGACGCAGGCTGCGCAGACCGACCAGGCCAAGGCCCATCAGCACCAGCGTGCCGGGCTCGGGGA
>CAZSYV010000101.1:0-9802 GCA_964610955.1 uncultured Klebsiella sp. | reverse complement strand
TCTTCCTCGCCGACGATGACCGCGTACGGGGATTCGCTGACCGCAGTCTCGGGGAGGGTGTCGATGCGGATGTCTGCGCTCGGCAGATCGACCTCGCCGCTCAGCCTGGCGTGGCTTGGACTCATCTGCAGGCGCAGCCGTGGCGCAACCGTGGCCTTGCTGCCGCGCAGCGGCTCGATCTGCAGGCCAGAGGAGTGAAAGCCGATGTCGGCATTCCAGCCCGAGTCGTCGAAGAGTACGTCACCGTCCAGGGTTGCCGTGCCCGAACCGGTGTGGAAACGCCCGTCGAGGTGCGCCGTGCTGCCGGTGAAATCGACCGCGAGGGTCGCGTCCTCGATCGGTTCGGGCAGGCGCTCGTGGACGAAACGCCCACCGACGAGACGCAGGCTCCCGTCGAGCTGTGGTGCCCCAAGGGCTCCCCGCAGGTGCAGCTCGCCGTCGAGCGCCCCCTTCATGGCCAGCATGCCCGGCAGCAGGCCGGCAAGGCGCGTGAGCTCCAGCGCCTGCAGCGAAACCGTGCCCTCGAGCTGGCGATTCCTCAGGTCGATGCCGAGATTGCCGGCGAGATCGCCACCGCCGAGCACCGTCAGCTGCCAGGCGAGCGTGGCGCGCTCGCTGCTGCCCTGTACCGTGGCGGTGAAGCCGCTCAGCTCGAAGGCAAGCACGTCTCCGGCGACCGGGACGCCGAAGCCGAGCGAGCTGCCCGAAATGCGCGCCTCGAAGTGGGGTGCCTTGCCGGTGGCGCGGCTTGCCTTCGCGTCGAGTGTGAGCAGGCCATCGCCAGGCAGCTCCGCTGGCAGCCAGCCCTGGGCGAGCGACAGTGGAATGTCCCGACCGCTCAGCACGACTTCAGTGAAGTGCTCCGGGGAGACTGCCGCAGGGACCGTGCTGCACAGCGTCGATCTGGCGTTGCGCAGGCAGAAGGCACCGATGCGCGCACTGCCCGTCGTCTTGTTCCATGCCAGATCGAGTGCCTCTTCGAGCCGCCACTCGCCAGCCGCCACGCTGTCCGCCAGCCGGAGCGTGTTGCAACTGCCGCGCCAGTTGCCCGTGCTGCCGAGCGCCCCCGTGCACGCGCCATCGGCCTGCACCGTGTCGCTTCGCACGGCAAGCGTGATGCGGTGCGCCTCGAGCGCGCCGGCAAAGGATGCATCCAGTGAATCAACGGTCGTTCCGGCGATCACCAGGCCGCTGCTGTCCAGTTGCACCCGGTTGTCTCCGGCGCCTTTTCCCGACCAGTGCACGCGCAGCGTCACCGCATCGGCCGCGTGGTCCTGCCAGCTCAGTCCGTGCGCGCTCAACGTGCCCTCGACTCGTGGATCGTCTCGCGTGCCGCCGATGCGAAGGCTGGCACGGCCACTGCCATGCGCGCCCTTCAGCGTGTCGCCGAGATCACCCAGCTCGAGCTGCGACTCGATGGCAAGTGTCTCGGCGACGCTGCCCTCGAGCTGCAGGCGGTTGGCGCCGTTGTGGATGCGCACTGCCGAGAGCCGCAGGCTGCCGTCGCCACTGCGCGTGGCGCTGCCCTCGATCTGCGCCTCACGTCCGTTGATGGTGCCGCCGAGCACAATCTGCGCACTGATCGGGGCCGCGGCGCCGTCTGTGCTGCCGCTGAGCGTGGTCTCACCGCTCAGTCGACATTCGAGTTGCGGTTGCCACGCGAGCGGGCAGAAGTCATCGGCGTGCAGCGCCGCCTGCCAGAGCCGCTCGCGCAGGGTTCCCGTTGCCGTGAGTCTGCCCGCGTCCCCGGAAAGCTCGAGATGTTCGAGACGCGTTTCATCGGGTGTCCACGTGGCACTGCCCTCCAGCGTGGCGGCACCACTGAGGGTGCCATTCATGCCTGCCGAGAACTGCAGATGCAACTCTTCACTGCTGCCGGATGCGCGCAACACGATGTCATGCACCGCGAGCATCGCTGGATCATCGGGCAGTGGGTGGAGCGTCTCGCGACTCGAGGCGCTGAGCTCGATGCGTGGCGCATCGGTGAGCAGCTCGACGAAACCCTCGGCGTCGAGCGCGTACTCGCCGCTGCCGCTTGCCTGGAAGCGCAGGTGTGCGAGATCACCGACAAGGTGCAGCTCAACCTGCTGTCGCTGCGCCCGGCTCAGGCGCCCGTCCACGCGAAGCGGCAGCTGCGCCCGCAGATCGAGCTGTGCATCGAGTGCTGCCTCGATCTCGCCCATGCGCGCACTGAACTGCTGCAGCGTCACGCGGGTGTCGGTGAAACTGCCGCCAAAGCCGATGCCGGTCAGCGTGAGTGTATCGCTCCCGGGCCGGTGGATCTCGAGTGCATCGACCGTGGCATGCGCAATCGTCACCGGCATGGGTGTGCCCAGCGGTTCCAGGTCGAGGGGTGTGGGATCGTCCTCGCTGGCGGCGAGCGTGATCACGAGGCGTGCCAGTTCGAGGCGAGTGATGCACAGCCGATCGCTCAGCAGGCAATGCGGCGCGAGATTCCAGTGCAGGCCATCGATCTCGACATGGGTTCCGTCACCCTGCCAGCCGATCCGGGGGAAATAGGGCTCGAGCAGGCTGCCGGAGCGATGCTCGATATGCAGGCCAGGGACCAGCGAGTTCAGCGCCTTCGCAACGATTGCCGTGCCGCGCTCGCTCAGTGCCAGTGTCACCACGAGCGCGGCGGCGAGGGTCGACACCCACAGCAGCACACGCACCACCACCAGCGACAGACGGCGCAGCATCCTCACAGTGGCGGCCCCATGCTGACGTGCAGGCGAAAGCCCGAGCGGCGACTGTCGTCGATCGGAAAGGCGATGTCGACGCGGACCTGTCCGACCGGTGACAGCCAGCGAACTCCCGCGCCGACACTCTGGTGGAACTCTTCGCGGCCGGTACGAAATGCCCCGCCGACATCGGTGAACACGGCGAGGCGCCAGTGGGGGAGTATGCGTCGCGAGATCTCGACGCTGCCGACGGCCAGGTAGCGCCCCCCGGTGAGCTGGCCGTCGGCGTCGTGCGGGCCGAGTGACTCGAAGTCGAAACCGCGCACGCTGTTGTCACCCCCTGCAGCGAAGCGCAGTGAGGCGGGTATCAGGGAGAAATCGTGAGTGAACAGGCTGCCGAGCTCGACGCGTCCGAGGATCGTCGTGTTGTCGTCCGCCAGTGCAGTGAGCCACTTGGCGCGTGTGCGCAGGCGCAGGAACTCTGTCGATGCGCCAAGGCTCGGGTTGCTGAAGTCGATCGAGGCGAACCAGGAGTTGCCGTGCAGGGGATCGATGCCGGCGTCGATCCGGGTGCGTGAAATGCTGGTACCGGGCAGCAGGTATGTCGCTTCCCTGCGCCGTTCGTGGCCGACGGTGAATCGCTCCATCTCGAGGGTGGCGCCGTAGCTGAGCGACCAATCGTCGAGCACCTTCAGCACATGACGCAGCCCCGTGCTCGCGGTGATGGTCCGGGTGTCCTGCACATCCTTGCCGCGCAGACCGCCGATGAGCTCGAAATAGTCGTCCAGCGGGTGGTGGTGCGGGATGTGGTACGAGGCCTGGAGCGTCTGGCGCGGGCCGGACAGCTCCGATTCGATGTGCATCGAGTGTCCCCGCGAGTTGACGAGCGGCGTGTCGCGGTTGAAGCGCAGGCGTACCGAGGAGTCCGTACTGAAGCCAATGCCGAGCTCGTAGCGGGTCGTATCGAGGTCCTCGGCGAGCACGGTCACTGCGACGCGTGCGTTCTCCCCCGGATCGATGCGCAGCGCAACCTCGCGGAAATATCCGGTATCGCGCAGTGCGCGGTCGAATTGCGTCACCAGCGCGTTGTCGAACGGGTCGCCTGCGGTGAAAGGGGCCAGTGCGAGCAGCAGTGCGTCGTTCACCCGGCTGCCGGCAATCCGTGTCTCACCGAAGGCATAACGTTGGCCGCAGGCAATGTCGAGCTCGGCGATCGCACGGTGCTCGTGTGGATCGATGCGCAGCGTCGAGTGCCGGTATTTCGCATCGAAGAAACCGTAGCGGCGGCAGCTGCGCAGCAGTTCCTCGCGAAAGTCGTCGAACACGGCATGTGACAGCACCTTGCCGGCACGAATCGGCGCTTCCTGGACCAGTTGGCGCAGCGCCGCCAGCGAGGCGGCCGGCTCGTCGATGGTGATCCGCGGCGCGTCGAACAGCACCGGGTCACCCGGTTGCACCACGATGCGCAGCGTGTCGCCCGATCGAGCCAGCGTGAACCGCGCTTCGTAGTAGCCGAGCGGTCGCAGTGCATCGCGTACGGCGCGCTGCACGATGCGCTCCAGTCGCGCCTCCTGGGCGGCGAGCTGCGCATCGATGGTGCCGAGATGGGCGAGCAGGTTGTGCCGGGCCTCGTCGTCGAGTCCACGCACGCTGATCTTCAGCTCCTTGGCGCCGGCGGCAAGCGCAGTGCAGCTCAACAGCGCCAGCAGTAACGCCAGGCCGTGCGCGAGAAGCTGGGTCCGGGAGGCAACGAAACACACGGAGGCAGGCTTTCCGGAGCGAATGACCATCAGTGCGGTGATTATGCCAGTCGGGAGATGCTCTCGCAGCGACGGGACGCGATCACTGCCGATACCGTAGACTGCAGCCCCGCTGCAGCAGCCGCTGCCACCTCTGGAGAACCGTGATGCAACCGAAGCTGCCATCATCACGCCGCCTGCCCGCGGAGTGGGAGGTGCAGGATGGTGTGCTCCTCACCTGGCCGCACGATGGGGGTGACTGGCGCCCCTGGCTCGATGAAGTGGACGAGGTCTACGTTGCGCTTGCGCGGGCGATCACGGTGCGTGAGCGGTTGCTGATCTGCGTGCGCGATGCCGCACATCGGGCGCATGTGGAACGCCTGCTGGCGCAGGCGGGCGTCGCACGCTCTCGCGTCACAGTGCACCTGGTTGCCTCGAACGACTCCTGGGCGCGTGATCATGGCCCGATCACCGTGCTCGAACAGGAGCAGCCACGGCTGCTCGACTTCGTGTTCAACGGCTGGGGCGGCAAGTACGCGGCAGATCTCGATGACCGCATCACGGCTGCGCTGGTGCAGGCGGGCGCCTTCGGGGCCACGGCCCACGAGCACATCGATTTCGTTCTCGAGGGAGGGGCGATCGAGTCCGACGGCGCCGGCACGCTGCTGACCACCTCTGCCTGCCTGCTGTCTCCAGGGCGCAACCCCAGATACAGCCGCAGTGACATCGAGCAGCGCCTCGGTGAATGCTTCGGACTGCAGCGTGTACTGTGGCTCGATCACGGTGCACTCGAGGGTGACGACACCGACAGCCATATCGACACCCTGGCGCGCTTCTGTGACCCGTCGACCATTGCCCATGTGCGCTGCGATGACCGTGAGGATCCGCACTTCGGTGCTCTCGAGGCAATGCGCCACGAGCTCGAGGGGCTGCGCGACGTGCACGGTGTGCCGTACCGCCTGGTTGCGCTGCCGTGGCCGGCTGCCAGGTACGGCTCCGACGGGCGGCGTCTGCCGGCAACCTACGCGAACTTTCTGGTGATCAACGGCGCGGTGCTGGTGCCTACCTACCGCGATGCGGCGGATGCGGCAGCGCTTGCCACGATCGGCGCCTGCTTTCCGGGGCGCGAGATCATCGCGATCGACTGCCTGGCACTGATCCGCCAGTACGGCTCGCTGCACTGCGTGACGATGCAATTGCCGGCCGGCACGATGGCACCGCTATAATCTCGCCACCGGACACGACTCTCCCACCACCTGAGGACATCACATGAGTTCCACGCTGGAGGTGGCCTGCATCCAGCAGGACTGTGGCGTCGAGCGCGAAGCCAACCTCGAGCGCTCGGCGCAACTGGTGCGCGAGGCAGCGGCCGGCGGCGCCCGTCTCGTGCTGCTGCAGGAACTGCACGCCGGCCCCTACTTCTGTCAGGTCGAGGATGTCGGGTGCTTCGACCGGGCCGAACCGATCCCGGGGCCGAGCAGCGATTTTCTGGAGGCGCTGGCCCGTGATGCCGGCGTGGTCCTGGTCGCATCGCTGTTCGAGCGCCGCGCTCCGGGGCTCTATCACAACACCGCCGTGGTGTTCGAGCGTGATGGCTCGATCGCGGGGCGTTACCGCAAGATGCACATTCCCGACGATCCGGGCTTCTATGAGAAGTTCTACTTCACGCCCGGGGACCTGGGCTTCACGCCGATCGACACCTCGGTCGGCAGGCTCGGGGTGCTGGTGTGCTGGGACCAGTGGTATCCCGAGGCGGCGCGTCTGATGGCGCTTGCCGGGGCCGAACTGCTGCTCTATCCAACGGCGATCGGCTGGGACCCACGCGACACGGATGCCGAGAAGCTGCGCCAGCGTGACGCCTGGGTCACGGTGCAGCGCGCGCATGCCGTGGCCAACGGCATTGCAGTGCTGGTGGCCAACCGGGTCGGTCATGAGGCAGATCCGTCCGCACAGGGTGCGGGCATCGACTTCTGGGGCAGCAGCTTCATCGCCGGGCCACAGGGCGAGTTGCTCGCCGAGGCCGATGTGCGGACACCGGGAGTGCTGCATGCCACGATCGATCGCCGGCGCTGCGAGGAGGTACGGCGCATCTGGCCGTTCCTGCGTGATCGGCGCATCGATGCCTACGGCGATCTGGTGCGCCGCTACCGTGACTGAAGGCAGGGACGAGGACCGCGTGCTGCTGGGGCTGCTCGCCGATGGCGAGTTCCACTCGGGCGAGTCGCTCGCAGCGCAGCTTGGCATCTCGCGTGCGGCGATATGGAAGCGCATCGCCGGCATCGAGGCGCTGGGGCTGGGTGTCGAGCGGCGCAGCGGCCGGGGCTATCGTCTGTGCAGAGGCATCGAGCTGCTCGATCCGCACCGTATCCGCGACGCCCTGCCCGAGGAGCTTCGCACACACGTTGCGCGCATCGACGTGCACGGTGTCGTGACCTCCACCAATGACGTGCTGCTGCAGGAGCTGCGCTCGGGAGCAGCGCCGCACGCCGTGGTGTGTCTTGCCGAGCGTCAGACCAGTGGCCGCGGGCGACGCGGACGCGGCTGGATGAGCCCATATGGCAGCAGCATCTACCTGAGCCTGGCGTGGCGTTTCGAGCGTGACGTGGGCGCGCTCGAGGGCTTGAGTCTGGCAACGGGAATTGCGGCGGTGCAGGCGCTGGCACAGTGTGGTGTCGGGGGTGTCGGACTCAAGTGGCCAAACGATCTGTTTGCCGGTGGGGCCAAGCTCGGGGGGATACTCATCGAGCTCGATGGCGAACTCTCGGGTCCGGTGACTGCGGTGATCGGCATCGGCATCAACCTGAGGCTGCCGCGCGAGGCGGCGGCGACGATCGACCAGCCGTGGACGGATCTGGAGACACTGGCCGGGCGCGCAGTCGGGCGCAACGAACTCGTGGCTGCGCTGATTTCGTCCTGCTTCACGCTGCTGCCCCGCTTTGCGCTGCATGGTCTCTCAGCCGTGCACGAGGACTGGCAGCGCCTCGACCTGCTCCGCGGGCGCAGCGTCACGGTCACCCGCGGGGATGGGCGTGTGCTGCGCGGGGTCGCCGACGGGGTCGATGCAGGTGGCGCACTGCGTCTGCTTTGCGATGAAGGGCTGCTGCTGCTGAGTGGCGGTGAGGTCAGCGTGAGGCGCGAGGCATGATCCTCGAGCTGGATATCGGCAACACGCGCTGCAAGTGGCGTCTGGTCGATGCCGTGGGCGCCGTACTGGCCGAGAGTGGCTGTGCAACGGCGGAGCTGGCCAGTGCGCTGCGTGCACTGCCGATGCGAGCCGATGTGCTGCGCGTGCGGGCAGCCTGCGTGCGCGGGGAGACGATCGAGCACGTGGTGCGCCGGGCGGTACGCGATGAGATCGGCGTCGAGGTCGAGTTCGCCCGCACGCAGCGCAGTGCGGCAGGGGTGCGCAACAGCTATGCCGAGCCTGAGCGCCTGGGTGTCGATCGCTGGCTGGCGATGCTGGCCGGTTTTGTGGCCAGCGGCGGGGCTGTGTGCGTATTCGACTGCGGCAGCGCGATCACCGCCGACCTGGTGGATGACGATGGGCTGCACCGCGGCGGCTATATCGTGCCCGGAATTGCCATGAGCAGGGCCGGTCTGTTCGCAGCCACCGATCGCGTGCGTTTCGATGCCGACCAGGTCATGCCAGGCATGGTGCCGGGCACGAGTACCGCCGAGGCTGTCGTGCACGGAACGCTGCTCGCGGCAGTCGGGATGCTGCGCGTCGCCCGGGAACAGTTCGAGCGAATCTGCCCGAGAGCGCCGGTGCTGCTCACCGGGGGAGATGCGCCGGCACTGCTGCCGTGGCTGGGTTTTCCGGCAATTCTGCGTACGCATCTGGTGCTCGACGGGCTGCGGCTGGTGCTGCCGTGATGCGCATGTTGTTTCTGGCGTTGCTGTGCGCGAACGTGCTCTATGCGGCGTGGGTCTGGTTCGGGCCGCAGGCGACACCCGGCACAGTGCGCAGCGATCCGGTGGTGCCCCGGTTTCCGGCGCGCCTCGAGCTTGCCGGCGAACGTGCGTCCACGGCTCCTGATGCTGTCGTCGGGACGAGGGCGGAATCTGCCGGTGAGGGGGGGGCGGCCCCGGGCGGCACGGACATGACGCAGTCGGCGCAGGTGGTCGAGGCCGAGCCGGCTTCGACCGTGCGCTGCATAGACATTGGGCCGTTTCCCGACGCAGAGGTTGCCGAAAAGGCATTGCAGAGGCTGCGTCAGTGGCTGCCCGATGGGGCGCTCGTGCCTGCAACGGATCAGGTACGCAGCAGTTTCTGGGTCCATATCCCGCCGCTCGCCAGTGAGGCCGAGGCACAGGCCGTGGTTGCAGACCTCGCCGGGCGCGGTATCGAGAGTTTCGTGATCCTGGACGAGCCCGAGCTGCGCAACGGGATATCGCTCGGCGTGTTCCACGATGTGACGAGTGCCGAGCGGCATGCGGCGCGCTTTGTCGGTATCGGCTACCCCGTGACGATCCGCGCGGCGCTGCGCAGGCGTCCCGCATTCAGGCTGCAGGGCAGCCTGAATGGCGAGATTGCCGCACTCGAGGGCGCTCTTGATCCAGGCCTGGTGATCGAGGACGTCGCATGCCCGGTCGTTGCGGCAGACGTGTCGGCCGACTAAACTGCCGCGCCCACGCATGTTCGGGGGCATCGGGTGTGCTGGCGTAGCTCAATTGGCAGAGCAGCTGATTTGTAATCAGCAGGTTGGGGGTTCGATTCCCTTCGCCAGCTCCAACAACCCCCACTTTCCGTCCGTGACAGACAACGAAATTGGTGACTAATTGCATGTCGAAGCGCCCGGATGCCCTGCTCCGGTTGACAGCATTGGCGTGCGCGAAGAAAATGCCCGGCTCTTTGAGGAGGGGTTCCCGAGCGGTCAAAGGGATCAGACTGTAAATCTGACGCGCAAGCTTCGCTGGTTCGAATCCAGCCCCCTCCACCATTCGGCAGGTCGTGGCCCGGCAAGTGACGCCCCTTCAGGCGTCGCCGGGGCGGTGTCCGGAAGGCGGGTATAGTTCAACGGTAGAACCTCAGCCTTCCAAGCTGATGGTGCGGGTTCGATTCCCGCTACCCGCTCCAGTGGACAGGAGCTGCCGAGACAAGGTTTGAGGCCCGTCGTGCGAGGCGGGTCGCTGGAGGTCGGAAAGGGTTGTTTGGCGGGCTCATATAGCTCAGTCGGTAGAGCACTTCCTTGGTAAGGAAGAGGTCACCGGTTCGAATCCGGTTATGAGCTCCAGATATCGATGGTTCGTGGCTCCTGCGCCAGGTGGCGCAGCGAGTCGCTTGTTATACGTTGCATTGCTTACATCTGGCACTGGAGACGCACGCAATGGCCAAGGAAAAATTCGAGCGCAAGAAGCCGCACGTGAACGTAGGGACGATCG
>CAZSYV010000100.1:0-9803 GCA_964610955.1 uncultured Klebsiella sp. | reverse complement strand
CAGAGCACGGCCTCGCAGGGCATGATCCACGGTGGCGTCAAGTACGCGCTCGACGGCAAGCCCGGTGCCGCCACCACGACGATCGCGGCAATGCCCGCCCTGTGGAGCGCCTGTCTGGCCGGCGAAAGGCAGCCCGACCTGAGCACGGCCCGCGTGCTGTCACGCGAATTCCTGCTGTGGAGCACGGCATCGGTTGCCGCACGGGCAACCGCACTGATTGCCAGCCGCGCGCTGCGCGGACACATCGAGACGCTGCCGGTCGCGGCACGGCCGGCACCGCTCGATGACCCGCGCTTCGGCGGCAGTGTCTATCGACTGCGCGACCTGGTCGTCGATGCCGCCTCGGTGGGCAGCGTGCTCGCCGAGCGCCATGCCTCGGCGATCTTTGGCATCGACTGGGCACGCGCACGCTTTCTGCGCAATGCCGACGGCACGGTACGCGGCATCGCCCAGGACGGGCTGACGCTGCACGCACAGCGCATCGTGCTCTGCGCCGGGGCCGGCAACGAGGCACTGCTCGCAGACCTCGGCGTGCGCGAGCCCGCCATGCAGCGCCGTCCGCTGCACCAGGTGCTGGTGAAGCACCCGGGCCTGCCCCCCCTGTTCGGTCACTGCCTGGGTGCCGGCGCCAAGCCGCGCATCAGCATCTCGAGCCATTGCACCAGCCACGGCGAACGGGTGTGGTACCTCGGTGGCGAGCTCGCCGAATCCGGTGTCGAACGCGAGCCACAGCAACAGATCACCTGCGCACGCGAGGAACTGCGCGCGCTGTTTCCCTGGCTCGAACTCGACGCTGCGCTGTGGCGCACGCTGCGGATCGACCGTGCGGAGCCACGGCAGTCGGGCTGGCTGCGCCCGGATGACGCCTGGGCGGGAAAGGCGGAAGGTGCGGCAAACGTGATCGTCGGCTGGCCGACCAAGCTCAGTCTTGCCCCGCGGCTCGCCGAGCGGGTCCTGGAACTGCTGGCGCTGCGCGCGGACACACTGGCGCGCCCCCTCGATGCACCGAGCGAAGCGGCAATCGCCACCGTGTTCGGACGCCCGGAAAGCGCTCAGGCACCGTGGGAGGCATTCGAGTCATGATGCTGCGCCGCCTGGGACACTCGGACTGCCTGGTCTCGGTGGTCGCGCTCGGCACGGTGAAGATCGGCCGCAACACCGGCGTGCGCTATCCGCAGGCATTCACCCTGCCCGACGACGACGCGCTCGACCGGCTGCTGGGCACGGCACAGGAGCTCGGCATCAACCTGCTCGACACGGCGCCGGCCTATGGCTGCAGCGAGGAACGGCTTGGCCGCTGGCTGCGGGGCAGACGCCATGGCTGGGTGCTGTGCACCAAGTGCGGCGAGGAATTCGACGGCACAGGTTCACGTTTCGATTTTTCGCCCCTGCACACGCGCAAGAGCGTCGAACGCAGCCTGCGGCGCCTGGAAACGGACTATCTCGACATCGTGCTGCTGCACAGTGACGGCAACGACCTCGCCGTCCTCGAGGACTCGGGCGCACTGGAAACGCTGCGCCAGCTGCAGCGCGAGGGCATGGTGCGCGCCTGCGGCATCTCGGCCAAGACACTGTCCGGCGCACTGGCCGCTGCACGGCACTGCGATGTCGCGATGCTTGCCTTCAACCCCGAGGACACCTCGATGGCACCGGCGCTGAGTGCCTGTGCCGCAAGCGGCTGCGCGGTACTGGTCAAGAAGGCCTTCGGCAGCGGCCACCTGTGCGCATCCCCTGCCGGGGTGCGCGAGAGCCTGGCAACGATCTACGCGGCACCCGGCATCGCATCGGTGGTGATCGGCACACTGAACCCGGAACATCTGCGCGAGAACGTGGCGGCAGCACTGCAGGCAGTCGCCGCTCACGCACCCCGCCAGGGCGAGGCGCACTGACTCAGGCGCGCAGGTTCTGCGCGATGCGCGCCAGGATACCGGTGGTGGAACAGTCGTCGACGAAGGCGAGCACCTCGACACGTCCGCCCCAGCTCTCGACCAGCTCTCGCCCGATGACCTCGTCGCGCGCGTAATCCCCGCCCTTGACCAGCACGTCGGGGCGCACCCTTGCCAGCAGGCGCTCGGGCGTTTCCTCGTCGAAGCCAACCACCCAGTCGACACTCTGCAGGCCCGCAAGGACGGCCATGCGCCGCTGCAGCGTGTTCACCGGGCGACCCGGCCCCTTGAGCCGGGCGACCGAGGCATCGCTGTTGACCGCCACCACCAGCCGATCACCGAGTGCGCGCGCCGCCTCGAGGTACGCCACATGTCCCGCGTGCAGCAGGTCGAAACAGCCATTGGTCATGACGATGCGCGCCCCGCGCTGGCGTGCCCCGGCGACGCTGTGCAGCAACTGCTCCTCGTCGAGCACACCTCGTTCGACGCCGGGGTGCTGGCCAAGCGCGTGGGCGAGTTCGGCGGCGCTGACCGCCGCCGCACCGAGGCGTCCGACCACGATGCCGGCGGCGACGTTGGCGAGCGCAACCGCATCGGCCAGGGTGCTGCCGGCGGCCAATGCCGCTGCCAGCGTGGCGATCACCGTGTCCCCGGCGCCCGTCACGTCATAGACCTCGATCGCCCGTGCAGGCAGGTGCAGCGCCTCGGCGGATGCGCGCACCAGCGTCATGCCGCGCTCACCGCGCGTGATCAGCAAGGCTTCAAGCTCGAGTTCACGGACCATCGCCCGTGCACTGGCCTCCAGCTCAGACTCCGTGGAGTGAGTGCCCGCTACCAGCTCGAACTCCTGAAGATTGGGCGTCAACAGCGTGGCACCGCGATAGCGCGTGAAATCACGCCCCTTGGGATCGACCAGCACCGGCACACTGTGTGAACGCGCCTGTGCAATCCAGGCAGCAGGATCGGCCAGTGTTCCCTTGCCGTAGTCCGAGAGCACCAGTGTCCTCGCCTGCGCCAGCTCGGCAGCCAGGCGCTGCAGCAGACCGGCACTCTGCGCGGCATCGAAACCCGTCTCGAAGTCCAGGCGAATCAACTGCTGGTGACGACTCAGCACACGCAGCTTGGTGATCGTGCGCATTCCCTCCAGTGCCAGCAGGTGGCTTCGCGCCCCCGCCGCCTCGAGCTGGGCGCCCAGGCCGCTGGCCTCCGGATCGCTGCCGACCAGCCCGAGCAGCGTCCCGTGCGCCCCGAGTGCGGCCACGTTGCGCACCACGTTTGCGGCACCACCCGGGCGATCCTCCGTGCGGCGTACATGCACGACCGGTACCGGTGCCTCGGGCGAGATCCGTTCGGTGTCGCCGCTCCAGTAGCGATCCAGCATCACGTCGCCGGCAACGAGCACGCGCGCCCCGGCAAAGGATGGAATGGTCGGTCTCATGGTTTCCCCCGCGGCGATCACCCCTCAAGAATACGCGATCGCAGGCCATGATCGCAGCCGCAGCAATCGTGCAACAGCACCCGAAGATGGCAAGGCGGCCGCAGCCAAACCCTCCTATATAATCGCCGTTTCGCGTGGCGGGACCCGCATGAGCAAGAAACGCCGTTACTCACACCCCCTGCATCCGCGCCATTGGCCGATCTGGCTGGCGCTGGTACCGCTGTGGCTGATCGCACACTCCCCCTACCGGCTGCGCCGTCTTGCCGCCACGGTAGTGGGCACGCTGTTGCGCTGGCTTTCCGCGAGCCGGCGCCGGATCGTCGCCACCAACCTCGCGCTGTGCTTTCCGCAGATGGACAGACAGGCGCGCGAGCGGCTGCTGCGCGACAACTTCCGCGCCACCACCGAAGCGCTCTTCGACACCGCGATCGCCTGGTGGGTGCCAACCGCCCGGGTGCGTCGCAGGCTCGAGGTGCGCGGCATGGACCGACTTGTCCGGGCACGTGCAAACGGTCGTGGCGTGCTGCTGCTCGGCGCGCACATGGGCACGCTCGAGATGGCGGGCCGCGCCCTGGCGATCGACGCGGACTCCGACGTGGTCTACCGCCGGCAGAAGAACCCCGCCTGGGAGCGCATCATCCGCCGCAACCGCTCGCGCTGGATCCGCAACGTGATCGAACGCTCCGACGTGATGGCCATGCGCGCCAGCCTGCTTGCCGGCCACGTGCTGTGGTACCTGCCGGACCAGGACAACGGCCCGGCGCATTCCGTGTTCGCCCCGTTCTTCGGCATTCCCGCCGCCACCCTGACGGCAACCGCGCGGCTGGCGCGCATCGGGCGTGCAACCGTCATTCCGGTGGCGCACTGGCGCGAGGACGACGGCCGCTGGGTCGTCGAGATCGGCGAGCCCCTCGAGGATTTCCCCGGCCGTGACCCGGTCGCCGACGCCACGCGGGTGAACCGGCTCATCGAAACCCTGGTGCGCGCCCACCCGGAGCAGTACCTGTGGGCACACCGGCGCTTCAAGACACGCCCGCCCGGTGAACCCTCGCTGTACGCGCCGCACGACTGACGTCGGGTCAGGCCTTGCTGACCAGCAGGTCCTCGAGGGCGAGGTACTGCAGATCGCTGCCGAAGAACATCTCGAGCGCATCCTCGGGTGAGCACACCATCGCCTCGCCACGACGGTTCAGCGAGGTATTCAGCACGACGCCGTTTCCGGTCAGACGCTCGAGCTCCTCGATGAGCGCGTAGTAGCGCGGGTGGTATGCGCGCTCGACGACCTGTGCACGTGCCGTGCCGTCCTGATGCACGACCTCCGGAACGCGCGACTTCCACTCCTCACGCACCGGAAAGGTGATGGTCATGAACGGCGCGGGATGCTCGATACCGAGCATCTGCGGTGCCACCCGATCGAGCATGCTCGGACAGAACGGCCGCCAGCGCTCGCGGTACTTGATCTGCGCGTTGATGCGGTCGGCGACTCCCGGAACACTGGGGCACCCGAGGATGCTGCGCGCCCCGAGCGCACGCGGTCCGAACTCCATGCGCCCCTGGAACCACGCCACCGGGTGGCCCTCGGCCAGCAGACGGGCGACACGGATCTCGATGTCGGCCACCCGCTCGACCCGCAGCCGATCACCCCGGGCCCGGCAGGCGCGCAGACACTCCTCGACGCCGTATTGCGGGCCGAGGTAGACATGCTTCATCGGCTCCGGCATCACGCCGCGCACGGTGAGCGCGTAGGATGCCGCGCCGACGGCCGTTCCTGCATCGCCCGATGCCGGCTGCACGAAGAGTTCGCGCACGTCGGGGCGCGCAATGATGCGCTGGTTGAGCTTCACGTTGAGCGCACCGCCTCCCGCGAAGGCGATGCGCCCGCTCTCGCGCACGATGTCGCCGAGATAATGATCCATCAGCGCGAGCACTGCGTCCTCGAACAGCTGCTGCATGGCGGCCGCATAGTGCACGTAGGGCTCGTCCGCGCTGTCGCCGTGGCGCGGCGGCCCGAGCCACTCGACCAGCGGCGGGCCGTAATAGCAGCCACGGCCCTCGTGGCGGTAGCGACGCAGGCCAACGGTATTGGCGTAGCGTGTGTTCACGCGCAGCCGCCCGTCGCGGTAGTCGAGCAGCCGCGAGAAATCGTAGCGACCGGGGTCGCCGTAAGGCGCCATGCCCATCACCTTGTATTCACCGTCGAGCATCTCGAAGCCGAGGTACTCGGTCAGCGCCCCGTACAGCCCGCCGAGCGAATCGGGATCGTGGAATTCACGCACGCGGTGGATCCTGCCGTTCTCGCCGTAGCCGAAGAACGTCGTCGCGTACTCGCCCTTGCCGTCGACCCCCATGATCGCGACACGACCGTTCATGTCGAAGCCGCTCAGGTGATAGGCACTGCTCGCATGCGCAAGGTGGTGCTCGACCGGGTGGAACTCGACCCGCTGTGGATCGATCCCGAGCTCGCGCAGCAGTGCGAAGATGCGGTCGCGGTAGCGCCGGTAGCGTCGGTTGCCGTTCAGCAGCGCATCGAGCGCCCGATCCGGGGCGTACCAGTGGCGCGCCGCGTAGTGCCAGCGCGCTGCGCGTGTGAGCGGAATCGGGGCAAACGGTATGGCCACCACATGCACATCTCGTGGCTCGATGCCGGCAAACCGCAGGCAGAAGCGTGCCGATTCGAGCGGCATGCGGTTCTTTGCGTGCTTGTCGCGCACGAAGCGCTCCTCTTCGGCAGCAGCAACGAGACGCGGGCCGATGTAGAGCGCCGCCGAAGGGTCGTGCCCAAGCGCCCCGGAGAGGCCCAGCACGACGGTCTGGTCTCCGGCCGGTGCGTAGCCTGCGGTGTGCTTCTTCATGATGTCTCCGGCTCCGTGTCGAGAAAGGCCGCCAGGCGTGCGGCGCTGGCGGCATCGAAATTGTGCAACAGGCGCGCACGATCCCGGGCGAGCGCCCGGTGCAGGCCCACCCGGCTGCGATGGCGACGCATGCCGTCGAGATCGAGGGTCCACACCCCGCGTCCATCGTAGAGGAAGTTGCTCGCCTTGCAGTCACCATGACTGCAGCGAAGCACGACGAGCGCATCGAACAACAGGCGCAGGTCGCGGCTCAGATGCGCCCACGCGGACCCGCCTTCCACGGCGGAATCCAGCGTGACGCCATCGACGGCATCGGTCAGGAGGTAGGCGGTACTGCGCAACGGCCCCACGCGGCGCTCGAGTACGGCGACCGGCAGCGGTGTCGCGATGCCGAGCGAGCGCAGCAACGCCGCGTTGCGCCACGAGCGCCACGCCCGCGTGTGTTGCAGGGCGCGCGCGATCGCATGGCGCCAGTCCTTGATGTTGTAGCGTTTCAGCACCAGCGCCCGACCCGCGCAATCGATGCGTGCGACGGTCGCACTGTTTCCGTCCTTCAGCAATACGCCAGCATGCAGCGCACGATCCGGTTCGGCGAGAATCGCCCGCAGGGCAGGGCTGTCGCGATCGCGCCGCAACACCTGGCGGTGGCGCCAGTCGTGTTCGGCAACGAACTCGGAACAGCTGCGCCCGGCCTTTGCCGCCAGTCGGTAGGCGCGCAGGCGGTCGCTGCGCTCGATCGCCCCACGCAGCGAGCGCGCCTCCTCACCCAGCGCAAGCCATAACGGCGCGCGTGCCGCGGGCGCTATCTGGCTGCAGAAGAGCGCACGGTCGGCGTCAGGTGGCGTCCACCAGCGCCGATGCGCGATCGCGCCCGCATCGATCAGGCACACGCTGCCGTCGTCCTTCAGCAGGAAATTGTCCAGGTGAGGGTCTGCGTGGCGCAGCCCTGCCGCGCGCAGCTGCTGCAGCAGCGCGAGTGCCTGCCCGAGCACCGCGGTCTCGTCCACGCCTTCGGACAGCGCCTGTGCCAGGGTACGCGCCGCGTCGATGTAGGTCATGAACACGAGCTGGTGGCCCGCATGCAGCAGTCGCGGTGCCGGAAGCGCCAGTGCTGCAAGCCACCTCAGACCGCGCATCTCGCGTACCTGCTCGCGCCGGCGTGCGAACAGCTTCATCAGCTGCACGCTGCCGGCACGCCTCACGCGCGCCGTCAACCTCCGACCCGGGAGCACGCGCAGCAGCGCCTCGACATGCACCGTCTCGCCGTCGGCGAGGCGCAGATCGAAGGGCGCGGCAAGTTCGTGCCCGCTCGCGAATACATCGTGCAGGCTCAACACACCCGCGGCTCCGCCTGCAGTGCTGCGCACAGCGCGTCCCACACCTCCCCTGTACCGATATCGGCAAGCACGCCCGAGGTGCTGCGCACGTGCCGCTGGTTCTCGCCACGCGTACCGATGAGCTCGATGCGGGTCGGGCCGTAGAGCGATACGCACGGGACTCCCAGCGCAGCCGCCAGATGTCCCAGCCCGGTGTCGACCGCAACCGCGGCGTTCACACCGCAAAGCAGCGCGCCGATCTCCCCGAGCCTCATGCGCGGCAGCACCCGCGCCGCCGGCAGGCCCTGCGCGATGCGCTGCGCCCGTGCATGTTCTTCCTCGTTGCCCCAGGGCAGCAGCACCGTGCGGCCGCTTCGCGTCACCCGTTCGCCAAGCGCCATCCATGACTCTTCCGGCCAGCATTTGTCGGCACGCGAGGTTCCGTGCAGGAACAGCACGCCACCCGCGGCCGGGGTCGGCCCGAGCCGCGTCCGGTCGATGCCGTAGCACGCTCCGGTATCCTGCGCCGCATAGCCGAGCAGCGCGGCAAACAGCCGCCGCGTGCGCTCGATCGCATGGCATTCACGCGCAACGACGACGCGCTGACGATATGCACACGATGCAAGGGGCTCACGCGCACTCGTGCGGTCGTAGCCAGCGCAGGGTGCCCCCGCCAGGCGGGCGACGAAGGCGCTTTTCAGCAGGCCCTGGGCATCGATCACGAGCTCGTACGGCTGTTCCTTCAGCGCCGCACGAAAGCGTGCCCACTCGCCGCTGCGCAGGGCGTCGAACGGGGAGCGGCGCCAGCGGCGCAAGGCGACCGGGATCACCCGGGAGACCCCGGGGTGCCACGCCGGCACTTCGGCGAACGCCTCCTCGACCACCCAGTCGAACCGAAGCCCGGGCCGCGCACGCAGCGCATCCTCGAGCGCAGGCAGCGTGTGGATCACGTCACCGAGCGAGGACATCTTGACGAGCAGCACCCTCACGGGGACTCCCGACCGGGACCGGCGATCGGCCGCACGCCGCTCAACACGCCGCCAGGCGCAGGACTGCCGCAGCCACCGGTCCCGGACGCTGGTCCCACAGGCAGCGGTAATGCCCGTAGCGGCAGGTTCGCGCAAAGCACGGCACGCACGCAAGGGACGAGGTGAACAGTTCCGGGGCGTCCACGAGCGGCGGCGTGAAGCGTGGCGAACTGCCGCCGTAGACGACGACCAGCGGGCGCCCGAGCGCTGCCGCAACATGCATCAGACCGGTATCGTTGCTGAGCACCACCCTGGCACAGGAGAGCAGATCGATTGCATCGCCAAGCGTGGTGCGCCCGGCAAGATCGCTGCAGTGGGCCTGCGCCTGCAGATCGAGCGCTGCGCGTATCGCTGCGCACACCTCGCGATCGCCACCCGAGCCGAACAGCCAGACCTGCATGCCGGCCCCGATCGCCTGCGCGGCGACCGCCGCGAAATGGCTCTCCGGCCAGCGCTTGGTGGGCCCGAACTCGGCGCCCGGACAGCAGGCAAGCACCGGGCGGTCCGGATCGAGTCCCAGGCTCCCGCGCAACGCCGCGCCTGCCACGGTATCGGCGCGCAGACGCGGGCGCGGGATCTCGGGGAGCGGTGCATCCGCATCGACACCGAGGGCGACGAAACGCTCCACCATCAGTGGCAGGCGCCCCGGGTCGAGGTGACGCATGTCGTTCAGCAGGCCGTAGCGCATCTCGCCACGCCAGCCGGTGCGCCTCGGAATGCCGGCGAACCAGGGTACGAGTGCCGACTTCAGTGAGTTCGGCAGAACGATTGCCTGCGCGTAACCCGTGGTGCGCAGTTCCCTGCCGATCCGCCTGCGCACCATCGGGGCGAGCTCGCCATGGCCGAGCGGCATCGTCACGGCATGCCGCACATCGGGCATGCGCCCGAGCAGATCGCTGCACCAGCGCGGTGCGAGCACGTCGACCGGGGGATTTCCGGGGCGGGCCGCAAGCACGCCGAACAGCGACTGCGCCATCACCATGTCGCCGATCCACGCAGGACCGACGACCAGTACGGGCGAGTCCACCGAAGACGCGCTGCTCATATGCTGCAGCGTCCCGCTGCGGGTCAGCCCGAGACCGGGGTACGCCACTCCGGGTGATCGGCGCGGGCGCCGCGCACCAGGTCGAAGTAGCGTGACTGCAGCTCGGTGGTGATGGGGCCGCGCCGTCCGCTGCCGATCGTGCGTCCGTCGAGCTCGCGGATCGGGACCACCTCGGCAGCCGTGCCGGTGAAGAACGCCTCGTCGGCGATGTAGACCTCGTCGCGCGTGATGCGCCGCT
>CAZSYV010000099.1:0-9827 GCA_964610955.1 uncultured Klebsiella sp. | reverse complement strand
GGTGACGGAGGGAGCGTCATTCCCGCGAAAGCGGGAACCGAGGAGGTTGCACAGCACACTGGCCCCCCCCGCTTCCGCGGGGGTGACGGAGGGAGCGTCATTCCCGCGAAAGCGGGAACCGAGGAGGTTGCACAGCGCACTGGCCCCCCGCTTCCGCGGGGGTGACGGAGGGAGCGTCATTTCCGCGCAAGAACGTCATCCCCGCGCAAGCACCATTCCGCCACCCCCCGCGGAAGCACTATCCGTCACCCCCGCAGAAACACTATCCGTCACCCCCGCGGAAGCGGGGGCCCAGTGTGCGGTGGTCTAGAACGCGCGGTAGCGTTTGCGCACGTGGCGTTCGCGAACCGCGATCTGGCGGCGCCGTTCGGCGGCACCGACCACCGGGGTGTCTGGCGGCAGGTGATCACGAATGTGCGCAAACGCCACCTTGCGGGCACTGATGCCCGGCCACTGGCCCTCGGGCGGGGTCTGGCTGTAGGCCCAGCGTGGTGAAAGAAAACCCCGTTCGAGCCCGGTGGTGTCCAGCCAGTTCGGCACACCGGGGTCGCGGTGGGCGACGACCAGGCGAATCACGCCATCGGCATCCACTCGCGACTGCCAGCCGTTCAGCGAGGTGATGCGGCTGCCGTACTCGAGCGACTCGCCCCACAGGTTGCCGAGCTGAAAGCCGATGTAGTGCGGCGCCACCTGGACCCGGTTCTCGATGATCAGCGCCTCATCAGGGCCAAGCTCCCACACACCGCCCGCGTACAGGTTGGTGCTCATGCCGCCACCGGTCGCCCCGGACGCGGCATTGATGCGGTTGAAGCCGTTGCGCGGAAACGCCATGCCGGGAGGCGTGCCCGGGCGCTCACCGTAGGCACCCATCGTGATCGTCCAGAATGCGTTCCAGAAATGCATCTGGCCGCTGACGATACCCCCCATCCGGCGCAGTTCGGCAGCCGCGCGCTCGGGTGTATACGCCTCGGGCGGCGGCAGATCGGGATCGAGCGCCGTCATCTCGAAGTGGATCGCATCCTCGCGATTCCAGTCGTAGAACAACTGCCGACCGCTGATGTAGTCGGCGTAGCGCTCGAGCGGTGCCTGCGCATCGTCGCTACCACGGTGCGTCGTGCGCTTCAGCGTTGCGATGAAGTTGCCCGTGTGCCCCGGCGGGCGCTCCGGCGCCAGCAGGATCTCGAAGCTGCCATCGGCGTCGATCTCGATCGTCGTGCAGTCCATGCGCCCGGTACGTGCCTTCACGCCAGGGCGCAGCTCGGCCAGATCGCCGCTGTCGCCCGCGAGTTGCCCGCTGCTAGCCTCGAAGATCAGGTAGTGCGGTGCCTTGCGCCCGAGCGCCGTTGCCGGCTCGCCGCGCCAGTGTCGCGCATCGCCCATCTCACCGCGCAGCAGATAGCTGCGCCTGCCGTCGATCGGCGCGTAGAAGTACACGGCATCCGGGTTGTCGATGGTGCTGCGATTGAGCACGCTGAGAGCGTTGCGAAACTGTGGGCGCAGGACGTCTTCGTGAAACGCGCGCTCCACACCGTGGTGCACGAAGCCCATCAGGTAGCGATAACCCTCGGCGAGCGTGCGATCATCGAATGGTGGCGGCATGCCTGCCGGATCATCGATCGCATCACGCGCACGCTGCAGCGCGGCAATCAGCTCGTCCCACGCCCCGTGCAGGGCCTCTCTGGCATCGCTCATCCGCCTCCCTCCCGATTCCTGTTGATTCTTGCCGTGCCGGGCATCAACCCGCTGGCTGCGCACTCGCCGTATAGCCAACGATCGCCTTGGTCTCGAGGAAATCGTTGAAGCCGTACGCTCCCCATTCACGACCGTTCCCCGACTGCTTGTAGCCCCCGAACGGCGCAGCAAGGTTCGGTGCCGCACCGTTGAGGTGCACCATCCCGGTGCGCAGCGCATGAGCGACACGCCGCGCACGCGCCGCATCGGCCGAGCTGACATAGCCCGAGAGCCCATAGCGCGAGTCGTTGGCGATGCGGATCGCATCGGCCTCGTCGCGGTAGGGAATGATCACCAGGACGGGGCCGAAGATTTCCTCGCGTGCGATCGTCATCGTGTTGTCGACGCTGGCAAACACGGTCGGCCTGACGTAGTAGCCCCGCTCCAGACCCTCCGGCCGTCCGGTGCCGCCACACACCAGCTCGGCACCCTCGTCGATTCCTGCCTGGATCAGGCGCTGGATGCGTTCGTACTGCAGCTGGCTCACCACGGGGCCAAGCAG
This sequence comes from uncultured Klebsiella sp., assembly GCA_964610955.1. Taxonomy (GTDB): domain Bacteria; phylum Pseudomonadota; class Gammaproteobacteria; order Pseudomonadales; family UBA5518; genus UBA5518. Next base: position 7,594 of record CAZSYV010000099.1, on the reverse strand, counting down.
CGTCGTCTCGCTGCGCGGGTCGCCGACACGCGCAGCCATGGCCGCCTCGCGTGCAAGGCGCCTGACCTCATCCATGCGCTCGGCCGGGACCAGCATCCGCGACGCCGCATTGCACGACTGCCCGCTGTTCATGAAGCAGCCCAGCACGTCGCGGGGTACCGCGGTGGCAAAGTCCACATCATCCAGCAGGATGTTCGCCGACTTGCCGCCAAGCTCCTGGCACACGCGCTTCACGGTATCCGCCGCCGCCTTGGCGACGAGGATGCCGGCACGCGTCGAACCGGTGAACGAGACCATGTCGACCTCGGGGTGCGAGGCAAGTGCCGTACCCACACCGGGCCCATCACCGTTGACCAGGTTGAAGACCCCGTGCGGCACACCTGCCTCGTGCAGCACCTCGGCGAACAGGATCGCATCGAGCGGTGCGACCTCGCTCGGCTTGAGCACCATCGTGCAGCCGGTTGCCAGCGCCGGCGCCACCTTGCACGCGATCTGGTTGCCGGGCCAGTTCCAGGGCGTGATCAGCGCGCAGACACCGATCGGCTCGCGAACCACACGCGTGTCGCCCAGGTCTTCCTCGAAGGCAAACTGGCGCAGCGTTTCGATGGCAGTCGTGAAGTGCGCCACCGTCATTGCGGCCTGCGCGTGGGTTGCCAGCCCGATGGGGGCGCCCATCTCACGGGAGATCACCGCAGCGAACTCCTGGTAGCGACGCTGGTAGACGGCAACGATGCGCTCGAGCAGCGCAATGCGCTCCTCGCGTGAACTTGCCGAGAATGACGCAAATGCCGCTCGTGCCGCACGACAGGCGCGATCGACATCGGCCGCAGAGCCAATCGAGATCGTCGCGAATGCCTCCTCGGTCGAAGGGTCGATCACTTCCAGGGTACGGCGCTCGATCGGGTCCACCCATGCACCATCGATATAGAACTGCTCGTGACGCTCCACCATCTACTCCCTCCACATGTGTTCGTTCATCCGAGCCGCCCGGTGTCGTTCCGGTCAGCAGTCACCGTTTCCGGCAGCGCCGATTATGTCATTCCGACGAGGGCAGGAACGACGGGCAGCCGGATGCCCGGCTATGCCAGCAGTGCCTCATCGAGCGCCGTCGTCGCCTCTGCGCCGCTGCGCACCACCTCGGCGTGCATGCGCGCGCGCGGCAGGATCTGCTCGGCGTAGAAACGCGCCGTTGCCAGCTTCGCGCTGCAGAAGGCCTCATCGGCGCCACCGTGAGCCAGGCGCCGCGCCGCGGCCAGCGCTGCAAGCGCGAGCTGCCAGCCGCCGGCGACGACTCCCGCAAGCATCAGGAAATGGTGCGCCACCGTGGCTGCCACCACACCGCGGGCATCGGCGTTCACCACCACCCAGTCCGCGCAGCCCTCGAGCTCACGAATCGCCTGCCCCAGCCTGGCCCCGAGATCGGCCAGCGGACCGTTGTCGAGCAGCGCTGCCACCTCGTGCATCTCGGCAGTCAGCGCACGCAGTCCCGCCCCCTGATCACGCAGGAACTTGCGCCCGATGAAGTCGAGCGCCTGGATGCCGTTCGTACCCTCGTAGATCGGCAGGATGCGGGCATCGCGCAGGTGCTGCGCCGCGCCGGTTTCCTCGATGTAGCCCATGCCGCCATGCACCTGCACGCCAAGCGAGGCGACCTCGACCGCCACTTCGGTACACCAGCCCTTGACGATCGGCGTGAGCAGGGCAATGCGCTGCACCGCCAGGGCACGCTGGTCTTCTGCAAGAGCGTGCTGGGCACGGTCCTGCTCCGCCATCGCGACGTAGGCGAGGCCGCGCCCGGCCTCGGTCAGGGCACGCATCTGCATCAGCATGCGCCGCACATCGGGGTGGTGCACGATGCTCGCAGCCTCGCCCCCCCCCGGAGCCACACCCTGCACGCGCTCGCGGGCGTAGGCAACCGCCTGCTGGCGCGCACGCTCGGCAAGCGCCACGCCCTGCAGCCCGACCGAGAGCCGCGCGTGGTTCATCATCGTGAACATATGCGCCAGGCCCTCGTTCTCGCGCCCGACCAGGTAGCCGATGGCACCACCCGCATCGCCGTAGCTCATCACGCAGGTCGGGCTCGCGTGGATGCCGAGCTTGTGCTCGACCGACACCGGTCGCACATCGTTGCGCGCACCCAGGCTGCCATCGGCATTCACGAGAAACTTCGGTACCAGGAACAGCGAGATGCCCCGCGTGCCCGCGGGCGCATCGGCAAGGCGTGCCAGCACCAGATGGATCACGTTCCCGGTCATGCCGTGATCGCCCCAGGTGATGAAGATCTTGGTGCCCTCGATCAGGTAGTGCCCGTCGGCGCGCACGGCGCGCGTGCGCACCGCCGCCAGATCGGAGCCTGCCTGCGGCTCGGTGAGGTTCATCGTGCCCGACCACTCGCCGCTCACCATCCTTGGCAGATAGATCCGCTGCAGCTCGGCATCCGCATGCTGCATGAGCGCATTGATCGCTCCCTGGGTGAGCAACGGGCAGAGACTGAACGCAAGGTTCGCCGACTGCACCATCTCGGCAACGGCGCTCGCCAGCACCTGCGGCAACCCCTGTCCGCCGTGCTCCGGCGGGACCGCGAGCCCACACCAGCCACCGGCGATGTACTGCTGGTACGCATCACGAAACCCTGCCGCCTCGACGACCTGGCCGTTCTCGATGCGCGAGCCCTCGCGATCGCCGCTGCGGTTGAGCGGCGCGATGACCTGCGCTGCCAGACGCCCCGCACCCTCGAGCACGGCGCCGACCAGTTCCGGCGTTGCCTCCCCGAGCCCCGGAAGCTGGGCAAGTTCGCCAATCCGTGCCTGCTCATCGAGCACGAAGGCCATGTCTGCCAGCGGCGCCTTGAACTCGCTCATCTCGATCCTCCGTTGCGTGTGGCGACTCAGCTGCCGATCTGTCGGCCGTGCCGTTCATGGTCGTGCAGGCGCCTGCGCAAGTCCTTCTTGTCGAGCTTGCCGGTCGCCGTGTGCGGCAGCCCGTCGAGAAACAGCACCTCATCGGGCACGCTCCAGCGGGCCACCTTGCCGTCGAACCACGCCAGCAGTTCCTCCGGCGTGACACGCTTGCCGGCCCGCAGTACCACGCAGAGCAGCGGGCGTTCATCCCAGCGCGCGTGCGCCACGGCGATCACCGCTGCCTCGGCAACCGCCGGGTGCGCGACGGCGATGTTCTCCAGCTCGATCGAGCTGATCCACTCACCGCCCGACTTGATCATGTCCTTTGCCCGGTCGGTGATGCTCACATAACCGCGCGCATCGATGCTGGCCACATCACCCGTGTCGAACCAGCCATCGGCCCCGTGGCCGGCACCCGGACCCATCCTGAAATACTCCGCGCACACCCAGGGCCCACGCACCTGCAGTGCGCCAAAGGTTTCCCCATCCCACGGCAGCTCGCGGTGCACCTCATCGACGATGCGCGCCTCGATGCCCCAGACGGGGCGCCCGACGCTCAGGCGCTGGCGCCACTGCTCCTCGGTGGACAGCGTCGCGAAGTCCGCACTCGACGAGTTGAATGTGCCGAGCGGGCTCGTCTCGGTCATGCCCCAGGCATGGTGCACATGCACACCGTGCTCGTTCTCGAACTCCTCCATGATCGCCCGCGGGCAGGCTGCACCCCCAACCACCACGCGCCGCAGCGAAGGCAGGCGCTCGCCACTGGTGCGCAGGTGTGTCAGCAGTCCGAGCCACACGGTCGGCACGCCCGCGGCAATGTTCACCGCCTCCGTGGCGATCAGCCGCGCGAGCGCTGCGCCATCGCCCATGCGCGGCCCCGGCAACACCAGCTTCGCGCCGACCGCGGCAGCACCGTAGGGAATGCTCCACGCGTTGACGTGAAACATCGGCACCACCGGCAGCACCACATCGCGCGCCGTCAAGCCCATCACATCGGCCATCAGGCAGGCGTAGGTGTGCAGCACCAGTGCGCGGTGGTCGTAGAGCACGCCCTTCGGCTTGCCCGTGGTTCCCGAGGTGTAGCACAGCGCACAGGCGCTGCGCTCATCGAGAACGGGCCAGTCGAACTCCGGCTCATGCCCGGCAAGCAGGGTCTCGTAGTCGCATGCGTTGCGCAGTCCCGAGCGCTCGGCAGCTCCCGCAGGCCCGAGAATCACGAAACCCTGCACCGAATCGAGGCGCTCCTGCATCGTGGCAAGCAGGGGCACGAACAGCGGATCGACGAACAGCCAGCTGTCGGCGGCATCGCGGATGATGAACTCGATCTGCTCGGGAAAGAGCCGCGGATTGATCGTGTGACAGACGAAACCGGCGCACGAGGTGGCGAAGTACAGCTCGAGGTGGCGGTGATCGTTCCACGCGAGCGTACCGATGCGGTCGCCGCGCTTCGCGCCCAGACGGCACAGCGCCGCCGCGAGCTGCGCGGTGCGCGCAAAGGCATCACGGTAACGGTAGCGGTGCAGCGGCTGATCTGCGCTCACCGAAACGATCTCACCCTCTGCATGCTGGCGCCGGGCATGCGTCATGATCGACGTGAGCGTCAGTTGGCGATCCTGCATCAGCCCGAGCATTCGAGATCCTCCTCATGCCTTCAGCGAGTCACAGGCACGGCGTTCTGCACCAGCGACACCCGCCGGGCAGTGTAACGGCAAGCCACTGCGTAACGGCAAGCCACTGCCGATTCGCCACCACACTGCCCAGGCACCGGGCCCCTTCACGAGATCACGCGGGGCTGCCCGAGAGCCGGCGCGCCAGCGGCTTCACCAGCCCATCACGTCCTTGACGAAGGGAATGCTGAGGCGCCGGCCGGCTCCCAGCGAAGCACGATCGAGGCGCTCCAGCACGGCAAACAGCGCAGCCATCGAGCGGCGGCTGCGCAGGCCGATGAAGCGCGCGACCTCGGCATCGAGCACCAGCCCGCGACGGCGCGCGCGCAGCTGCAACGCCGCGATGCAGGTTTCCTCATCGGGCAGCGCCAGTGCCAGAAGCTCCCCTGCCTGCAGGCGCGAGCGCAGATCGGCAAGCTGCAGACCCGCCTGTGCCGGTGGCAGGGTCGCCGCGACGATCAGGCGACAGCCCGACTCGGCACAGCGGTTGTAGAGGTGGAACAGCGCCTCCTCCCAGTCGGGCAGCCCGGCAATGGCGTCGATGTCATCCAGGCAGACCAGCGAGTACGTCTCAAGCCCGGCAAGCAGCTCTGCCGCAGGAGCCTCACGCAGCGTCGCCAGCGGAAGATGGAAAGCCGTCGCGCCACCCTCCTCCAGCGCACGACACGCTGCCTGCAGCAGGTGACTTCGCCCGCTGCCGTGGGGACCGTGCAGGTACAGCACACCCGTGCCCGCCGTCACGAAATGCAGCAGGCGCGCCAGCGTGCCACGGTTCACCTCACCCGGGTGGAAGTTGGCAAACGTCGCCTCGTCATCCAGGCCAACCGGCAACGGCAGCTGTTGCACCATCAGTGTGCGTTGGTCTCGGGCGGCCGGGGTTCGCTGGCCCCCGCATCGGGCGCAACGCGCGGATCGGCGGTCTCGACACTGGGCGCAACACCCCCATCGGCGCCCGGTGCTGCAGGAGCCGGTGACGCTGCCGCCGCGAGCGTTGCCGTACCGTAGAACACACTGGCGCGATAGCGTTCATTCACATGTCGCAACAGCACCATGATCACCGCCGAGACCGGCAGCGCGAGCAGCACGCCGGTAAAGCCGAACAGCTGTCCGCCGGCCATCACGGCAAAGATCACCACCACCGGATGCAGACCGATCCGATCCCCGACCAGACGCGGCGTGAGGTACATGCCCTCGAGCAGCTGGCTCGCACCAAACACCACGAACACCCACAGCAGCGGCAGCCAGTCACCGAACTGCAGCAGCGCGGCGATTGCCGCCGCACTCATGCCAAGTACCAGCCCGAGGTAGGGCACGATGCTGGCAAGGCCCGCCAGCAGGCCGATCAGCAGCGCCAGATCGAGCCCGATCAGCATCAGCCCGAAGGTGTAGCAGGCACCAAGCGCGAGCATCACCAGCAGCTGTCCGCGGATGAAGGCGCTGACCACCTCGTCGCACTCGCGTGCCAGCTGCACCGCCGTCGCCTCCCAGGCGCGCGGCAGCACATCGTGCACGCGCTGCAGCAGTTCGTCCCAGTCGCGCAGCAGGTAGAACGTCACCACGGGAATCAGCACGAGGTTTGCGAGCCAGGCAAGCAGGGCAAGCGACGAGGCGGTCGCCGAGCTCAGCAGACGCTGGGCAAAGCCGCTGGCACTCTGCCAGTTGGCAACCAGCGCCTCACCAAGCGCCTGGATCGGCAGATCGCCGGCACCGATGCCGAAGCGCTGCTGCAGCCACGGCAGCAGCGTGGTGTGAAACCACTGCACGGCCACCGGCACCTTGGCAGCCATGATCAGCATCTGGCGCCCCAGCAGCGGCACCAGCACCAGCACCAGTACCACCAGCAGCAGGACCATGAGCAGGAACACCGCGCACACCGCCAGCGTGCGCCCGACTCCCACGCGCTGCAGGCGGTCCACCGTCGGGTCCCAGAGATACGCAAGCGCCATGCCGACGAGAAACGGCGTCAGGATCGGCCCGAGCAGGTGCAGCAGCCAGCCGACGGCCAGCACCACGCAAAACACCAGCGCGCGCTGCGCAATGCCCGTGGAACTCATCGCCGTACCCATGGGCGCTCAGCTCCCCGACCAGCGATAGTGCGCTTCGGTGGCATCACCGAGCGGCTGCAGCTGCGGCAGCAGCGAGAGCTCACGCAACACGGTCTCGAGATCACTGGCCGTCGTCAGATCGAAGAAGAACGCATCGCGATCCACCAGCGCGAGCTGCACCCGGTGCACCGACTTCATCTCGCGCAGCTGCCGATAGACGCGGTAGTACGCCCGAAACGCATCCAGCCCATCGATGCGCACGCGCAGCTGCTCGCCCTGCGATTCATCGGTACGCACGGCGTAGCGCACCGCGATGGCCTCTGCCGCAAAACCCACCGCCTCGGCTGCAAGCGCCTCGACGCTTGCAGCAGCACCCTGCCCCGCGCTCTCCTGCTCACCGTCGAGGTACAGCCATTCGCCAGACAGGGGGCCATCCGGCCTCGCCACGAGCTTCGCAAGCAGCATCGGTCCCGCCCCATAGCGTGCGCTGGCGGCGCCCAGTGCCGGCGCATCGAGTGCCCACACCTGCGCGACGTCGACCGCCATGCTGTCCTGCATGTCCATTTCAGGGAAACGCAGCACCAGGCCGCGCTGCGCCGCGTGGAACTGCAGCCAGGCACCCAGCACGGCATCGGTATCGCGGTCGAGCAGCCGCGGCCCGGTGGCAGCACCGTCATCGATGGCCAGCCAGAGCAGTGTCACTGGTCGATTGGGTGGCAGCAGCGGCTCGCCGGCGCGCTGCAGCACGCTGGCAACCGCCTGCGGCGAGAACACCGCGTGCAGGCCAAGCTCCTCGGTGGGTCCATCGCTTCGCGCTGGATACTCGAGGCGAGTGAAGTAGAACTGGACCAGCAGCCGGTCGGCATCGCGCAGGGCTGCCGCCACGACCGGGTTGTCGAGCACCCGGCGCGAGCCGCTGGTCTTCACGAACACCTCGGCCAGCGCATCCGCCGCCGCTGCGGAGCGCGCGACGGCGTCCTGG
>CAZSYV010000098.1:0-9854 GCA_964610955.1 uncultured Klebsiella sp. | reverse complement strand
GTGTTGACGTTGAGCAGCTCCTTGAAGCGCGCCTCGAAGCGCGGCAGGTCGTCGCTCCTCAGGCCGGCAAGCAGCCGCTCGTACTCCGGCAGTGCTGCAAGAGCGACATCCATCTCGACTGTCTCGGCCTTGAACTCCTCCTTGAAGCCGCGCATCGCATTGGCGATGCGCTCGGTCAGGCGTGCCAGGCGCCGGTCTTCGGCATCGATGCGCTCCTGCAACCACTTGCGCAGTTCCTGCTCGCGGTTGTCGCAGGACTCGACCGAGAGCTGATGCTCGCCGAGTGCCTGCGTGCGCCAGCCGTCCAGGCTCCTGATCTGCGCCTCGGTCAGCGGCGCATCGTCCCAAATGCTGCCGGACTGATCCCGCATCGCCTGGGCGGCCTCTCGCTTGCTCTTGACCTCGCCCCGCCGGCCCAACGCCTCGGAGCGCTTCGCCTCCAGTTCGCCAAGCCGATCCTGCACGGTCCTTAGCTGGCGTGTCAGCTCCTGCAGGGTGTCGGATGCAGCCTCCAGCCGCGCGCGTTCCTCGGAGAGTGTGGCAATCCTCCGGGCCAGGCTCATCCAGTCGATGTCTGCAAACCGGGTGAACTCCTCCAGCTTGCTGAGGGCATCCAGCTGGGTGCGCAGCTCGTTGAGTGCCTTTTGGATCTCACTGATGCGCTGCCCCAGTACAGCCAGTCGTTCCTCCAGTCGCTGGCGCTGCTCATGCAGGGCGCGCAGCTTGTCCGCGTTGCTCCAGCCGAGCACGTAGCGGCTGCGGTCGTCGATGCGGCTGCGGTCGTCCTTCTCGTGGCGCCCGCTCGGGTCCTTGATCTGACCGGCGCGGGTGATGGCACGCGCCTCGCGGCGAAACTGCTCGCCCGTGTCGCAGCAGGCAACGTCGAAGCGCTGGCGAAGCTCCTGCTCCAGCCATTCGTAATGTGGCGAATCCGGCTTGATCACCAGCTTGCGCACCAGTGACCGGAGGTGCAGGTCGCCACCTCGAGTGGTCTTCCTTGGCCGTACATGGAAGTAAACCAGCCGGGCACCCAGATGCTGGCGATCCACCCAGTCCGCTACGGCCTTGTAGTGTGCGTCGGGAACCAGCAGCGCGAGGCCAAAGCCGCGCAGCAGCCGCTCGGCGGCGCCCTGCCAGTCGCGCTCGTCTTCACGCACCTGGATCAACTCGCCCGCGAAGGGCAGCTCGTCCTCGGCGATGGCCAGTGCCTCGCACAGCGCATCGCGGATGCGCACCTGAGCAGTGTCGATGTTGCTCCTGCGCCGCTGGAGGCTGTCGATCTCCGCCGACAGGATGTCGTGCTCCTCGCGCCCCTTGCGGAACGCAAAGTCCTCCTCGCGCTCGTGGTTGTCGAGATCGGTGATGCGTTCGCGCAATCCCTCGGCACGCTGGGCAATGCCCTGCTGCTGGACGAGAAACCCCGCTTCGTCGGGCGGCGCCGTCTCCTCGATGCGGCCAAGCAGTTCCTGGAAGCGCTCGGCCTTCTTCCGGCGCTGCACCTTGTCCTGCTCCAGGCGGTGAATCTCGGCCGCCAGCTCCTCCAGACGGTCGCCGCCGCTGTCGCGCAGAGCCCGTTCCAGGCGGCCGATTTCGACACGCTCGGTCTCGCGCTGTGCATCGAGGCGCTCGATCTGTGCATCCAGCCGCGCAGCATCCTCTGCCAGCAGGCCGAGGCGACGCTCCAGCAGCTCTCCCTTGAGTCGAGCGAAATATGAGCGCAGCTGATCGCGCGCCTCCCGCCAACCCTGGATCTCGGTGACCAGTGAGCGGTGTCGCTCGCCATCCGCAACGAGCGGCGTCAGCAGCTCGACCTGGCGCTTGGCCTTGAGCACGGCCTGATGCGCACGGTCCAGGTCGTCGAAGTGGCGGATCAGTGCCTCGATGCGGCTGCCCACGTCGAAGGGCTCCAGCATGTGGTTGCGCACGAAGTCGGTGAGGTTGCCCACCGACTTCATCGACACTGTCTGGTGGAACAGCTCCAGCGCCTGCTCGTGTTCGATGCCAAAGCGTCGGCGAAACCAGGCTCCATAGGGCGGGAAGCTCTCGAACAGCTCACACCCCGTGCCGCGCAGCTTCTTGCGCAGGGCAGTGATGTCGCTGCCAAAGTCACTGAAGGCAGTGACGATGGAGAGTGCCTGCTCGGCAGCCACGAACAGGCGTGCGGGCTGGCCCTGCGGATCCTTCAGCCAGAAGACCTGCGCCAGCGTCACGGCCTGGTCGTAGCCCTCGTTGCGAAAGACACCGAGGATCACCGAGTAGCTCGAGGCGTCGCGCAGCGCCACGGGCCGGCTGCTTCCCGTGACCTCGTTGCGCTCGCTCTTGTAGTGACCGAGCACGTAGGAGCGCAGCGAGCGCTCGCGGGAATCCGCCCCTGCCGCCCGGTTGTAGGCCACGCGCTGCGCCGGCACCAGCAAGGTGGTGATGGCATCGACCAGTGTGGACTTGCCCGAGCCGATGTCGCCCGTGAGCAGGCTGTTGCGCCCATTGAGCTCATAGCACCAGACGCGCCTGTCGAAAGTGCCCCAGTTCAGCACCTCCAGCCGCTGCAGCCTGAAGCCTACTCGGCTGTCGTCGGCCACGAAGTCCAGCTCGAGTGTCGGTGCCTCAGGCATCGGGCGCCCCTCGTGATCCATCTTGATCCGTATCTGCAGCGCTCAGCATCGTTCTGTATGTCTCCAGCCGCCCGTCGAACTCGGCCAGCCACTGTGCGTCGACGAATGCCTTCAGGATGCGGCGCACCTCGTAGTGCCCACGGCCCTGTGCGCTGAACCCCGCCGGCTTGAGCCGGCGCAGGAATCCCAGGTCGACTACCTTGTTGATCGTTGCATCCACCTGGTCGATCAACCGCGCCTCGTTCGTGCCGTCGGGCAGAAACACCCGCACCAGTTCGGCAATTTCCTCGCGCGAGAGCACCAGGCGCGTGTCGCTGCCGCCGGCGTCGAACTCGGCCATGCGCTTGCGCAGCAACGCCAGCATCAGGCTCACGGGATATGAGAGCTGCCGTCGTGCGACGAGCCTTGGCAGGTGCAGAGCCGCCTCCGACTCGTCCGGGTCCGGACGGCTCTTCAGGAAGGCATGGCCTTCGGCCTCATCGAGCACCAGGTCGAGCAGCAGCACTGCGGTCTGCTCGCGCACCCGTGCCTGCAGGCGCAGCAGCCTGGCCCAGAGGTGTTCGTCATCATCGCGGTAGATGACGCCCTTGAGCAGCTGCACCATCAGGCGGGACAGTTCGGGCACGGCAGATGGCCCGCTGGGCGTGTGCTCCGTCGAATCGTCGGTGTGCAGCGCCTCTTCCATGTTTCTCCCTTCGTGACGCTCAGGTTCAGCGCGAGAAGATCACGCGCGGCAGACGGGCCTCGCGCATCACGACCCATCCCCGTGAATCGAGGGCCTGCCAGCGAATGGGTTCTTCCACGGCATCATCGATCAGCGCACTCAACCCTTCCGGGGTGCCGCTCGCGTGTGCCAGTTCCAGATAGGCGACCAGCTCGGCCAGGCCCTGGCGCAGGGGTTCGGCATCGAGCAGTTCGTGCAGTGTAATCTGCCGCTGGCGACGCAGCGCGCGCTGGACGATCGAGCGCAGGCGCGTCTTGTCCACCACGATCTGGTCGAACAATCGCGTGGTGTCGATGTCGTCCTCGGCTGCCATGAGTGCGAGATCGGCCAGACGTGGCTTGATGCTCGGCGAGAACAGCGGGCGCTCCAGCGGCAGTTCGATATCCGCGCCCATTGCGTCGATGTGCATCAGCGTGCCGGAGGGTGCTGCCATGCGAATATCGAGAGCCTTGCTCTCGATGCCGCGCAGCAGCTCGAGAATGCGGCGGTTCTCCAGGAATGCCCGGTCGTCCAGGAATCGGCGCAGCTGCTGTGACAACTGGGCCACCGTCCTCTGTGTGTGCTCGCCGGCTTCCAGCCAGTCGTAATGCACCCGGCGAGTGCGCGGATCGGGCTTCAGTGCCGCGACGGCAGGCAGTGCCAGTACCGCATCCAGCCGTTCGGAAAGCTCCTCCTGACGGAGGCTGGACATGAGGAAGTCCCAGAACGCGCGGAAGCTGCGGCCCTGGTCGGAGTCACCGATCGCATCGCGCTCGCCCATGATCTCATCGAGCAGCGCACCCTTGGCACCTTCCCAGAGCGTGATCTTCTCGCGCACCCGGCGATCGAGCTGGCGGAAGTTGTGCTCGACCTCGCGGAAGTCGGCAAGCAGCTCGCGTGCCAGCTGCTGGAACTGCTGGAAACGGTCCCTGACGGCCGTGTCATCCAGTAGTGGCACATCGCCGGCCAGTATGCGGGAGATTTCGGCGTCGACCTCCTCGCGCTTCCTGCGCAGGTCGGCCACGCGCTTGACGGGGTCGGCCTCGGTGCCGGCACTGATCTGCTCCAGCAGCGCAAACAGCGTCAGCAGGCGCGACTCGGTGCCGACGAACGGCCGCTCGATCAGCTGCGCCAGCCAGGCGATGGCCTTTTCGCTGGCCGGGGTCAGGTCGAACTGCGCCTCGTCGGTGCCGGGCCTGTAGAACTTGCGCAGCCAGCCCCTGTCGGGTGCGGCCCAGTCGTTCAGGTATGCCAGCGCGCCCTTCGGGTATGCCTCTGCCCCCAGCTGTTCGCGCAGGGCAAACAGTTCATCTTCCAGTGCCTCGGCAAGGTCCGCCTCGTTCATTACCCGCACGTTGGGCGCTACGAACACCCGGTGCAGGAAACTCGCCAGCAGTGGCGCGTGCGGCGAGGCAAGGAGCCGCCAGGCGGGGTGGTGGTCGCGGAGCGTGGCAAGGGTGGCGTGATCCATTCAGGAAAACGAGTCCTCGACCTTCAGTCCGAGCCTTTCGTTCGCGCCGACCATCATCGGCTGCCAGTTGCCCCAGCCGACGCCGCCACCCACCGGGTCGCTGATGCGTATCGCCGTGTCGCGGATCTGATGCAGACGCCTGGCGTTCTCCGCAGTGCTGCAGTCGCCGATGCGTTCTCCATCCACGTGCAGCTTCCCGCGCCACCCGCCGTGGAAGTGGCCATCGAAGCCGAAGTAGAGGCCCGCACCGAGGTGGAAGCCGGTATCCGACAGCACCTCGACCGTCATTGGTCGCAGCGAACCATCCGCCATGCGACACGTGATCCTGCCGCCGAGCAGGCGTCGGTTGATCGGGTGGTAGTCGAGCTCGGGTTCTATGTCGACGATGCGCTCGATGCGCCCATCGGGATGCTCGATCGCCGACATCACCGTACGGGTGCGCCCATACGCCGTGTCGACCTGGCTGAAGTTCAGGAAGATCGCGTAGTGGCTGCCATCGGCACGCTCGAGGTAGCTCGGGCTCCAGAAGAACTCGTAGTTGCCGCGCGCTGCTTCGCCCGGGGGCTCCGCATCACTCAGGGGCTGGCCGACGCCATAGCGCACGCCCCAGGAGTGGTCGCGCGTGCAGACCCATGAGTCGGGATCGATCGTCGTGCGCTTGCCGTCGACCTCGATCCAGCCCGAGGCAACACCTGTCTGGTGGTAGCGAACCAGCTCGGCCATCACCCGATAGCCCTGACGGATGTGGCTGCGGTCCTCGAAGCGTGCCGGGATGCGGTGCTCGAACAGGCAGTCGAAGGCGATTGGCTGTATCGCGTTCTCCTCGAGCACGAAGCGCACTTTCTTCAGGGGTTCGATGACTTCATAGCGAATCGGACCGACCGTGGTCAGGTTCGGTTCCGGTGCGAGCGCACGGCTGGCGCGCACCGTGATCTGCTCCCTGCCGCGCGAGATGCCGGCGTAGGCGTCCATCACGTTGCGGTTGGTGTATTTGCCGAGGCCGAAGCCGAGCTGCAGGCTGCCATCACGCGCCATCGCCATCGCGCAGACCTTCTCGGTCCACGAGGGGTCGGTGCTGCCGACGCAGGCGAAGGAGTCGATGACCTGATGGCAGAACTGCTCATCGGCGTCGATCAACGGGCCGACTGGATTGCTGCCTGGGCTGAGGGTGTTGCTGATGCTCATCCTTGATTTGTTTCCCGTGTGGATCGGTATTCGACGTGCGCCGGGGATTCAGCGAAGACCAGCGCTGTGATTGCCGCCGAGTATCTCCGCACACTACAGGCTCGGCAAGACGGTGATGGCAGGGGTATCCCGCAGCTCTTCCGCCACCTCGCGGAATGAGGCCAATGCAGCCTCGAGGTTGGCCTTGTCGCGGGCGATCAGCTCGTCGTAGCGGAAGTATCTGAAGCGCTCGCTCGCCCCTGCCGCTGGTGGCGGTTCTCCGCGTGGTAGCAATCGGCGAAATCCTGCGGATCCTCGGCTTTCAGCGTGCGAGACAAGGGCAAGCCGGTGCCTACGACACAGCTCGCGGCCTACGGCGTGCTCGTGATCACACAGCAACGCGCCGGGTTGTACGGGATGCCAACCGAGAACGGTTGGGCGCTGAATAGTGGTGCAAGGCTAACACGGCGGGAACTGCACTACCCCCAGGTTCGGAGATGCGTGGTGATGCTGCGTACATTGCGGGCTTCTGCGGCGTCGAGGGTATTACCCGCATTCACCCGCATCGCAGGGTTCAGAAGTTGATCCGGTTCGACCGCGACGAGGTGATGGCGTGGGCCAGGCGCTGGCTGCAGGATGCCAAAGACCAGGGCATCGACGCGAAGGCCGATCCGGCAGGCCAATACCGGTCACTGCAGCAGGCTCTGGCATCGTTGGCGGTCTAATCTCAGGTAGACAATGCATCTGCATTGCCATAACAATACAGATGCATTACTCTCTGCGCGCAACATCCTCGCCGGAGAAGTGCCATGCCCGCCATCATGCAAGTCGAATCGACACTGACCGACCGCTACCAGACCACGGTGCCCGAGACTGTGCGCCGGGCCCTGCGCCTGGGCAAGCGCGACAAGATCCACTACACGATCCGTCCAGACGGCGAGGTCGTGCTCACGCGCGCGGCCGCCGGCGAGAACGACGATCCTGCGCTGGCGCCGTTTCTCGGCTTCCTGGCCCGCGACCTGGCCGAGCACCCTGAGCGGCTCCAGGCTGTGGATGCCGGTCTGGCTCAGCGCATCCAGGCGCTGGTCGGCGGTGTCGAGGTCGATCTGGACGCGCCGCTGTCGGCCGACGATGAATGAACGGCGGCAAGCCACTGGTCGTCAACGGCTGGACCCTCTTTGCCCACCCGATCTTTCTCGACCAACTTGACGCCCTGACCGCACAGGTCGATGCGCTCAAGCGCAAGGACCCGGCCGGCTACGTCAAGAAGAACGCCACGAAGCGCCTGGCGGCCATCGCCAAGCTGGCGTTCGAGGTGATTCCGCAAGACCCCGCCCGGCCGGAGTACCGCCAGGGCAACACGCTTGGCGACGAGCACAAGCACTGGTTCCGGACCAAGTTCTTCCAGCAGTACCGGCTGTTCTTCCGGTTCCATGCCCAGGCCAAGGTGATCGTCTTCGCCTGGGTCAACGACGAGGATACGAAACGGGCCTACGAGAGCGCCGACGACGCCTACCGAGTGTTCCGCCGGATGCTCGACAGCGGCCGTCCGCCGTCGGACTGGGGCCAGTTGCTGGCCGAAGCACGTGCCGAGTCGGAACGCCTCGGCCGGCTCGCGTCAGGCGGTGCTTGACGGGCGGGCTGTACGTGTGTTGCCTGCCATTTCGCTCCTGCGGGCTCCCGAGGAAGTCTGCGTGTGTCAGCGGAGTTGGTAGGAAATGGCAGGAAGAGCGAGGTGGAGCCCTGACGGAAATCGAACGGGCATCTATATCGAGGTGGGAATGTAGCGGAAATGGTGGGAATTGAGTGCGTTGACCGAGGTCGGCATGAACTTCGGCGAGGTCGACGCGCAGGTCGCAAATGGACTGTTGCATCGAGTCGATGCCCGGCTAGGCTTGCGCCCGCCAGGCAGATCGTTCCGATGCCATCGGGACGATCAGCGCGCGGATCTTGGTGACCGCCTCGGATGCGGAATGCAGTAGCGAGTCGTCACGCAGGAGGCAGTTGGCGCGGAACGCCTCCGCCACCGGATAGATTTTGCTGGTGTTGTGTTCTGTGTGGCGAGCCACTCTTGTCCAAAACGCGATGCGGGGCGTCGGGCCATCTCATGAGGTAGGGTGCGAGTCGCCAAACACCGCAACCCATCGGCGAGAGGCCCGACTTGAAAGCATCATGCAGCATGTTCAGCCAGCACCTGAGGCGCAGGTCTTGAGAGAACTGAGATCGAAAGAGAGTCGAACCGGGCGACTTCATGGCGCCGGGCCGACACGGCGTGGCACATGCAGATCGGCGCCGAACCCCGCGTGGTGTCGCATAACCTGGAAACGAAAACGGCGATTTTCAAGGTGGTTGTCGCGGGCCACCAGCTCGTCGTAGCGGAAGTATCTGAAGCGCTCGCTCGCCCCTGCCGCTGGTGGCGGTTCTCCGCGTGGTAGCAATCGGCGAAATCCTGCGGATCCTCGGCTTTCAGCGTGCGGGTCTTCAGCGTGAAGTGTTTGCTGGTGCGCAGGTCGTGGAACCAGATGCCTTGGGTGTGCACGCGGCCATCCTTGGGTGCGTTGTCGAAGAACACCACGTTCGCCTTCACGCCCATGACCTGCGACAGCTCTGGCAGCTCGCTGGTGTTGGGTGCAACGGGCTCAGGGTATTTCTTCTGCCAATCCTTGATCGGGGTTTTGCCCTGTTCGGCGAAGCGGGCGAGTTGTTTGGTTTCCCAGCGAGCGCGGCGGTCGCGCAGGATGCGGGTCAGCGCCGGTTTCATCAACGCCGTCATTCCCGCGCAGGCGGGAATGACGAACAAGAGGCGGTATCCAACCCGAGGGCAAGGCGCAGCAGTGACATGAGGTCCGTGAGCTGGCGTTTGCTGTTGCTGCCTTTGACTTGATGGCCAGCACGCGGGCGCAGGCGCTCCACAGGCGTTCGGTGGTGAGTATCAGCGGCGGGCGGGCGAGGTAGGCGTGCAGATCTTCGAGCATGTCGAAGGTCAGCGCCCGGCGCTGATAGGGCTGCTGGTAAAAGAAGCCGATTGCAGCGATCTCATCCTTGTGCTGCTTGATGTGGTCGATGAGTCGCTCGCGGTGGGCGTTGTCGATCTCGTCACGCAGGGCGGGGTTATCGAAAGGAGCGCAGGCGGCGGCTACTCGTTGCGCACGCGCGGCTTCGATTTCTTCGGGCAACAGGGTGTCTTCAGAACGGGTGATGCCGTGGTCTTTCATCTGCTCGTAGTAGTCACGTGAGCGCACGTCGCGCATAAACAGCAGCACTTCTAGCGGCTTCACGTCGGTGCCGGTGGCGATCATGTCCACCGTGATGGCGATGCGCGGGTGGCAGTCGTTGCGGAAGCTGGCGAGGATGCTGTCGGCGTTTTCTTCCAGATCGGGCAAGCCGATGCGCGAACCCGGCACCGACAGGATCACGTCGAGCTTGGGGCGCGCGATGAGCAGCGGCGTGCCGTACAGGCGCACCGCCAGATGGGAACGCAACCTGGTTAAGCTTCCCTGGAGGGTTTGCCACATTTGTAGTAAATTGATTTCAGTTTAGGTTTCGACCGGCCTGGAGGCCGCCATGAGCACATCGACATCCATTCGCATCGACCAGACCCTGTACGACCAGGCGCGCTCCGAGGCCGTGAGCGAGCACCGCACCATTGCCGGGCAGATCGAGTACTGGGCCAAGGTCGGCCGCGCCGCCCTGGACAACCCCGACCTGCCGGTGAGCTTCGTTGCTGAATCACTGGCCTCGCTGGCGGAACCGCGCAGTGAGGCCACGCCTTTCGTGCCGCGCTCCAGGCGCCAGTCCAGTCGCGCATGAGCTACTGCCTGCAGCAAACCCGGCGCTTTGCCCGCGCCTATAAAAAACTGCACGACAACGTGGCAGCCGATGTCGATGCCGCCACCGAGGTCGT
>CAZSYV010000097.1:5626-10018 GCA_964610955.1 uncultured Klebsiella sp. | reverse complement strand
AGCCGAACATCCAGCAGCGCACGCAGATGATGAGCAAGACGCTGCTGACGCGCCCGAACATCGAAAAACTGATGCGCATGGCCGATCTGGACATCAGGGTCACGAACGATGTGCAGAAGAACCAGATGATCGACGCACTGGCGAAATCGATCAGTATCGAGGGCGACCGCCGGGATGCATCGCTGTACACCGTTTCCTATACCAACAGTGACCCTGCGGTTGCAAAGCGCGTGGTGCAGTCGCTGATCACCGTGTTCGTCGAATCGGCACTGGGCGACAAGCGCAAGGACAGCAGCGGCGCACAGTCATTTCTCGATCAGCAGATCAAGGACTATGAAAAACGCCTCACCGAGGCCGAGCAGCGCCTGGCCGAGTTCAAGCAGCGCCATGCCGGCAACCTGCCGGGCAGTGGCTCAGGCGACTATTTCAACCGCCTCTCCACGGCGCGCCAGGAACTCAAGGATGCGCAGCTGCAGCTCCGGGAAATGGAAAACCGGCGCGCCGAGCTCCAGCGCCAGCTGCAGAACCCCGACGACCCGATGTTCATGAGCGATTTCAGCGAGGCCTTGGTCTCGCCGCTCGATATGCGCATCCAGTCGCTGACCGCACGCCTGGACGACCTGTTGACGAAGTACACCGAAAAACACCCGGAAGTGGTACAGATCCGCAAGATGATCGCCGAGCTCGAGGCCGAGCGGGCGCAGCAGCTCGATGCGCTCGCCGCCGAGGGGCCGAAGGAGCCGCGCAAGCTGGCCGACAACCCGGTCTATCAGCAGATGCGCGCCCTGCTTTCCGAGGCGGATGCCTCGGTTGCCGAATTTCGCGTGCGTGTCACCGAACACGAGAACCGGGTGAAGGCGCTCGAGGACAAGGTCAACAGCCTGCCGGTCATCGAAGCCGAGCTGGTACAGCTCGATCGCGACTACAGCGTGATCCGCAAGCAGCACGAAACATTGCTGCAGCGTCGTGAGGCTGCACGGCTCTCGGGTGATGTCGAGGAAACCGCCGGTGGTGCCGTGTTCAAGGTGATCGACCCGCCGTTCGTCCCGCAACGCCCGGATCAACCGAACAAGCTGCTGCTCAACGCCATCGTGCTGGTGCTCGCACTCGGTGCCGCACTCGGGGTCGGGCTGCTGATGTCGCTGCTGCAGCCGGTGGTGGTCGATCGACGCGGTCTCAGCGAGCTGACCGGGCTGCCGGTGCTCGGTTGCGTCACCCAGGTGCGCAGTGCGGTGGAGCAGCGCCGCGCGTTCCTGAATCGCGTGGCGCTGTCGGTGGTATCGCTGGCGTTGCTGGTGGTCTTCGGGGGCATCACGGTCGTGCAGCAGATCGGTTTCTAGTGGCTGCGGCCCGGAAACGGATACAAGAGGCATCAGGCGCGCAGGATTTGCAATGAGCATCATCGAAAAGGCAATCGAGAAGCTGGAGAAGCAGGAGCGGCAGGCGCACGAGGCGGCTGCCAGCGTGCGTGAGGGCGCTGCCAGTGCGGCAGCCGCGCAGGCCGCTGCAGCTGTCGCAAACCGCCAGCCGGCAATCCAGATACCGCTGGCACAGCTTGGCAGTCGGGGGTTCGTCACGCCGGACCAGCCGCGCAGCCGCATCGCGGAAGAGTACCGCATGATCAAGCGCCCGCTGCTGGCCAACATCGATGGTGAGAGCGCAGCGCCGATTTCAAGCGCGAACATGATCCTGGTCACCAGTGCGCTGGAAGGCGAGGGCAAGACCTTCACGGCAATCAACCTTGCCATGAGCCTGTGCATGGAGGAGAACCGCACCGTGCTGCTGGTCGACGGCGACGTTGCCAAGGCGAGTGCCGGTCGGCAACTCGGCGTGCCGAATGATGCCCCCGGCCTGATCGATGTGCTCGAGCATGACGATATGCACATCGAGGATGTGCTGCTGCAGACCAGTATTCCGAACCTGCGCATCATTCCGGTCGGGCGGATGCACGACCGGGCCACCGAACTGCTGGCCAGTGAGGCGATGCGGCGCATCGCACAGGAGCTGTCCAGCCGCTATGCCGACCGGATCGTGGTATTCGACAGCCCGCCGCTGCTGCTCACCTCCGAATCCAGCGCACTGGTGAACCAGGTAGGGCAGATCGTGTTTGTCGTCGCGGCGGAAAGAACCGCGCCCCAGGCGATCACCGAAGCGCTGGGGCACATCAGCGAGGACAAGGTCATCGGTATGGTGCTGAACGGCATGCGCAGCAACCCGCTGGACAGGTATGGCTACGGTTATGGATACGGATACGGATACGGATATGGGACTGGCGTTCGCGGCGCTGCAGCCCATCCGGCGGACGGTCTGTCCGATGCCGTCTGAAAGGGCCGCACAGGCACGGGTGTCGCCGCGCCTGCACCTGCTGGCAATCGTTCTTGGCGCGAGTTTCGTGCCGCCGTTTGCCGGTGATGCGGCGGCGGCGCAGTGGTCGCGCAGTGCAAGCCTCAGTGTCGGTGCGATCTATACCGACAATGCGGAGCTTGCGCCCGATCACGAGCGCAGCGACATCTTTACCGTGGTGCGTCCTTCCATCTCGCTGCTCGGGCGTGGCGCGCGGGCCAGCCTGATGCTCAATGGCGCGCTCGAGTTCAACGACCTCGGTGGCGACAGCGACAACGTCAACCCTTACCTGAATACGCTCGGCAACGTGGAATTGCTCGATGATTTCCTGTTCATCGACGCCTATGCGCGGGCATACCAGAGCACGGTGAACCCCTTCCGGGCCTACGGCGATACACCAGTCAACCGCGCCGAGAACTCGGAAACCACCTACGTGTGGGGTCTCAGCCCGTACCTGAAGAAGCGTTTTGCGTCCTTTGCGAACTTCGAGGCACGCTACCGTGCAGACGAGCAGACCAGCGCGAACGACCGCTTCGATGACAGCACGCAGCGGCACTTCACGGCAAGCCTCGTCAGTGGCACCGACTTCGGCCGCATCGACTGGGGGCTGCACGGGCAGCAGCGCGAAACCGACTATGACAACAACGCCGGTACCGGCTACGGGCAGAGCAACAAACTTTCCGATGTCGACCTCCGTCTGGGTTACCGCCTCAACCGGCAGTGGCGGCTGACCTCCTCGGCCGGCCACGAGTGGCGCGAGTACGATGCCGCGCTGCGTGATCGTGACCGCGACACCTGGAGCGTGGGGTTCGTGTGGACGCCGAACCCGCGCACCTCGCTTGCGCTGAGCAGGGAGCATCGCAGTTTCAGCAACAAGCCACGGGTCGACTTCAGCTGGCGCAAGCGCCACCTTCAGTTTCGTGCGGGCTACCAGTACACATTGGACGACACACGCTCGATCCGAGGGCTTGGCAGCGGCATCTTCGATGACCCACTGACACCGGGCTACGATCCGGTGACCGGCGAACCGCTGCCCATCTCACCCGATCTGACGTTTCGCAACGCCGGGCTGGTGGCCAACGAGCGGTTCAACAGCTCGCTGCAGATCACCGGACTGCGCAGCACGCTGACGCTGAGTGGGCGTCACTCGAAACAGACACGCGAGGATACGGCCGAGCAGGCAATCTTCGATGACCTCAGCCTGAGACTGACCCGGAGCCTGTCGCGCACGCTGAGCCTGAACGCCGGGGTGCTGTGGGGGCGTGACGAAGACGAATCCGGGCGGCAGGCCGACACCATGCGCTACCAGCTCGGCGCCACTCGCCAATTGGGCCTGCACAGCAGCGTGGCGCTGAACTACACCCACTCGCAGCGTGATTCCGATCGTCCATCCGATGACTACACGGAAAACCGCCTGTACGTGAACTTCATGTTCACATTCTGACGGCGACAGCAGATGGTTGATTCCTCCCCCGGTCCGGCACGCATCCTGTGCGTGGTCGGTGCCCGCCCGAATTTCATGAAGATCGCACCGATCATGCGCGCGCTGGCCAATCGGCGCCACGGACTGCAGGGCACGCTGCTGCACACGGGTCAGCATTACGATGCGGCGATGAAGCGCTCCTTTTTCGAGCAGCTGCACATTCCCGAGCCAGAAATCGACCTTGGTGTCGGCTCGGGAACGCACGCCACCCAGACCGCCGACATCATGAAGGGTTTCGAGCCGGTGCTCGATCGGCTGCAGCCGCGTGCGGTGCTGGTCGTCGGCGACGTCAATTCGACGATCGCCTGTGCACTGGTTGCAGTGAAGAAGGGCATTCCGGTGATCCACGTCGAGGCGGGACTGCGCAGCGGCGATCGATCGATGCCCGAAGAGATCAACCGCGTGCTCACCGACCAGATTTCCGAGCTGCTGTTCACCACCGAGCGCAGCGCCGAGGCGAACCTGCACCGCGAGGGCATCGCCCCCGAGCGCATCCACTTCGCCGGCAACGTGATGATCGACACGCTGCGCTACAACCTGGACCGGGCGGTTCCGGCAGCCAGCAC
>CAZSYV010000097.1:0-5526 GCA_964610955.1 uncultured Klebsiella sp. | reverse complement strand
CTCTGCACCGAGCCGCTTGGCTATCTGGAAATGCTCGGGCTGATGAGACAGGCGCATCTGGTGCTGACCGACTCGGGTGGAATCCAGGAAGAAACCACTGCACTCGGCGTTCCCTGCGTCACCCTGCGCGAGAACACCGAGCGGCCGATCACCGTCGAGCAGGGCACGAACACGATCGTCGGCCGCGATCCGCAGCGGATACGGAACTGCGTCGCTGCCATCCTGCGTGATGGAGGCAAGGCCGGACGTGTCCCCGAGTACTGGGATGGCCGGGCTGCGGAACGTATTGCCGCAGCTATCGCCAGCTGGATCGCTGCGACATGAGCGGATCCGTCGATGTGCGGGTTCGGCCAATCGTCAACGCGATGACGGTCGATGTCGAGGACTACTTCCAGGTCAGCGCCTTCGAGCACTGTGTTCCCCGCTCCGACTGGCAGCAGCTGCCGTGCCGTGTCGAGGCGAACGTCGACCGCATCCTCGACCTGTTTGCCGGAAGGAAGACCAGGGCCACCTTCTTTACGCTCGGATGGGTTGCCGAGCGCTACCCGCACATGGTGCGGCGTATCGTCGATGCCGGGCACGAGCTTGCAAGCCACGGCTGGGAGCACATCCGCGCGAACACGCAGAACCGCGCGCAGTTTCGCGACGATGTCGTGCGCACGAAGGCCCTGCTCGAGGATCTGTCGGGGAAGCGGGTGAACGGCTACCGTGCCGCGAGCTATTCGATCGGTACGGAGAACCTCTGGGCACACGAAGTGCTTGCCGAGACCGGCCACACCTACAGTTCGAGCATCGTGCCGGTTCGCCACGACCTCTACGGCATTCCCGATGCGCCGCGCTTTCCCTTTCGCACGGCGGGCGAGCGCCTGCTCGAGATTCCGATCACGACGGTCACGCTCGCCGGGCGCAACATCAACTGCGGCGGCGGCGGCTGGTTCCGCCTGTTTCCGTACGCGTTCTCACGCTGGGCGATGCGCAGCGTGAACGAGGGCGAGCACGAGCCCTGCATCTTCTATTTCCATCCGTGGGAGGTCGATCCCGGCCAGCCACGCGTCCCGGGAGCAAACACCAGGGCGCGTTTCCGCCACTATCTGAACCTCCGGCACATGCACGCCCGCCTGGTGCGGTTGCTCGATGATTTCAGCTGGGGCCGCATGGACGAGGTGTTTCCGATAAACGCTGCGCCGGCCGGCATGCCAGTGGACTGACGGGGCACGCCAACGCCATGACGCTGACGATCAGTGAGCTCACCGCGGCTGCCGACCTCTCGCGCTGGGATGCCTATGTCGAGACAGCCCCCGATGCCACCTTCTTTCACCGCGCCGGCTGGAAGACAGTGCTCGAGCGCGCCTTCGGGCACCGCACGCATTATCTCTGTGCCGAACGTGACGGGCGCATCGAGGGCATCCTGCCACTGGCGCAGGTGAGAAGCCTGCTGTTCGGAAACAAGCTCGCATCGCTGCCGTTCTGTGTCTACGGCGGCATCGTTGCCGATACGCCGGAGGCAGCGGCGGCGTTGCGCGGGGGCGCCTGCGCGCTTGCGGCACGGTTGAACGTGGATGCACTCGAACTGCGCAACCTGCAGCCGAGCGGCTCGGGCTGGCCGGTCAAGGATCTCTACGTCACCTTCCGCAAGCGGATCGACCCCGATCCCGAAATCAACCTGAAGGCCATTCCCGGGCGCCAGCGTGCAATGGTGCGCAAGGGTATCGACGAGGGCCTGGCTGGCGAGCCCGATGACGGCGTGGATCGAATCTACCGGGTGTACGCGGAGAGCGTGCGCAACCTCGGCACCCCGGTGTTCGCGAAAAAGTACCTGCGCTTGCTGCGTGAAGTCTTTGGCAGCGACTGCGATGTGCTGATGATCACGCAGAACGGTCGTGACGTTGCCGGCGTGCTGAACTTCTACTTCCGCGACCAGGTGCTGCCCTACTACGGCGGCAGCATCGCTGCGGCGCGCACGATCCGCGGCTGCAACCACTTCATGTACTGGGACCTGATGCGCCGCTCGGCCGAGCGCGGCTTCCGGGTGTTCGACTTCGGACGCAGCAAGGAAGGCACGGGTCCGTATGAGTTCAAGAAACACTACGGCTTCACGCCGGAGCCGCTGCACTACGAGTACTTTCTGGTGAAGGCACGGGAAGTCCCGAACGTGAACCCGACGAACCCGAAGTACCAGGCGCTGATCCGTGCCTGGGAGCGCCTGCCCCTGCCCGTTGCAAACGCGATCGGTCCCTGGCTGGCCCGCAGCCTGGGCTGAGATCCGCGATGAAGCCGGCGCTCCTCTTCCTTTGCCACCGCATACCCTATCCACCCGACAAGGGCGACAAGATCCGTTCCTGGAACCTGCTGCGTTACCTCTGCGAGCACTACGAGGTCCACCTTGGCACGTTCATCGACGACCCGGACGACTGGCGCCACGTGGGTGTGCTGGAGGCGCTCTGCGCCGAGTGCCGTTTCGTGCCCCTGTATGTACCGTTTGCACGCGTGGGCGCCTCGTTTGCATTCGTTACCGGCCGTGCGCTGTCGCTGCCGTACTATCGCAGCTTCCGCCTGCGACGCTGGGTTCGGCAGACCGTTGCCAGGCACGGCATCCGTCGGGTCTGCGTCTATTCCTCGGCAATGGCGCAGTATGCACTCGATGATGCGCTCGGCTTCGAGCGCCGCGTCATCGACTTCGTCGACGTCGACTCCGACAAGTGGCGTCAGTACGCCGATACGGTGCGCTGGCCGATGCGCTGGGTCTATCGCCGCGAGGCCGATTACCTGCTCCGCTACGAGAAGCACGTCGCCGAGGCCTTCGACGCCAGCCTGTTCGTGTCGTCGGCCGAAGCGCAACTGTTTCGCGAGCTTGCGCCGGAGCTCGCGCGCAACGTCGGACACTACAACAACGGAGTCGACACGGACTTCTTCGCCCCGTCGCAGACCCTGCCGAACCCGTATCCTGCGGGAGCCGTGACGCTGGTGTTCACCGGCGCCATGGATTACTGGCCAAACGCCGATGCGGTCATCTGGTTTGCCGGGCAGGTGCTGCCGAAGGTGCGTGCCCGATACCCCGAGGTGCACTTCTGCATCGTCGGCAGCAGGCCGGGCCCGGCAGTACGCGCGCTTGCCGGCGAGGCAATCACCGTGACGGGGCGCGTCGACGACGTGCGTCCCTACCTGCAGCATGCGTGCGCCGTGGTGGCGCCGATGCGCATTGCACGCGGCATCCAGAACAAGGTGCTCGAGGGCATGGCAATGGCACGCCCGGTGGTCGTCAGCCCCCAGGGGCTGGAAGGCATCGACGCACGGCCCGGTGTGGAGGTGCTGCTTGCCGATGGTGCGGAGGAGTTTGCCGGGCGCATCGTGCAGGCGATCGAAGCCGCTCACCCCGGGATGGGGGTTGCGGCACGCGCGCGGGTGCAGGCCGACTTCGTCTGGCAGCACAACCTGCCGATCGTGCACAGCGTCCTGCAAAGCGATGCAGCCCCGCTGCCGGAGACTGCCTGAGTGAGCGGCGCACAGCCACCGCTGGTGGTACACATCATTCACTCGCTGGGTACCGGTGGACTGGAAAACGGTCTGGTGAACATCATCAACCGCACGCCGCCCGGGCGTTACCGCCACGCCATCGTCTGTCTGAGCGAGGCAGGCGAATTTGCCCGGCGGATCAGTGCGACGGACGTGCCGATCCTCGAGATGCACAAGCGTCCCGGGCACGACTTCGGTCTTTACTGGCGTGTGTTCCGCACGCTCGCTGCACTGCACCCGGCAATCGTGCACACACGCAACCTTGCGACACTCGAGATGCAGTTCGTGGCAGCGCTGCTGCCGGGCGCAAGGCGGGTGCACGGCGAGCACGGGCGCGATGTGTTCGACCTCGACGGCAGCAACCGCCGGTACAACCTGCTGCGCAGGGCGGCGCGCCTCGTCGTGCAGCGCTACATCGCGGTCAGCCAGGACCTGCAGCAGTGGCTGCTCACCACCGTTGGCGTGCCGGCGGCGCGCGTCAGCCAGATATACAACGGCGTCGACCGGCAGCGCTTTCGCCCGGCAGCCGGTGTCGATCGACGGCGGCCGATGCCTTCGGGATTCCTGCCCGATGATGCGGTGGTGGTCGGTACCGTCGGGCGCCTGGCCGAGGTCAAGAACCAGCTCTCGCTGCTGCGGGCCGTGCATCTTGTCCTGCAGGCCCATCCCGGGCTGCGTGCGCGGTTGCGCGTGGTGGTCGTCGGTGACGGGCCGCTCGCCGCACGGATTGCGCAGGCCGTCACGGAACTCGGACTCGGCGACGTGGTCTGGCTTCCCGGTGACCGGCACGACATCCCCGAGCTACTACAATCGATGGACGTGTTCGTGCTCCCTTCGCTCGGTGAGGGCATCTCGAACACGGTGCTTGAAGCGATGGCGAGCGCCCTGCCGGTGATTGCAACCCGTGTCGGCGGCAATCCCGAGCTCGTTCGTGATGGCTGGAACGGCAGGCTGGTGCCGGTTGCCGACGATGCGGCGCTCGCGGGCGCGATCGGCGAGCTCGCGCTGGGAAGGGACGGGCGCCTCGCGATGGGTGCACACGCGCTGGAGCGGGTGCAGTCGAGCTTCGACTGGGGGAGAACGGTGGCGGACTACCTGAGCGTATACGACCGTCTGCTTGGCATTGCGTCCGACGTGCCTGCAGCCATGGAGGAGCGCCCGCCGCATGCGTGACATCCTGGTGTCCCTGATCGTCTTCGGCAGCCTGCCGCTGATCCTGTGGCGGCCGTTCTACGGCATCGTGATGTGGACGTGGCTGGGTTACATGAATCCGCACCGCATGGCCTGGGGTTTCTCGACCTCGATGCCGTTCGCGATGATGGTCGCCCTGACCACGCTGGTCGCGCTGCTGATCTCGAAGGAGCCGAAGAAGATCCCGTGGACGCGCGAGATGGTCGTGCTGCTGCTGTTCGTCGTCTGGATGTGCGTCACGACCTACTTCGCGTTCAGGCCGGATGTCGCGCTCGAGCAGCTCAACAAGGTGCTCAAGATCCAGTTCATGACCTTCGTCACGCTGATCATGCTCACCTCGCGTGAGCGCATCCACGCGATCGTATGGACGGTCGCGCTCTCGCTCGGTTTCTACGGCATCAAGGGCGGGATCTTCACGATCATGACCGGGGGAGGCTTTCACGTCCAGGGCCCGCCGGGAACCTTCATCGGCGGCAACAACGAGCTCGGGCTTGCGCTGCTGATGACGATTCCGCTGATGCGCTACCTGCAGGTCGAGGAGAGCCGCCACTGGCTGAAGCTCGGGCTGACGGGTGCAATCGTGCTCACGCTGGTCGCGGTGCTTGGGACCCAGTCGCGCGGCGCTCTGGTCGGACTGGTGGTGATGGGTGCAATTTTCGCGTGGAAGAGTCCCAGACGCCTCACTTTCATTGCGCTGATGGCATTGGCGGTACCGCTGGTGCTTGGCTTCATGCCGGAGAGCTGGTGGGAGCGGATGGAGAGCATCGCCAACTACGAGGAGGATGCGTCCTCGATGGGCCGGATCGAGGCCTGGAAGTTTGC
>CAZSYV010000096.1:2703-10305 GCA_964610955.1 uncultured Klebsiella sp. | reverse complement strand
AGGTGCGCAAGCTGGTGTTTGCCTTCGTGACGCTCGACTTCATTCCGCTCGAGCCCTATTTCCGCCTGGCGCGCCAGCGCGGCGAGCTCGAGGTGATGGAGATCGACGAAGGCATGTACCTGCTCGGCCTGCGTGCGGCGGCCATGCGCGTGCCATTCCTGCCGACCCGTCTCGGGCTGGGCACCGATGTGCTGCGCCTCAACCCGCAGATCAAGACCATCATGTCCCCGTACGCGGACGGGCGTGAACTGGTTGCCATGCCGGCGTTGCCGCTCGATGCAGCGCTGATTCACGTCGACCGGGCCGATGTGCGCGGGGTCTGTCAGATCAAGGGTCCGGATCACTACATGGACGATGTGATGGTCCGCGCGGCCGCGAAGGCCTACGTGAGCTGTGATGAGCTTGTCGACACCTCCTTCTTCGCATCTCCCGAGGAAGCGCGTCATGTGTACTGGGAGCGCTCGGAAACCACCGGTGTCGTGCATGTTCCGGGTGGCGCACACCCGAGCAGCTGCAACCCGCTGTACGGCTTCGATGTGGCGCACTTCAAGGAATACCAGGCGTCTGCTGGCGTGGAAAACGGTTGGGAACAGTACATGAGCCGGTTCGTGGGTGATTCCGAAGCGCATTACCAGCAGGCAGTGGGCGGGCTGGATGCGATCCTCAAGCTTCCGCTTCCGACGTATTGATCAGAGGGCCGTGACGATGACGACAAGCGAATACACCCTGGCGGAACTGGCGATCTGCGCGGCGTCCGAAGCCTGGCGCGGTGATGGCGAGGTGCTTGCCACCGGTATCGGCACGATCCCGCGTCTGGCGGCATCACTGTCGATGCTGACCACGAACCCGGACCTGCTGATGACCGACTCCGAGGCGTTCCTGCTCTCGGCACCGAACCCGATGGGACCTCGTCCGGCGGATTTCCGCCCTCAGTACGAGACCTGGATGGGATTCTCGCGCATCTTCGACAACGTCTGGGGTGGCAAGCGCCACGCGATGGTCGGTCCGACGCAGATCGATCGCTTCGGGCAGGCCAACATCTCGTGTATCGGAGATCACGCGAAACCGAAGGTGATGATGCTCGGCGTGCGTGGCTTTCCCGGCAACTCGATCAGCCATGCAAACTCCTTTTTCGTACCGGCGCACAGCACCCGTGTGTTCATGGACGGCGAGTGCGACGTGGTTGCCTCGATCGGCTACAACCCGGCACGGATGCCGAAGGGCTATGAGATGGAGGAACTGGTCGACATACGCCTGGTGATCACCGATCTGTGCGTGATGGATTTCGGTGGACCTGGGCATCAGCTCCGTCTGCGCTCGCTGCACCCCGGGATCAGTACCGAGCAGGTGGTGAAGAACACCGGCTTCCCGATCTGTGTGCCGGATGATGTGGTGATCACACCGGCGCCCACTGCCGAACAGCTCGAGGTGATCCGGCGCATGGACCCGCACAATCTGCGTGCGCGCGAGATCAAGGACAATCCGCCGGGCGATCGCTCGGCGCGCTGACAGGGGCGGAGGCTGCCCATGCTCGATACCCGTTTGACCGAACTGCTCGGCTGCCGTTACCCGGTGGTGCAGACCGCGATGGGCTGGATCGCCGATCCCAGGCTGGTCGCTGCGACCTGCAACGCGGGTGCCTTCGGCTTTCTTGCCGGTGCGACCATCCCAGCCGAACAGATGGAACGCGACATCCTGCACACCAGGGAGCTGACATCACAGCCCTTTGGCGTCAATTTCCACATGTATCAGCCGAACGCGGCAGACATCGTCGCACTGGTCGTGAAGCATGGGGTGCGCGCGGTGAGCTACAGCCGCTCGCCCGGCAAGGAGTTCATCCGCAAGCTCAAGGATGCCGGCGTGGTGTGCATGCCGACGGTCGGTGCGCTGAAGCACGCGGTCAAGGCGGTCGAGCTTGGCGCCGACGTCGTCACCGTACAGGGTGGCGAGGGCGGTGGGCACACCGGCTCGGTGCCGACCACGCTGCTGCTGCCCGAAGTGGTGAAGGCCGTGAAGGCGCCGGTGGTTGCTGCCGGTGGCTTCAAGGATGGCAGGGGGCTGGTTGCCGCGCTGGCCTTTGGTGCCGAAGGCATCGCGATGGGCACGCGCTTTCTGCTGACCTCCGACAGCCCCGTGCCGCAGGCGACCAAGGATCGCTACCTCGCGTGCCGGAACCCGGCGGACATCGTGGTCTCGAGGGCGATCGATGGCCTGCCACAGCGCATGATCATGAACGAGGTGCTCAGCGAGCTCGAGCGTGCCGGTCCGGTGAAAAAACTGTTGATCGCGGTGCGCAACGGTCTGGCATTTCGCCGACACACGGGAGCCACGCTGACGCAGCTGCTGAAGGCGGCGTTCGCCATGCAGCGCGAGGACGGCCTCACGCCTGCGCAGGCAATCATGTCGGCCAATGCGCCGATGATCATCCAGCGTGCGATGGTCGAAGGGCGTCCTGCCGAAGGCGTGCTGCCGAGCGGCCAGGTGGCTGGCGTGATCGATGACCTGCCGAGCTGCGCCGAGCTGATCGAGCGCATCGTGCGCGAGGCAGAGGAGTGCCTGACTGCGCTGGCGCACAGGGTCGGGCCGGCCGCGTAATCCAATCGGGGAGCAGATGATGAGCAAACCTTTCACGACGACGATCAGCGAGGGCATCGCCGAGCTGGTGTTCGATCACCCACCGGTCAACGCCTTCGACAGCAACGGCTGGGCGGCGATTGCGGCGGAGATCGACGCCCTGGGGCGTGACGATGCCGTGCGCGTGATCGTGATTGCAGCCGAGGGGCGCGGGTTTTGCGCCGGTGTCGACATCAAGGAGCTTGCCACCGACCGCAATCTGATCGTCAAGGTCAACAAGGGCAACTACGACACCTTCAGGGCGGTGCATCGCAATCCGAAGCCGGTGATCGTTGCCGTGCACGGCTTCGTGCTGGGTGGCGGCATCGGCATCAGCGGCGCGGCGGACATCGTGGTTGCCTCCGAATGTGCGCGCTTCGGCGTGCCGGAGGTCGATCGCGGCGCGATGGGCGGTGGTGCGCACCTGCAGCGACTGTTCCCGGTGCAGAAGGTGCGCTACATGTACTTCACCGGCGAGATGATCGACGCGCAGGAAGCCTACCGGCTTGGTGCGATCGAGCGTGTGGTGCCGCGCGAGCAGCTGCGCGCGACGGCGCGCGAGATCGCCGCAAGGATTGCGGCCAAGAGCCCGGCGATGATCCGTCTCGCCAAGGAGGCACTGAACGGCATCGAGGACGGCAATCTCGAGGACAAGTACCGCAGCGAGCAGGGCTTCACCCTCGAGGCGTACACCACCAAGGATTCGCAGGAAGCGCGCGATGCCTTCGTGCAGAAGCGTGACGCGAACTTCTGACTGCAGCCACAGCGCAAACCCGGAGACGCCAACCCATGGATCTGGCCTACACCGCGAAACAGCAGGCATTTCGCCAGGAAGTCCGCTCCTGGCTTGCAGCCAATGTGCCTGCCGAGCCGTTGCAGAGTTTCGATACCGCCGAAGGCTTTCGCCAGCATCGCGACTGGGAAGCGAGGCTGAACACGGGGCGCTGGGGCATGGTGACCTGGCCCGAGGAACTCGGTGGACGGGCCTGCAACCTGATCGAATGGCTGATCTTCGAGGAGGAGTACTGGCGTGCCGGTGCACCGCTTCGCGTGAACCAGAACGGCATCTTCCTGCTCGGCCCGACGCTGATGGAATACGGCAGCGCCGAGCAGAAAAGGCGTTTCCTGCCGAAGATGGCAACCGGCGAGGAAGTCTGGTGCCAGGGCTGGTCCGAGCCCGGTGCGGGATCGGACATGGCGGCGATCCGCGCCCGGGCCGAACGCCAGGGCGATCACTATGTGATCAACGGTCAGAAGACCTGGTCGACGCGTGCCGTATGGGCAGACTGGTGCTTCGGCATGTTTCGCACCGATCCGGCCTCGGAGCGCCACCATGGCCTGACCTTCATACTCGTGCCGCTCGACCTCGAAGGCATCACGGTACGTCCCATCGCACAGCTCGACGGCCTGCCGGGCTTTGCCGAGGTCTTCTTCGACGACGTCAAGGTGCCGCTCGACTGCCGCCTGGGCAATGAGGGCGAAGGCTGGAAGGTCGCCATGGCGACGGCCGGTTTCGAGCGTGGCCTGATGCTGCGCAGTCCCGCGCGCTTCCAGCAGACTGCCGCACGTCTGGTCGAGCTCTATCGAGCCAACCGTGACAGTGCCGATCGTGACCCGACCGTGCGTGATGCGGTGCTGCGTGCGTGGATGGACGCCGAGGCGTATTGCCTGACCACCTACCAGACCGCCTGCCGCCTCGATGCCGGGGGCAGGATCGGTGCCGAATCGAGCACCAACAAGATCTTCTGGTCCGAGCTCGATCAGCGCATGCACGAGACCGCGCTCAGCATCCTGGGTGCGCGCGCCGAACTGTGGCCGCACGCCCCCGACGCAGCCGGTGTCGGCAACTGGCTCGACGGGTTCCTGTTCGCACAGTCGGGCAGCATCTACGCCGGCGCCAACGAGATCCAGCGCAACATCATTGCCCAGCGCATGCTGGGCATGCCGCGCGCATAAGGGGGGAGCACATGGATTTCCGCTTCAGCGAAGACCAGCAGCTGTTCCGCAGCACGGTACATGATTTCCTCGTTACCGAACTGAGCCCCGATCGCATCCGTGCTTCCTGGGATACGCCGACCGGGCGCTCCGATGAGCTGTGGTCCCAGCTTGCGGGGCTCGGCTTGACGGGCATCACGATCGCCGAGGAACACGGCGGGCTTGGCATGAACGAACTCGATTTCGTGCTGCTTGCCGAGGAAATGGGTTATGTGGCACTGCCCGAGCCGCTGATCGACACGGTCCTGATCGGTGCCCCGTTGCTGGCGCGCTGTGCCGACACGACGCTTGCAGCCGAGTGGCTGCCGCGGATCGCCGCCGGCGATGCGAAGCTCGCCGTAGGGCTCGCCTGCCATCCTCTGGTCGCGGATGCGCACGTTGCCGACCTGCTGCTGTTGCAGCATGGCGACGAGATGCACGCGGTGCCACGCTCGGCGGTCAGCCTGAGGGCAAACGAGAGCCTCGACCCCTCGCGGCGGCTGTTTCGCGTCGACTGGACTCCATCGGCGCAGAGCTGCATCGGTTCGGGGGCCGCGGGCCGTGCGCTGATCGACGCCGCGCTGAATCGCGGGGCGCTCGGTGCGGCGGCGCAGTGCCTGGGGCTTGCGCAGCGCCTGATCGACATCTCGGTTGCGTATACGGGCGAACGCAAGCAGTTCGGCCAGGTGATCGGCAGCTTCCAGGCGGTACAGCACCTGCTGGCAAACGTTGCCGTGAAGCTCGAGTACGCGAAGGCGCCGGTGCATCGGGCCGCCTGTGATGTTGCCACCGATGCCGCCCGGGCTGGCGTGTCGGTATCGCACGCCATGATTGCCGCTTCCGAGGCGGCATTGCTTGCGGCGCGCAACAGCATCCAGGTCCATGGTGCGATGGGTTACACCTGGGAGGTCGATGTGCACATCTTCGCCAAGCGCGCCTGGACGCTCGACAACGCCTGGGGGGATCGAGCGCTGCACAAGCAGCGCGTGGCGGATTTCGTGTTTGCCGATGGCGCGGCGATCGGTGCCGGTGCCACATTCTGAACGGAGGAAAGAGAAATGCCCGAAGCCTATATCGTCGATGCGCTGCGCTCGCCGACCGGCAAGCGCAGAGGCTCGCTTGCTGCGGTGCACGGAGCGGATCTCGGCGCGCACGTGATCCGTGCGATCGTCGAGCGCAATGCAATCCCCGCCGAGGACTACGACGACGTGATCTTCGGCTGTGTCGACACGATCGGCGCGCTTGCCGGTGATATCGCCCGGACTGCATGGCTGGTGGCCGGCATGCCGGATTCGACCCCCGGCGTCACGGTCGATCGCCAGTGCGGCAGTTCGCAGCAGGCGGTTCATTTCGCGGCGCAGGCGGTGATGAGCGGCACCCAGGACGTGGTGCTTGCCGGCGGCGTGCAGACGATGAGCAGCATTCCGATTTCGTCGGCGATGCTTGCGGGGCAACCGCTGGGGTTCACCACGCCCTTTGCCGAGAGCATCGGCTGGCGGGCGCGCTACGGCGATCAGCCGGTCGACCAGTTCTATGCCGCGCAGCGCATCGCCGACAAGTGGGGCTTCAGCCGCGTGGACATGGAGGTCTTTGCCAAGGAGAGCCACGATCGCGCGCTGAAGGCAATCGCGGACGGCCACTTCGACCGCGAGGTGGTGCCGTACACACTGCCCGATGGCACGGTGTTTCGCATGGACGAGACCGCACGGCTCAGCACGCTCGAGAAGATGGCGACGCTCGCGCCGGTAAACCCGGAGTATCCGGGCATCACAGCCGCCGTCTCCAGCTCGACCTGCGATGCCTCGGCCGCCGTGCTGGTGGTCTCGGAAGCGGCACTGAAGCGCTACGGCCTGCGCCCGCGTGCACGCATTCACCACATCAGCGTGCGTGGCGATGATCCGATCTGGCATCTGACCGCGCCGATCGCTGCAACCCGCCATGCGATGCAGCGCGCCGGGATGAAACTCGAGGACATCGACCTGATCGAGATCAACGAGGCATTCGCCTCGGTGGTGCTCGCCTGGCTGAAGGAGACGGGCTACCCGCACGAGCGTGTAAACGTCAACGGCGGTGCGATCGCGCTTGGGCATCCGCTTGGCGCGACCGGAGCGAAGCTGATGACCACACTGCTGCACGAGCTCGAGCGCACGGGCAAGCGCTTCGGCCTGCAGACGATGTGCGAGGGTGGCGGACAGGCGAACGTGACGATCATCGAGCGGCTGTGAAGGCCGTGCTCAAGCATTGAAGACATGGAGAACGGGATATGACGGGAATCTGTGACGGACGCGTGGTGATCATCACTGGCGCTGGCGGCGGGCTGGGGCGCGAGTACGCGCTGGCGTTCGCGAAGGAAGGTGCCAGCGTGGTGGTGAACGACATCAATCCGCAGGCCGCCGAGCGCACCGTTGGCGAGATCACTGCCGTGGGCGGCAAGGCGATCGCCAACACCAACGACATCACGAACTACGATGCATCGGCGCAGATCGTCAAGGCGGCTCTGGATGCCTTCGGTGATCTGCACGTGGTGGTGAACAACGCGGGCATCTGCCGTGACCGCATGTTCGTCAGCCTCAGCGAGCAGGACTGGGACGAGGTGATGCGCGTGCACCTGAAGGGGCATTTCTGCATCAGCAGCCACGCCGGCAACTACTGGCGTCAGCAGTCGAAGGACGGCAAGCCGGTGAGCGGGCGCATCATCAACACCAGTTCCGGTGCGGGGTTGCAGGGAGCCGTTGGACAGTCGAACTACTCGGCGGCCAAGGGCGGCATTGCATCGCTCACGCTGGTGCAGGCCGCGGAGCTGCGCCGCTACAACGTCACTGCAAACGCACTGGCACCATCGGCGCGCACCGGCATGACCGAGAACGTGTTTGCCGACATGATGAAGAAGCCGACCGATGGCAGCTTCGATCGTTACGATGCCGCGAACGTTGCGCCGCTGGTGGTATGGCTTGGCAGCGAGCAGTCTGCACATGTCACGGGGCGGGTGTTCGAGGTCGAGGGTGGGCGCATCGC
>CAZSYV010000096.1:0-2603 GCA_964610955.1 uncultured Klebsiella sp. | reverse complement strand
CTACAGGGATGTATTCACGGCGTCCCACTGGCGGCGCTATCCCGACCCGCAGTGCAGGGGTCTGATCATCGATTCCCGGCAGTGACACGGATGAAGATTTTCCACGCATATGCCTGCAGTCACGATGCTTCCGGATACAGCTGACACGAGAGGCCAGTAATGGAATTCGCCTTTACCGAAGAACAGCAGATGATCCGCGAGACCGCGGAGCAGTTCCTGGCGGACAACAGTGACTCTGCCGCCGTGCGCAGCGCCATGGTGACCGAGTCCGGTTTCGACCCCGCCCTGTGGCAGAAGATTGCCGGCGAGATGTGCTGGACGGCGATCCATATCCCGGAATCCTGCGGCGGTCTCGGACTCGGCTACGTCGAGGTCGTCGCCCTGATGGAGCAGATGGGGCGCCGCCTGCTCTGCGCACCGTATTTTTCCTCGATCTGCCTGGGTGCGAATGCCCTGCTGGTCGCCGCAGGAGCCGAACAGCAGCAGCGCTGGCTGCCGGCGATCGCCGACGGTTCATGTCGCGCGACACTCGCCTGGTGCGATGCCTCGGGGCGCTGGGACGCAGGGGGTGTTTCTGCCACCTTCGCCCGCGCGGGGGAGGACTTCGTGCTGAACGGCGAATACCGTTATGTCGTCGACGGCCATAGCGCAGACCTGCTGCTCGTGGTCGCGCGTGCTGCGGACGGCGGCGCCGGTCAGGGGCTTGCCTTCTTCGCCCTGCCCGCCGCCACGGCCGGGGTCCGGCGCGACTGGCTGCCGACGCTGGACCAGACGCGCAAGCTGGCCGCGGTCCACCTCGAGGGGGTGAGGCTGCCGGCGTCGGCGCGGCTCGACGGTACTGGTGAGGACGCGACTGCAGCACTCTCCAGGGTGCTGGCGCTGGCGACCATCGCACTGGCTGCCGAGCAGGCGGGTGGTGCGCAGCAGATCCTCGATATCGCCGTCGCCTACACCAAGGAGCGCCAGCAGTTCGGTCGCCCGATCGCCAGCTTCCAGGCCATCAAGCACAAGGCGGCCGACATGATGCTGAAGGCCGAGGCGGCCCGCTCCGCGGTCTATTACGCTGCCTGCGTGGCAAGCGAGGCGCTTGCCGGCGGCACTCACGATGGTGAGCTGGCGGCTGCCGCCAGTCTGGTGAAGGCGTACTGCAGCGAAACCTATTTTTTCAACGCGGGCTCCGCCCTGCAGATGCATGGCGGGGTGGGGTTCACCTGGGAGTACGACGTGCACCTGTACTTCAAGCGTGCGCGCGCCAGCGAGAGCTTCCTCGGTGACGCGCCCGAGCACCGCGAACGCATCGCCGTGGAGTTGGGACTATGAGGCTGAGCTTCAGCGCCGACGACGAACGCTTCCGTGCCGAGGTTGCCGACTGGCTGCGTGCCAACCTCTGTGGCGAGTTCGAGCAGATCCGCTTTCGTGGCGGTCCGGGTGACGAACACATGTTCCCGCACGAGCGCAAGCGCTGGGAACAGCGCCTGGCCGAGGGCGGCTGGACCTGCATCGGCTGGCCGCGCGAGTACGGCGGTCGTGGTGCATCGATCGAGCAGCAGGTGATCTTCCACGAGGAGTACGCCCGTGCCGGCGGGCCCGGTCGCGTCGGACACATCGGCGAGGGCCTCGCCGGGCCGACGATCATCGCCTTCGGCACAGAGGAGCAGAAGGCACGCCTGTTGCCGGGTATCCGCAACGGTACCGAGCTGTGGTGCCAGGGTTATTCCGAGCCCGCTGCGGGCTCGGATCTGGCGAATGTGAAGACGCGTGCGCGCCTCGAGAACGGGCGCTGGCTGCTGAACGGACAGAAGGTCTGGACATCGCTTGCGCACGAGTCGCAGTGGTGCTTCGTGATCGCGCGCACCGACCCGGAGTCGGTGGCGCATGCCGGGCTGGGCTTCTTCCTGGTCCGCATGGACCAGCCAGGTGTGACCGTGCGCCCCATCGAGCAGATCACCGGCACCTCGGAATTCAACGAGGTGTTCTTCGACGACGCCGTCTGTGATGCCGGCGACATGCTCGGCAAGCCCGGTGACGGCTGGAAGATCGGCATGGCGCTGCTCGGTTTCGAGCGCGGCGTTTCCACGCTGGGCCAGCAGATGCTGTTCCAGAACGAGCTCGACGAGGTGATCCGTATCGCGCAGGCGAACGGGCGCGGCAAGGATCCGGTGATCCGTCAGCGCATCGCCGATGCCTGGATCGGCCTGCGCATCATGCGCTACAACGCCATGCGCATGCTCTCGGGGCAGCAGGACGGTTCGCTCTCGCGCGAGGCGACCGCCTACAAGCTCTACTGGGCCGTGTGGCACCGCAACCTCGGCAAGCTGGCCATGGACGTGCTGGGTCCCGAGGCGGAAGTGATTGCGGGTGCGCCGTACGAACTGACGCGACTGCAATCGCTGTTCCTGTTCACGCGCTCGGACACGATCTACGGCGGCACCAACCAGATCCAGCGCAACATCATCGCCGAGCGTGCGCTCGGCATGCCGAAGGAACCCAGGCCGGCACGCTGAGGCCGCACCATCACCACGAGGACATCCCATGACCCTGTCACCGCGCTACGTCGAAGGTCACAACCTGCTGGCCGGCAAGTCCGTCCTGATCACTGCCGC
>CAZSYV010000095.1:0-10339 GCA_964610955.1 uncultured Klebsiella sp. | reverse complement strand
GGGGCCGTTCATCATGCTGCCATTCGACACGACGCCGCAAGCGGCCATTGCGGATCTTGCGATGGTCACCACGATTCCCGGCAGTCCGGTTCCCGGTGCATTGACGGTGGCGGCGCCGGTCCAAAAACGGACGGCGCCAGTGATGGGTTCGTGGAGCAACTGGAGTCACGGCTACGCGGGGCCGGTTTTTTTCCTGGCGTGGGCGTGCTGACGGCGACATTGACGTTGCCGCCGAACGCGCAGGCGTTTTACTTGTACACGGAAGGCGACTTGTTTGGAAGCCACGTCATCACCGTGACCACCAACGGCGGTGGAACGTCGGGTCCGATAACGGTCACCACCCCAGACGGGGCCAACGGTTTTGGCTTTTACACCACGGCCGGCGAAACGCTCAGCACGATCACCATCACGGTGCCTGCGGGTGCCAATGGATTCGCCATGGCCGAGTTCGGCATTGCCCTGACCCCGGCAGCGGGGGCGGTCATTCCGACCGTGTCGGAGTGGATGCTGCTGCTGATCGCGCTGGTGCTGGGCGCGTCGGCGCTGGTGGCGCTGCGCCGCCGCGGCCATTGATCATCGGGGGTGGCCCGGGGCGGCTGCCAGCCGCCAGCCGCCGGGGAGTCTGACCGCAAGGCCCCGCACATCGCAAGGTGTGCGGGGTTTTCCGCGTGGGACCGCGCTATCATGCGCACCACTCCGGGGTGCCCGCGCGATGCGCGAGCTGAGATGGCCTTGAAGGTCGAACCCGCCAACTTGATCCGGTTAATGCCGGCGTAAGGACGAGCAGCGGACCCTGCCTGCGGTTTCCACCAGAGACCGGCGTGCAGCGGGCGGCCAAGGTCGCCGAAGGCGCAGGCAAAGACGTTTGCGGCATCCACCGCTGGGCGCTGGAGATGCAGGGGCGCTCCAACCACAACAAGGCCACCTGCGCCCTGGCCAACAAGCTCGCGCGCATCTGCTATGCCACGCTGCGCGACTAGGCGCCGTTTGACGAGGCCGCTAGGCTGACCAAAAACAAAGCCGGTAGAGCTTTCTCATGCCGGCCTGATTTGCCCCAAAGCGCTCACACCACGCCTTGTTCTCTTCTCCACTTGCGACGGGTTTGATCGACCATCATGGCCAACCGGGTTCCTCCCACCCCGCACTACGCCGATAACTCATGTTGAGGCCGTGCCAACGCTCACAGTGTCTTCGTTCGTGGATGTGGCCGATGCGGCAAGCCATACCGGGACTTCCTCGTATGCGATAGCAACAACCGGCTGAAGGTTCGGTGCAAAGCGCTCACGCGCTCCCACCGAGGTATTTTAGTTGTGCGGGGCCAGCCTGACCGTCGGCTGACCTACCCCAGGTCACGGCGCAAGGGGGCAGGTCAGTCAAGCGAACCAGTGCAGACTTCAAAGCCATGACGCAAAAGAGACTAGGGTAAATACTGTATTGACTGTCACGGCATGCAGGGTAAATTTAACACTGACAACTCAATCACAATTTTTTGGACACCGGCTGCCGATGCTGCCAGTCAGGTGTAGGGCAATCAAGCCCAAACCACGTTCCCAGTGGTTTGGGCTTTTTTGTTGCCGATCGATTTTCGCCCAGTTTGAAAGAGGGGCCAACCCGGCCCGTGGCGGAGCTTTGCCTGGCGAGGTCGATAGGCTGGATGTGCTGACGTTGTCAAGGTGGATCGTTCATCTTGAAAAACTCTAGGAGACTGTAATGAGCCAAATCAATCGTCGGCGCTTTGTTCAGACGGGCGCCTCGATGGCAGCCATGGGTAGTGTCGCAAGCACAGCCCTCTTTCCAGCTATCGTGCGGGCGCAGGACACGGTCAAGCTGGGCCTGCTGCACTCGCTCTCGGGCACCATCGCCATCGCCGAAGCCTCCTTGGTCGACGCGGAGAAGCTGGCGGTTGAAGAGATCAACGCGAGCGGCGGCATCATGGGTCGCAAGATCGAGCTTGTGATCGAAGATGGTGCCAGCGAAAACCCCGTTTTTGCCGAGAAGGCGCGCAAGTTGCTGGAGCGGGACAAGGTGGCGGCCATCGTCGGCTGTTACACCTCGGCTTCACGCAAGGCGGTGCTGCCAGCGCTGAATCAGCTCAAGGGCCTGCTGTACTACCCCACTTACTACGAAGGCCAGGAGCAGGACGCACGCTGCTTCTATACGTCACAGGAGGCGACGCAATCGGTCATCGCGGCCATCGACTGGATGGCACGCGAAAAGGGCAAGAGCTTTTTCCTGGTCGGATCGGACTACATCTATCCGCGTTTGTGCAACAAGATTGCCAAACCCACCATCGTCAAGGCAGGCGGCAAGGTATTGGGTGAAGAATACGCACCGCTTGGCCACACCGAATTCTCGTCGATCATCAACAAAATCAAGGCGGCCAAGCCCGACTGCATCTACTCGACCGTGGTGGGAGGTTCCAATGTCGCGTTCTACAAACAGTTGCGCGCGGCGGGACTGGATGGCACCAAGCAGGTTCTGCTGTCGACCGTGGTTTCGGAAAACGAGATTGAGGGCATAGGCAAGGACAACGCCGTCGGCTACTACGCGTGCATGGGCTATTTCCAGAGCCTGAAAAACCCGGCGAACGAGAAGTTCATCAGCGCCTTCAAGGCCAAATATGGTGCTGACCGCGTGATTGGTGATCCGATGGAGGTGGCCTACAACAGCGTCCATTTCTGGAAGCTTGGGTGCGAGAAGGCCAAGTCGTTTGATCCGGACGCGGTGATTGCGGCTTCGGGCGGCCTTGAGCTGGATGCGCCGGAGGGCAAGGTGAAAATTCACACCACCAACCACCACGTTTGGAAGAAGGTGCGCGTCGGCCGGGCGCGTGCCGATGGCCAGTTTGACATCGTTTGGGAATCACCCAACTCGATCGAACCCAACCCGTTCCCGAAGTTGTAAGCGGCATCGCCGGTTACGTCCCCGATGCAGCTCTGGCTGCATTGGGCACCGCCATCGCCATGCCCAAGGGTCCGTCTTCGGCCCCCACGGGCAACGCTTCAAGTGGTCCTGCGGCTGGAGTTTCAAACCATGAGCCTAGACATCCTGCTGATGCAGGTCTTCAACGGCATCAGCCTGTTCACCATCCTGATGCTCATGGCCGTCGGGCTAGCCATCGTGTTCGGGCTCATGGGTGTCATCAATATGGCGCATGGCGAGTTGATGGCGTTGGGTGCCTACATGACCTACGTGACCGCGTTGGTGTTCGAGAAATGGGCGCCGGCGTGGATGGGCATCTACCTCTTCATCGCCATACCGTTTGCATTCGTAGTCACCTTCGTGTTCGGCTATTTGCTCGAACGCAGCTTCATTCGATGGTTCTACAACCGCCCGCTCGACACGTTGCTGGCGACCTGGGGCCTGAGTCTCATCTTGCAGCAGGCCTATCGCTCGATCTTCGGCGCACAGGAGGTCAGCGTACCACTGCCGACATGGTTGGCCGGAGCGTGGAACGTGACAGAGAACATACAGTTCGCGCGCAACCGTTTGTTCATCATCGCGCTGACGGCGCTGGTGTTCTTCGGTGTGTACTGGCTGCTGTTTCGCACGCGCTGGGGCTTGCGCGTGCGCGCCGTGACGCAAAACCGGCCGATGAGCGGCGCGGTTGGCATTCACACGGGCAAGGTAGATGCCATGACCTTCGCCCTCGGATCAGGCTTGGCTGGAATTGCGGGCTGCGTGTTCACGATGGTGGGTTCTACCAATCCGGGCACCGGTCAGCTCTACATCGTCGACTCCTTCATCGTCGTGGTTTTTGGGGGAGTCGCCAGTTTGCTCGGGACGGTGGCATCCGGTTTCCTGATCTCGCAGACGCAAACGTTGTTGGAGTACCTGATGAGTGGTTCGATGGCCAAAGCCGCGATCCTGCTGAGTGTGATCGTCGTGTTGTATTTCCGACCCAACGGGCTGTTTGCCCCGAAGACACGGAGCTGATGCCATGAGGCAATGGATGCGTCAACCCGAGGCTATCGCGATCGTCTTGGTGCTGGCCGTGCTCCTGGTGGTGTTCCCGCTGGTGCTCGACGGCTTCCGCCTGAACCTGATGGGTAAATACCTGGCCTTTGCTTTCGTCGCGGTCGGCGTCGTGCTGACCTGGGGTTACGGCGGCATCCTGAGTCTGGGCCAGGGCATCTTCTTCGGCATGGGCGGCTACATGATGGCCATGTTCCTGAAGCTGGAGGCGTCGACACCAGAACTGCCGGATTTTATGGTCTGGAGCAGCGTCGAGTCACTGCCATTGATGTGGTTGCCATTCCACAGCCTGACTGTGACGATCCTGACGTTGCTGATATCTCCGGCGTTGTTCGCCTACGGGTTGTCGTACGCCGTGTTTCGCAAGCGCGTCGGTGGCGTCTATTTTGCAATCGTGACACTCGCGCTGGCGATGACCATGACCGTGATTTCCGTCGGACAGCAAGGTCAGACAGGCGGTGCCAACGGCATCACAGACTTCAAGACCATGCTGGGCTGGGATATTTTGTCGCACCATTCCAAGCTGATCATCTACATCGCCGAAGTGCTGATGCTGGCTGTGGTGATGGTACTGTCCTCCTTCATCGTCCAAAGCCGCTTCGGCAAGGTGTTGATCGCGATCCGCGACCGCGAGGATCGAGTGCGCTTCTCCGGCTATGACACGGCCCACTACAAGGCGTTCATCTTCACTGTAGCCGCTGTATTTTCCTCGATCGGAGGTGCGTTCTATTGCTTGCAAGTGGGCCTGATCGCTCCTGGAGTCGTCGGTGTGGTGGCCTCCATCGAGATGGTGATCTACGCCGCGGTGGGCGGGCGCCTGTCAATCCCGGGAGCGGTGCTGGGCGCGGTCCTTATTGGTTTCCTGAAGTCGTATCTGTCTGAGAATTTCCCGGAGATCTGGTTGTACTTTCTCGGCGCGATCTTCATTCTCGTCGTGGTGGCCATGCCCAACGGGTTGGCGGGTGTGCTTGGTCGCTTTACGCGTGAACGATCCAGGTCACTCGGTGCGACGCCATGAGTGTCTATCTGCGGTCTGAACCAGTCCACATCCATGAACACCGCTCCTAGCCCCGTCGTTGCGACTTCGGACGAGCAGTTGCTCGCGATCAACGGTCTGACTGTGTCATTCGACGGCTTCCGGGCTGTCGATGACCTGAGCCTGTCGGTGGCGAACAATGAGCTACGAATCATCATTGGCCCGAACGGTGCGGGGAAGACCACGTTGCTGGACATGATCTGTGGCAAGACCAAACCCACGTCCGGTTCTGTGGTGTTCAAGGGACAGGACCTGACCCGGTTAGCGGAGCATCAGATCGTGCGCCTTGGGGTGGGGCGCAAGTTCCAGACCCCATCGGTCTACGAAGACCTCACGGTGGGCGAGAACTTTGAGATTTCGATTCCGGCCGCGTACGGCATCAAGACTTCCCTGCTTTTTCGTCGCACTGACCCCGTGCGCGCCCACATTCTCGGCTATGCCGAGCAGGTGTTCTTGGCCGACGCGCTGAGGCAGAAGGCCGGGAGCCTCAGCCACGGGCAAAAGCAATGGTTGGAAATCGGCATGTTATTGATTCAGGAGCCGGAACTGTTGCTGCTTGACGAGCCTGTTGCGGGCATGAGTCCGCGCGAGCGCGAGCAGACCGGCGAATTGCTGCAACGCATTTCGAACGGTCGCTCGGTGGTGGTGATCGAGCACGACATGGACTTCGTGAAGCGTATTGCCCACAAGGTAACCGTGCTGCACCAAGGGAAGTTGCTCAGCGAGGGTTCGGTCGCGCAAGTGCACGCTGACCCGCGTGTGATCGACGTTTATCTCGGCGACTAGGGAATCGCGCGCATGTTTGAAGTCACCAAACTCAACGCGGGCTACGGCGAGTCGCGTGTCGTGCACGATGTTT
The DNA here is from genome assembly GCA_964610955.1 of uncultured Klebsiella sp. GTDB lineage: Bacteria > Pseudomonadota > Gammaproteobacteria > Pseudomonadales > UBA5518 > UBA5518. Next base: position 4,469 of record CAZSYV010000095.1, on the reverse strand, counting down.
CATTTGCCGTGCCGGCGGGCCAGTCGCTTGCCATCATGGGTCGCAATGGCATGGGCAAGACGACTTTGCTAAAGGCGCTGATTGGCATGTTGCCCGTTGCGTCTGGTCAGTTGCGGCTGGACGGGGTGGACTTGACGCCGATGCGCAGCTATCGGCGCGTCGAACAAGGCTTGGCGTTCGTGCCGCAAGGACGGATGGTGTTTCCGCTGCTTACGGTGGAAGAAAACATCATGACTGGCGCCGAAACCTCAGGCTACCGCAGCGTACCCGAATACATCTACCGCGCGTTCCCGGTGCTCAAGGAAATGAAGTCGCGGCGCGGTGGCAACTTGTCGGGCGGTCAGCAGCAGATGTTAGCGATCGCCCGTGCGCTGATCTCTGACCCCAAGGTGCTCATCCTGGATGAGCCGACCGAAGGCATACAGCCGTCGATCATTAAGGAATTGGCTAGAACGCTGGATCAATTGAGACGAGAAAGAGATTTCTCGATCATCGTTTCGGAGCAAGTGTTGAGTTTTACACTCGATTTTGTGGATCGATTTCTCGTGATGCAGCGTGGTGAGATCGTTCATGAAAAAATGAGAGAGGAGGTTGATATTGACGTAATACGAAGCTTCTTGACCATATGACCATTATCGCTATCGCCGAGGCCGGTTTAAAACTGTATACGCATTCACTGGAACAGGCGATCCTTTGCCACTGGAGTATTTGATCATGAAAACCGTCATCAAAATTGATAGGAACAAACCCGCCACAGCGCAACCGGATCCGGTGATTGTCAATCGCTGGCATTGTGATGTTCCGATGTCGGCCTATGTAAACCCTGGGGAATCATTCCGAATTGAATGTTTTGATTGGACCGGAGGGCAGATCAAAAACAATGATTCGGCAAACGATATCCGGGATGTCAACCTGACTCCGTGCCATTTCTTGTCCGGACCTGTGGGAGTGCGCGGTGCCGAACCAGGTGACTTGTTGGTGGTGGATATTCTCGACATCGGACCATTCGAGAATGAAACTTGGGGATATACTGGAATCTTCAGCAAGGAAAAATTCGGCGGCTTTTTGACGGATTATTTCCATAAAACCGCGAAAGCAGTTTGGGATTTCAATGGTATCTACGCTACCAGTCGTCATATTCCAAATCTGAAATTCGCTGGCTTGACGCACCCTGGAATCATTGGGTGTCTGCCGTCTCGTCCTCTTCTCGAGGAGTGGAACCGCCGAGAACGGGCGTTGATTGCCACCGATCCCCATCGCGTTCCACCACTGGCCCTGCCACCCAACCCGGACGATGTCATCTTGGGGAGTCTCAAGGGCGCGGCATTGGCGGCGGCGGCCAAAGAGGGAGCACGCACAGTGCCACCTCGTGAGCACGGCGGTAATTGCGATATCAAGAATCTTTGCCGGGGGAGTCGCGTCTACTTACCCGTCTACGTGAAGGATGCCGGATTGGTCGCGGGAGATTTGCACTTCTCCCAAGGCGACGGAGAGATCACATTCTGTGGCGCTATCGAGATGGCTGGATTCATCGATCTCAACGTGGAATTAATCAAGGATGGTTGCAATAAATACGGCATCAAGCAGGCGATGTTTGAACCTGGCCCCGTGGATCCAAACTATTCGCAGTACTTGGTGTTCGAGGGAATTTCGGTCGAAGATTCTGGTAAGCAACGATACCTTGACGTGAACCTTGCTTATCAACAGGCTTGCATGCATGCAGTAAACTATTTGTCAAAATTCGGATATACTGGTGAACAAGTTTATACCATTATCAGTTGTGCCCCGGTGGAGGGGCACATCAGCAGTGTGGTTGATATACCGAACGCATGTGTCGCGTTACAGATACCAACGCAAATATTCGATTTCGACATCCGGCCATCCGCAAAAGGTCCGAGTCGAATAATAAAACCCAGTGATCTGGCATATGAAACCTAAATGACTTGTGGGTGAGACGCTCCGGCGTCTCACTTTTTAAGGAAGAGCATTCATGCCAGTTTATTCATATTTTTGCCGGGACTGCGGAACGTTTGATCGGCTGAGGCCTATTGCAGACTACCAAAAGTCCGCGCAGTGTCCGACGTGTGGGGCCAATTGTGATCGGCAAATCACCACCGTACAGTTGAACCTGATGCCCAGCAACACGCGCACGGCACATCGTCTCAACGAGAAGAATGCACACGAGCCGCGAATCCGAGGTGGCACTGAGCCGATTCCGCACCAGCATGGGCCAGGATGCTCGCATCATGGTGGTGCGCACCAGCACAGCGAAGTGCATCGACATGTGAGCGCATCGCGGCCCTGGCAGGTGGGGCATTGAGTTCGGTACGTCGCGATTTGATATCGGATTTCCACATGACGCGTCGCGGGCCTTTGTATTGTGTGGACGTGCGAAGAACGCGTGGGCACCTCAGTAAGACGCACGTCACGTTACCGGCTACGTGTCGCCTTAACAACCCGGCACGTAGTGTCGGCGTCGCAACTGCAATCGGCGACAATCCTATGGGCGCACGCGTTCGCAACCGGGGCCCTCAAGGGCATCGATTACCCATCTCCGGCACCGGTTTGTGTGAGCATCCGTCCTTGCTGTTCTCAAAATCGAACAATAATTCCCTGATCGAATTACGAAGCGATAGGGTGTAAGGCGTGGCAAATCTTGATCCTGTGCGGGTGGGGGTGCTGTTCTCGGAGAGCGGCGTCACCTCGACCATCGGGCGTTCACAGCTGCAAGGCACGTTGCTGGCGATCGATGAGATCAACGAGGCGGGGGGTCTGGCCGGCCGAGAGTTGGTGGCGGTTCGCTATGACCCTCAGTCGGATCCGCAGCGATATGCGTACTTGGCGAACCAGCTCATCACCCAGGATCACGTGAACGTCATCTTCGGTTGCTACATGTCCAGCAGCCGCAAGATGGTCATTCCGATTGTCGAGAAGTGGAACAAGCTGCTGTTCTACCCCACGCTCTACGAGGGGTTTGAATACTCAAGCAACTTGATCTATACCGGCGCGGCGCCTAACCAGAACAGTGTGCAGTTGGCGGAGTTCATGACGGCCAATTTCGGTGCACGGGTGTACTTGATCGGTTCGGATTACATCTACCCGTACGAGTCCAATCGCATCATGAGCGAACTGGTGCTGCAGCGTCCAAACAGCGAAAAACTCGGTGAGCGCTATGTGAGCCTGAATGCTGACGACGGCGATTTCGCAGAGATCATGCGCGACGTGAAGGACAAGCGGCCGGATTTCATCTTCTCGACGGTGGTGGGCGACTGCACCGCCAAGCTGTATCGTGCCTATGCGGACGCGGGTTTTGATCCGAAGACGATGCCGATTGGCAGCCTGACCACGTCAGAGGCAGAGATCAGTCAGATGGGCGCTGCGGTGGCTGCGGGGCATTACACCTCCGCGCCGTATTTCCAGTCGATCGCCTCAGCGACCAACCTGCGCTGCCTACAGCAACTCAAGGCGCGAATGGGTGATGACGTGACCCCCAATCTGTGCTGGGAAGCGTCATATTTCGAGATGCACATTTTCGCCGACGCCTTCCGCCAGTGCGGCAGTGATGAATTGGGCATCATCATGCCCTACCTGCTGGGCGCCGAGTTCGACGCACCGCAGGGCCGTGTACGGATCGATCCGTCCAATCACCACACGTGTCTTTATCCCCGCGTAGGCCGGGCCAACGCACGCGGGCAATTCACCATCGTTCGCGAGGCGACGCGCTCTGTCTACCCAGACCCCTACATGGTGACCCACCCGCTGAGTGGCTGGGCCGCCAAACTCAGCGCGCTGGAGTCATGACATTGCGGGATTTGTCGATACAGAACCGCTTCAGCAAGTCCACGCCCGCCGCGCTGAAGGATTTGCGACGTCTGCGAGTTGCCGTGTTTCATCCCGATGACAGCGACGGGTTGCAACTGACACAGCAGTTGCAGCGCATCGGCTGTCAGGTGACCGCGTTCTGGCCTCCGTTGCCTAAACTGCCCGATGAGTTGGACGTCATCTTCCTGGCCGTGCGTCCGGACAGCATCGACTTTGGCTACGAATGGGCGCGGGAAGATGAACGCCCTACGGTGATCGCTGTGGTGACATATGAGAACCCGACCATCGTCGAGGCGGTTATGCGCATCGGCGCGCGCGCGGTGTTGCCCTCGCCAGTGCGCTCGTTTGGACTGCTGTCTACGTTGGTCATCGCGCGTCAATGGGATAACGACAGTCGCGCCATTGTTAAGCGCGTACGCAAGCTGGAGAGCAAGCTGCTTTCCGTGCGACAACTTACGGAAGCCAAGGGTATTCTGATGCAGTCGAGAAAAATTTCAGAATCTGCGGCACACGAATTGATCCGTGAAAAGGCAATGAGCAAGCGCGTCACCATAGAGGAAATAGCGGCGACGATCGTCGCCGCTAACGAGATACTAAGCCCCCCCTGAAACCCCCGCTGTGCGCATCGACATTGGGTTTGCGTTGAT
>CAZSYV010000094.1:0-10358 GCA_964610955.1 uncultured Klebsiella sp. | reverse complement strand
GCTGTTCTTCAAGTGGATCAAGCAGCACCTGCGCATCAAGCGCTTCCTGGGCACCGGCGAGAATGCGGTGAAGACGCAGATCTGGTGCGCCGTGTCCACCTACGTGTTGACCGCCATCGTCAAGAAGGAGCTTCAACTCGATGCCTCGCTCTACACATGTCCACAGATCTTGTCGGTCTCCGTTTTCGAGAAAACCGAGGTTTCATGCGCCTTGCAGCCCGATCGATCCAGATCCGACCTGCCCCTCACCGCTAACCAGTTGATCTTGTTCGATCTTTAACCGGACACTACTGAGCTCGGACTAACTATGAATGTTCTCATAGAGCCTACTGATGGCGAAGCAGGGGCGTTAGGTTGGATTGATCGCGCGATTGGAACGCTCGCAAGCGTTGCACAACTCTTGGCTTGTGTTTGTATTCTGGCGATCATTGTACTAGGAGTAGCCGATACCTTCGGGGGGGTTCTCTTCAACGCACCTGTGATGGGTACCCTCGAAATTACGGAAGCCTTGCTCGCGATGGCGATTTTTCTGGCGCTGGGGCGTGCGCTGGAAATGGGTCAGCATATCGTAGTTGATGTTGTGACGGAAAAGCTGAATCGACCCTGGAGGCTCGCACTTCACATCTTTGCATTAATTGTAATTTTCTTCGTTTTCGCGCTCTTGAGTTGGCAAAGTGTCCTTTCTGCCGCCCGTGCTTGGCGGGCGGCGGAGGTAACGGCGAGCTACCTTCCCGTTCCCGTGCCCGTCTGGTTCGCGAAGTCTCTATCGGCTATCGGTCTGTGCATCGCAACGCTTGAGGCAACTCGGCAGATCGCGTGGGTCATTGGGCGTCGCGACGTCGCCGCTGGTCGGCGACGTCAACGAGCTGCCGGCGATGAGGATCAAGCGTCCGAGCAGGGGATGTGATGGATCCCGCGACGATTGCTTGGGCGTGCACAGTCCTAATGATCGCTTTGATGGTGGCAGGGGTCCCAGTCGCGGTGGCGATGCTTGCGACGGCGACGGTAGGCATGTACGCCGCCGCAGGGTGGAACTTTACGCTAAGCACGTTAAGTACGTTGCCCTACGCGGCCGCGAGTTCATACAACTTCGCCGCGTTGCCGATGTTCGTCGCAATGGGAATCGCGGCTGGGTCAATTGGCATTATTGGAGATCTTTTTCGTTCGGCGAACATGTGGCTGGCGAAGGTTCGCGGTGGCCTCTACATGGCGACGATTAGCGCATCGGGAGCATTCGGAGCCGTGAACGGGTCTACCGTCGTCGGTGCGGCCCTGTTCACGCGCGTTGCGCTGCCGGAAATGAACAAGCTCAAGTACGACCGAAAGGTTAGTGCCGGTTGTATTGCCGCGGCAGGGACGTTTGCGGCAATGATCCCGCCGTCGATTTCCATGGTGCTTTACGGTCTATTAACCGATGAGTCGATCGGCCGTATCCTGATGGCCGGGATCTTGCCGGGGGTGTTAACAATCGTCGTTTACCTCATCGGCATTGGAATCATGGTCCGTATACGGTCGGGCTGGGCGCCTCCGCCAATACGCGACTATTCGCGTGTGGAAAAGATGCGCAGTTTGCGGAGTGTCCTGCCGGTCGTTTTCATCGCCCTAGTGGTCATTGGCGGAATCTATTCCGGAACGGTATCTCCATCCGCAGCCGGAGCGGTTGGCGCTTTCGGCGTGCTAATCGTTGGCTTATTCATGCGGCGCGTAAGCAAGAAAATGATCGTCGAAACCACTCGGGAGACGGCGGCGATTACGGGAGTGCTGTTTTTTATCGTGATTGGTGGACTCGCCTATTCGCGCCTTCTTCTGACGACCGGAGTTGTTGACGATCTTCTGGAGTTGATCAGGGATTCTGGGTTTCAGCCATGGGCGTTCATGCTTTGCTTGGTTGCGATTTACCTAGTCCTCGGGGCTCTTATGGACCCGATTTCGATGATGGTAATTACAGTGCCGTTGGTTCATCCGATGGTCGTAGGGTTGGGTTACGACCCGATCTGGTTTGCGATCATCATGGTCAAATTGGTTGAACTATCGGTCATCACGCCGCCGGTTGGGTTGAATTTGTTCGTCGTCGCGGCAGCATCGCGCGGCCTGGTATCGACGAGGGATGTATACCAGGGCGTCAGCTTCTTTATCTTGTTGGAGCTTGTTACCTTGGTTATTTTGTTATCGGTGCCACAGATTTCGCTTTTCTTGCCAAACATCATGATCCGCTGATATATAAAGTTAAATTGTTCTCGTTGTTTTCGAGAAAGGTAATCGGGCTTTAAGGCAATTATTGGAGAGAAACTCATGAGCATGCCAGACACCTACGAAGTCTACGCGATTCGCTATGCCACGAGCCCACATCGGAGATGGTTTCATAACTGTCTTTTCTGCCGCCCCGGGGATATTCACGATGCGCCAATGCCCATGGACTTTTATTTTTGGGTATTGCGGGGACGCGACCGCACGATCTTGGTCGACACGGGATCACGCGATTGGAAGTGCCGTGATCGCGGGCACGACTTCATTAGAAGTCCGATTGAAGGCCTAAGCGCAATCGGCCTTGACCCTGAGCGTGTCGACGACGTCATCATCACGCATATGCACTGGGATCACGCAGGAAACATTGATCATTTCAAGAATGGGCAGGTCCACATTCAACTTGCAGAATATCTCAACGTAACGGGTCCAGAAATGGCGGTGCCGGAGGTAAACAATTTTTTTCTCGTCGACGATGTGTGCACGGTCGTACGCCGACTTTTCGACGGCAAGTTGAATCTGCATCAAGGCTCGCGCGAGGTTGCGTCGGGCGTCACTGTTCACGAGACGAAGGGCCATTCTGCAGGGATGCAAGTGGTACGAGTTCACACCAGGCGTGGCTGGGTGGTGCTCGCATCGGATTCGGCCCATTTCTACTTGAGTTACCACCGGCGAATTCCGTTTCCCATTACCTACAACATGCACGACGCGGTGAAGACATGGGACTTGTGCCGAGAGCTTGCGGATAGTCCGGAGCATATCATTCCAGGACACGATCCCCTTGTGCTGGAGACTTATCCGGCGTTTTCCAGTTCACTGGCGGGAGACGTCGTGCGGCTTGATCTCGATCCTCTGCGCAAGCATGCTCAAGGGTAAAGCTGTCTAGTGTCGTGAGTTAGAAATTCGCAGACAAAATCGTTTGATGCTTTGCAAGATGTCATCGGCAGACTTGGTCCAAACGAACGACTTGGGGTCGGCGTTATGCATCTCGAGGTAGTCGCGGATGGCCTGTTCCAGTTGACGCGTGGAACGATGCGTGCCGCGACGGATGTACTTGTCGGTGAGCGTGGCGAACCAGCGTTCGACCTGGTTCAGCCACGAGGCCGAGGTCGGGGTGAAGTGCACATGGAATCGAGGATGGCGGAGACGAATCATGCTAATTCAAGTAATTTCTAACTCATGACACTAGCGATAAGCCTCGCCCTCCGGACGGAAATCGCGTTGAGTCCATATCCCACAGCGCACCGCGGCATTTCGTCGCGCTGAGGGGCCAAGGCGCGACGATCGTGGTGCAGCCGCGGCTTAACCAGGTCGAGTGCCGGTTCGTTTTGATTATCGACCATTGGATACGCTACGAACTGGGCGATTTGGTCGCGAACTTCAGGAGGCAAGGCAGCAACTACGGTGACCAGCGCGGCCGACAGCCGAAGAATTTCATGTCTACTACGACCGATAGCTCCAGCATCGCAGAACGCGAAAGTGGCGACAGTATAAGTGATCGGTTGCGCAATTTCTAGGAAGGATCTAGCTATGACACCGGAAAGAGAGGAAAACGAGCGACTTATTCTCGATGCCGTCGACAAGTTTCTCGAGGTTGACGTGCGTCCGAAGGTTCGGCAGCTCGAGGCTGAGGACGAGTATCCCTTCGAGATCGTCGAGAAGATGAAAGATCTGGGTCTGTTCGGCTGTCTGATCGACCCCGAGTATGGTGGCTTCGGCCTCTCAACGTCGACGTATGCGAAGATCATTGAACGCATATCGGCGGTGTGGATGTCAGTTTCGGGAATCATTAACTCGCATCTCATCTTGGCTATGATGGTGCAGCGCAACGGCACGGAGGCACAGAAGCGGCATTACCTCCCGAGGTTCGCCACCGGGGAGCTTCGAGGTGGAGTTGGGCTCACCGAACCGGACTGTGGCACTGATCTCCAGGCGATCCGTACGGTGGCCGTTCGCAAAGGTGACCATTACGTGGTGAACGGCGCGAAGACCTGGATCACGAACAGCGGAACGGGAAACACCATTGCCCTCTTGGTCAAGACGGACCCGAAGGCGCAGCCCCGTCACAAAGGCATGAGTCTCTTCGTTGCGGAAAAGGGTCCGGGTTTCAAGGTTGCCCGCAAACTCGAGAAGCTGGGTTATCGCGGGATCGACACCTGTGAACTTGCATTTGAGGACTACCGCATCTCTGCTGACTGCCTCATCGGGGGGGTCGAGGGCAGGGGATTGCAGCATGTACTTTCTGGGCTCGAATTGGGGCGCATCAACGTCGCGGCACGAGGTGTGGGCATAGCCCGGGCTACACTCGAACAAGCCGTCGATTACGCGCAGACCCGTAAGACCTTCGGCAAGCCCATTTGCGAGCATCAAGCGATTCAGCTCAAGCTCGGCGAAATGGCGACGCGGGTGGAGGCCTCCCGCCTGCTAATGGAATCAGCTGCCCGCGCTTACGACAGGGGCGAGCGTTGCGATATGGAGGCAGGGATGGCCAAGTACTTCGCCACAGAATCCGCTATGGAAAATGCGCTGGAGTGCATGCGAATACACGGCGGCTACGGATATTCAAAGGAATATAACGTCGAGCGATACTTCCGCGACGCACCGGTGCTGTTGATCGGCGAGGGCACCAACGAGCTGCAACGCATCATTATTGCGAAACAACTTATTGAACGGAGTCTTAAATGAGCCTTCCCTTGACGGGCGTACGGATTGTCGCCATCGAGCAGTATGGTGCAGGTCCGTTTGGCACCCAACACCTTGCCGATCTTGGCGCCGAGGTGATCAAGATCGAAAACCCAAGCGAAGGCGGTGACGTCGGGCGGGTCGTCGGCCCATACTACTTCGGCCCGGCCGACAGTCACTTCTTCGAAGCCTTCAATCGTAACAAGAAGAGCCTAACGCTGAACCTGAAGTGTCCTGAGGCCAAAGTAGTGCTCGGTGATCTCGTCAAGACGGCCGACGCCACCTTCGACAATCTACGCGGTGATCTTCCCGTAAAATTGGGGCTCACCTATGGCGACCTTTCGCACCACAATCCACGCATCGTGTGCGGCCATCTTTCGGCCTACGGCCGTACGGGCTCTCGCGCCGCATGGCCCGGTTACGATTACCTGATGCAGGCAGAGGCGGGCTACCTATCGGTCACAGGCGAGCCCGACGGCCCGCCATCGCGCTTTGGGCTATCCATCGTGGACATGATGACTGGTGTCACGGCGATGATGGCTCTTCTCGCAGGCATCATCGATGCGCGTGCTAGCGGCAAGGGGCGCGATATTGACGTGAGCTTGTTCGATGTGGCGCTTGGAAACCTAAACTACGTCGCGATGTGGTACCTAAATGAGGGATGTCAGATAAAGCGTGAGCCACGTTCTGCTCACCCCTCCCTGACGCCGAGCCAACTCTACCGCACCAAAGACGGCTGGATCTTCATAATGTGCAACAAGGAGAAGTTTTGGCCCCTCTTGGCGCGGGCGATCGGTCGGCCGGATTGGGCCTGCCATCCAAACTACGCGAATTACGAGATGCGCCTCATCAACCGTGAGCAACTTACGCGTGAGATGGATGACGTGTTGGGGACAGCGAGCACTTCGACATGGCTCGACCGCCTTGCGGGCATCGTGCCCGTGGCGCCGGTCTACGACGTTGCTCAAGCGCTAGACAACCCGTTTGTTCGGGAGCATGGGTGCATTGTGGAAGCTCCACACCCAAAGCGTGGAACTATTCGCGCACTCGCGTCCTCGGTTCGCTGCCCAGGAGAAACGGAGAATGTCGGCATCGCCCCTGCGCTCGGCGAGCACACGCACGAGCTGTTACAAGCTCTTGGATACGACGGGGTTCGTATCGACGCGCTAAAGAGGGCCGGGGCGCTATGACCGTACGTTCTGAGTAACCGTCTTCGAAGTCAAGCGCCGTGAAGCGAGTTGTTCCAGGGCTGGTTGGTACGGACCATGGCGTTGAGCGTGGTCAGCAGCTTGCGCATGCAGGCCACCAGGGCGACTTTGGGCAACTTGCCGGCGACGATCAATCGCTCGTAGAAGGCTTTGATGACGGGGTTTCGGCGGCTGGCGGTCAGGGCGGCCATGTACAGGACGCGGCGTATGTCGAAGCGTCCTCCCTGGATGCGTCGTCGGCCCTTGCGGGAGCCCGAGTCGTTGGCCATCGGGGCGAGGCCCACCAGGGCAGGGATCTCGCGTCGGTTGAGCCGCCCGAGTTCGGGCAACTCGGCGATCAGCGTAGCGCTGGCCACCGGGCCGATGCCGCTGGCCGACTGCAGCAGCCGGTCGAGTTCGCTGAAGTGCGCGCGCACGTGGCCGACCATCTGGGTCTCGATGTCGTCGAGCTGGGCCTTGATGGCCGCCACAACGGCCTCGATGCTCGGGTGCAGGCTCTTGGGGGTGATCTGCAGCCGCTGTCTCTCGCTGAACAACATGGCCACCAACTGACGCCGGCGCGTGACCAGCGCAGCCAGCCACTGCTGCTGCGGATCGGCCAACGGGCGCAAAAAGCGAGCAAGATCCTTGCGACGCAGCAGTACCGCGGCGAACTCCGCGAGCGTGCGCGCGTCCACCGCATCGGTCTTGGCCAGACGCCCCATCGACTTGGCGAAGTCGCGTGCCTGGCGAGGGTTGACCACCGCCACCGGCAAGCCCGCGGCCTGCAGCGCGCAGGCCAACTCGGTCTCGTAGCCGCCAGTGGCCTCCATGACCACCAGCGCCACGTCCAGCGGCTTCAAGGCCGCCGTCAGCGCCGAGTGTCCTTCGGCCAGGTTGTCGAACCGCTGGGCATCGAGTTGGGCGCCCAGCACCGAGACATCGACATGCGCCTTGGCGACATCGATGCCCACCACCACTAAGGAAGCAGACATGGTCTTCGGATCCCTTGCTTGTGCATGCGCACTCGGCCAAGCCGGGGCGCGTAACCGTTCGGGTTTCAGGAAGACCAGTACGGTGGCCGTGCGTTCTCTACTCAGAGACGGGCTCGATGACCCCAGCGCGTACCAAGCTGCACGGACCGGTCTGGTCGCCTCAACGGCGTTCAGACTCTCCCGCACCGGTCTGGTCTGAACATACAAGTCTGTGGGGTAGTGCGCGCGAGGATTTGGTTCCTTATGAAAAGCAAAGTCGTCACTCGGGTATGGACAGAGCCTGATGTTGGTGACCAGCCTCGGTGTCGCGTAAGGCCGTAGCGTCGCGCGAGTTCAAACGTGAGTTGCGGCCGTTCAACGAGAACCTTGGCTGTTTCTTCAAATCAACCGAACTTTCGATGAGGTGGATATGAGCAAGCGAACGATGCGTCTGTTATGGCAGAGCAGTACGGTGATCGATAACTTTCCAGCCTACGCGAATGGCATCCGCGCCCATGCAGGCATGTTACTGGCGCCAAGCAGCGAGTTGGTAATCCGAGGCGTAAGAGAGGGAACTAACGCGCTCCACTACCGGGCGTTCGATTTTCTTAATAACGCACAGCTATTCGACAGTGTAGTAAATGCGGAGCGGGAAGGATGTGATGGCGTTGCGATAGGGTGCTTTCTCGATCCCGTTCTGGATGAATTACGCGAAATTGTTGATATTCCAGTCATGAGCATGGCCGAGACTGGCATGCATTTGGCTTGCATGCTCGGCAAACGTTTCAGCGTATTAAGTTACACCGCATCGATGAATCACAAGTTTTATAACGACTTAGTTAATAAATATGGCCTACAGAATCGCGCGGCGCCGCTTGTGTCATTTGAGTTGCCACTCGAGGATTTGGAAGCGGCGATGGCTGGAGATCCTACGACGTGCCTCGATCGCGTACGGAAGGCTGGGAGCGAGGCTGTTGCGAAGGGAGCAGAGGTTATTCTGCTCGGGTGTGGGCTGCTAAATTTGATAGTCATACAAAACAAGCTAACCAGCATCGATGGGGCCACCGTCCTGGATGTGTCGGGCGCGTTGATGAAGATGACAGAGTCGATGGTAACGCTCCGCCAGCTTTCCGGTCTCAGCGTTAGTCGTCGCGGCTTCTATGCGAAACCTGACTCCGCGGAGATCGAAAGCGTGCTTCGTCTGTATCGACGTGGTCCCTACGCTCAAGCGGGCGCTGGGTGACGACCGATCGTGGCCGGGGTGGCTTGTGCTAAGCGCAAGGGGATCCATATCGACTGCGTGATCTGGTGAGGGAGTTGGTTCCCATGCGGGGCGACATTTCGATGGCGACGTTGCCAACTCCCACGCGGCTGCTGCACGCTGTCAGGTCGTCGCTGGGCTCCATGACGGTCTTGCCATTGCGTGTTCCGGGACCGCCAGGGCGCGACCCACGGTGGGGTCAACGGCGAGGTTAATGGACTCGTGCCAACCGATATGCCTGAGCCCGGACGACACGCGCACCGACGGCCGTGTGACGTGACGTCCCCTGCCGTCCGCCAGCTGGAACTGGGGCATGCGGATAGCCGAGATTCAGGCGAGTGGAAGCAAGTTTGTGTGCGGAGAGCGGGTCGGCGTGGGCCGGCTCGAGGGGGGAATGATGATAGTTCGTGATGCTCTATACATCGATGGAAGGTGGTTGACGCAGCGGGGCGAGCAGATGCTCGACGTTGTTGACCCGAGTACGGCACGAGTCTTTGGGTGCGTTCCGCAGGCAAGTGGGGAAGACGTGGACGCTGCTGTCGAAGCCGCGGCTTCGGCCTTCAACGGCTGGTCGCGGATGGCGCCCGCCGAGCGAAGCGTCATCCTTGGGCGTGTCACTGCTGAGTTGACGGCGCGGGCGGAGCAGTTGACACGCCTCATCGCCATGGAAGTCGGAATGCCACTCAAAATGACGGCCCGGGTCCAGGTTGGCGGGCCCCTGAACCATTGGCAGGCGTATACGAGGCTAGCTGAACAATTTGTTTTTGAACAGAAGGTCGGCAATTCTCTCGTCGTACGAGAAGCGGCTGGCGTCGTTGCCGCCATTACGCCCTGGAACTTTCCGCTAAGCCAGATCACGCTCAAAGTGGCGGCAGCTTTGGCAGCAGGATGCACGGTAGTACTCAAGCCATCTGAGGTCGCACCACTAAACGCTTTCTTGCTTGCCGAAGCGATTGACGCTGCGGGCCTACCACCGGGAGTATTCAATCTGGTCACAGGAATAGGGGCAGTGACCGGGGAACAACTCGTCACACATACCGGCGTCAACCTGATTTCATTCACCGGCTCGACTCGTGTCGGGCGCCGCATCGGCGAGCTTGCTGGTGGCGCTATCCGCAAGGCAACACTAGAACTCGGCGGCAAGTCTGCAGCCGTGATCCTCGACGATGCGGATCTAGGGAAAGCAGTAAGGAGTACGGTGGGTAACTGCTTTCTCAACTCCGGTCAGACATGTTCGGCTCACACCCGTCTACTTGTGCCGCGGGATCGCTTGGACGAGTCGCTATCGCTTGCGAAAGAATCAGCTGAACGGTTTCGCGTCGGCCCTGCGCTCGCCGAGGGATCGATGCTGGGGCCGTTGATTTCGGCGGTGCAGCGGGATCGTGTGCTTGACTACATCCGTCGCGGAATACTGGAAGGGGGAAAGCTTGTCTGCGGGGGCCTCGAACGTCCCGAGGGTTTGTCAGACGGGTTTTTTGTTCGCCCCACTGTCTTTGCGGTGGAGGACCCGTACGCCATAATTGCTCAGGAGGAGATTTTTGGTCCGGTACTTACGGTTATTCCTCACAATGGCGATGATGACGCCATCCGCGTTGCGAATGCGACGCCCTACGGGCTAGCTGGGGCAGTGTGGGCGGGATCAGAATGCCGGGCGCTGGCCGTTGCACGCCAATTGCGTGCAGGGCAAGTGGACGTCAACGGCGGCGCCTGGAACCCGGCCGCGCCTTTCGGCGGCTTTGGCCTTTCCGGCATTGGCCGCGAAGGCGGCGTCTATGGATTAGAAGAATTTCTCGAGTACAAGGCAATCCAATTTTCAGGCTCTGTTGAAAATCGAGTGGGTTACCGGGCATGAAGGTTGACCGCTGCGAAGTCCGGCTTGCCGGCGATCAGGAAGATCACAGTCCTGATTGTCCCGATGCGCATGTAGCCGTGAGCACGACGCTTGGCAGCCTGGGACAACCCGTTCAGTGCTTCGAGAAACCCGTTGGTCTGGCGCGTGTGCGCCCACGC
>CAZSYV010000093.1:0-10364 GCA_964610955.1 uncultured Klebsiella sp. | reverse complement strand
GCCAAAAACGCTCGTTAGCTTTCGATTACTGGGAGAAGTTGATGCGACGACAAATATTTTGCAAGCACCTCGCTGCGGCGCAAAAAGTCGAGATCTTGTTCCCAACTAGTAGGCCCAATTTGCAATATTTCATGAAACTCGTTATTGAGCTGCATTAGCGTCGCGCCCGCAGGAGAAACTTGCAGAGCAGGCGAAGGTCTTTTTTTCGTTGGCATCGTGTTGAAATCTTTGTTGCTTCAGTGCGTTACTGACACATAGGGCTCTAACTTGCAGTAAATAGCAAGTCACGTTTTTGTGCTCTCAAACATCGCAGCGATTCCCTCCTGACCAGCTGAATCATCGCTTGCCGCGCTTGCCAGAGGCAGAGCCATCTGCCCGGCGGTGTTAGAGAGATAGGTCTGTGCGCTCCGAAGGAACCACTCCTTCAGAGTTGAACCATCCCGAGCCAGCGCTGCATACAGCTCGCGTTTCAGTCCTGGCTCAACCTCAATGACGATCCTGCCGCTGCTGCCTATGCTCATGGTTAGTGACGTGACAATGTGATGTGATGGATGTTACATTACATCAAGATATGGAAGAAGCCAAGGTCAATCTTGACCCTTGCCCGATGATTGAGCCTGATGGCTGATGCTGGTGCGTGCACATCGGCGCTTTCGCTCATGAACATCAATGAGGATGCTATGGCCCGCTATTCAGAACACGACACCAGCAGGATCTACCAAGCGGCAGATGCGTTCCGAGCCAACTGCCTCTTGGGCGACGGATCGCTTCTGTTCGACGAGGCGTCTGTTTGGCGTCCTGACGTGCTGGATCGGATCCGCGCAGCGTTCGTCGCGATTCCCGACGAGGGCGACCGAACGTTCATTGACAAGTTTGAAGACATCGTAGGGGGATGAGCATGCATCCACTCGAAACCGACTTCAGGGAGTGGTCCAAGCCACCCACGGCGACCGAAGAACAGCGCTGCACGGGCGCGGAGAACGTCGTGCGCAACGCAATCCGCTCCTATCCGGCTTTCGCTACCAGGAACATCGAGGTGTTCCCGCAGGGCTCGTACCGGAACGGGACGAATGTTCGCGCCAACAGCGATGTCGACATTTGCGTGCGGTGCATGGATGTCTGCTTCTTCGACCTCCCCGTCGGCTACTCGAAATTTGATGTCGGTCTCGTCGACGCGAACTACACCTACGCCGAGTTCAAGAACGATATTGAGCGGGCGCTTACGAGATATCTCGGAGCAGCAGCAGTTTCGCGTGGAAATAAGGCCTTCGACCTTCATGCCAATACGTACAGAGTTGATGCCGACGTTGTGCCGACGTTCGAGCATCGCCGCTACCGCGTGCAGGACGGCACATACACCTACCTATCGGGAACCGAGCTACTCCCGGATGACGGCACGCGAATCATCAACTGGCCCCACCAGAATTACGAGAACGGCACATCGAAGAACAACGCGACGGGTACCCGTTTTAAAAAGCTGGTACGTGTACTCAAGCGTCTGCGCGACGAGATGGTCGACGAGGGCAATGCAGCAGCAAAACTGATCCCGTCATACCTGATCGAGTGCCTCGTCTGGAACGCCCCTAACGACGCGTTTCTTGACGACCAGTACGCAACTAACCTGCAGTCGATTCTGTGGCACCTCTACTCGAACACGCAGACCGATGCGGCCTGCAACGAATGGGGCGAAGTCAACGAGCTGAAGTATCTCTTCAGGGGGAGCCAGCGGTGGACACGGGCGGATGTGAACCACTTCATCGTCGCGGCGTGGAACCGCGCTGGCTTCAATTGACCGGGGGAATGCCATGCTGAGCCGCCTACATCTATCTGCCATTCTCCTCATCGCCGCAGCACTCTGGGGCGGCATGCTCATATTCGATGGCGTGGCAGTGAACGGTACGTGGTTCCGACCTTTCTCGACGGTCGTTGGCGTCCTTCTGCTGCTGCTCGTCATCTTTGACATCTGGGCATGGCGATGGCGTCTGTTCCACGGATGGTTCGTGCCTCGGCCAGACCTTCGAGGGACCTGGCGCGTTGAGCTGCAGAGCAATTGGAAGAATCCGGAGACCAATGTCGGCGTTGGGCCAATCGTCGCGTACCTTGTAATCCGTCAGACATTCTCCGCGCTGAGCGTCCGTATGCTCACGGCCGAGTCGACTTCTGAGCTCGTCGCCGCCGAGATCAACAAGGCAAGCGACGGTACTTACCGCCTCGCGGCAGTTTATCGGAACGAACCCAAGCTTTCGGTTTGCGACCGCAGCCCAATTCACTACGGCGCATTCGCGCTCGATGTGCAGGGCGACCCCGCCAAGGACCTCGTTGGCCACTACTGGACCGATCGGAACACACGCGGTGAGGTACGTACGCTGGCGCGTCATGGCTCGATTGCGAGCTCGTTCACGGAGGCGCGGACGTTGTTGCCGCCCGACGCCGAATCGGTGCAGGGCGCTGCAAGCCAGCGGCAGGAGCTGCTATGAGCCAGCACTTGATAAAACTATTCATGTGGGGATACCAGCCACACTACAGATTCAGCGTCGAATATTTACTAAAACTGACCCTCCAGGCACTCGGTGCGGAGGACGCGGGCGGAAAATGCCTGCTGGTCGGCGCCAAGATTCGCGACGCTAAGGTCACTCACGACGTCTGCGTCGAGCCGGAGGATGGCCAATGGCCGGTTGTTCTGTTCGCCAACCTCCTTTCTGCCATCGACGAGCAGATCAAGAACCATCCGCTGAACAACATTTTCTACGGCGACGAGCCGAGCATGCGAGACAAACCGGAGAACATCCGGCGCGATTCCGTCCGCAAGGCAGTCCAGGACGCCCTTAGACCCTACGACGCTCAGGCGAGCGTGCGTTCTTTTGCGGGTACCCCCGCTCCCGTCGCCGGATACTACGTCGTTCCAGTTCTCCAGATTCCGAACGCTGTGTTCGAGCGTTTTCGCCCTCTCCGCGAACCCGTCACCGATGGCCACTACACCGGTGCCCCCAGCTTGATTCACGCGGCAGTTAACGAGGTTCTAAGTGAAGCGCACGACGAACTGCTCCGCCCAGACCCTGGCCGTTACACCAGCACCAGGTTGGCCTCTTCCGGGGAGATCGTGAACCGGGCAGCGTCGAATTTCATGTATACGCCCTGCGTTGCGATCGGCGATAAAGCCTATGCCGGCCACAACCTGTTCGAGCGGTTCAATCTGATCTCTTCGCTGATGTACGAGGGAGTCGAGGGCAAGGGTCGGATGCTGCTGACCAAGCTTGACTGCGACGCCGTCAATGTCGCGCTGGCGCTAGATGAGCCAGTACCTTTCAGCGAGCCACGATGGGCTCGCAAGATTTTGCAGATGGCATCAGCGGAAACAGCTCTACTTGCCAGCACCGAAAGCATCCTCGGTCTCGGTAGCATTGTGAAGGGATCCGACCCTTGGAATGCGCAGAACATCTTCGAGGTCGAGTTTCATGACCACTACCATTGGAGCTTATCGTGCGGCGAAGAAGTTCTTCTTGTGAGCAGGTATGGGGCACCATCACTGCCCAGGGATAAATTTCCGAGGCTACGGCTGCTCGACACATTTCAGCGACTGTTCCCTGAAGTGAACGCCGCGGATGTCGATAGCTTCACCGCCTTGTTTGACGCTGCCGTCGAGCAACGTCGCGGCAGCATGCTGGTAGTCGCGCAAGATGCGGCCGCCGAGGCCGCGCGGCTCAGCGGCCAAGGGACGAAGATCGTTCCGACAAAGTTGACCCCCGAACTGTACCGACGCGTCAGCAATATCGACGGCACAATCATCATTGATCCGCAGTGCAACTGTCACGCTGTCGGCGTCATCCTGGACGGCCCGGCGAACGATCGTTGCACCCCGTCCAGAGGAGCCCGCTACAACTCGGGTATCCGGTACGTCGCCGCGTCGCCGACGCCGCGCCTTGCGGTCGTTGTCTCGGACGATAGAACCGTGGACGTGATTCCTGTCCTACGTCCACGGGTTCGTCGAAGCGCGATTGAGGCGCGGATTGCAGAGTTGGAGGCATCCTCGGTCGAAAATTACCACGAGCCGATTGGTTGGCTCGACACGCACCGGTTTTACCTCGACCAGGCGCAATGCGACCGCGTCAACGCGGTGCAGAGAAAGTTGGACAGCGAGCCAAGAGATGTTGGGGAGATAAGAGTCCTGCGCGCTGAGTTCCTCCCAGACCCGCTGTGCACAGCGGAGTACATCGAACCAGAGGCCAGCACATAATGGCCTGGCAGCTCCGGGTTGGGCTACCTGTACGTTAGCAAGCAGCGTTGAATGTTTCCGTTCGTTCGACCGCGCACTGGTAACCAGCGTCGCTATCGAAACGGCCAAATCATCGAATCCACGCCCTCAAGGCCAAGGCGTTACCATCTGGCTCGGCAAACGGACGCGGGTTCGGTTCCGCGTTCCACCTTCTGCGGACAAATGGCCGAAACAGAGGACTTTGGGCCAAAACCGGGGACATGGCTTCGGACGCTGAGGGGAATCGAACTGCTACCCCTCCTGCGCCCTTGCCAGTTCATACCACTTCGGCACGTGGGCAGGGGGTTGAGGTTCGGGCTCCGGTGCAGGGGCGATGGTCGGCAAGATCAGGCGCTTGGCGATGCCTCGAACGCTGTTCTCCAGTTCCCATTGCAAGATGGCATCCAGCGAAAATCGCACGTTCCCGACCAGCAGCAGATGCGGGACGCGCTTGCGGTACCGCTCGGCGCGGTCGGCGAACAGGTGCGCGGGCAGTTGGGTGACCAGAGCGACATCCTTGGCGCTCACGTACTGAATGTCGGTTTCAGCGCTGTCTGGCACCGGTTCGTCACTGGCGACGGCCTTTGGCGGATGGGTCACGATGCGCGGGACGCGCTCGCGTTCACCAAGGATCGCCTGCCAGTGCTGCGCGCCCTGGCGCTCGAATTCCAGAATGTCCGCCTCGTGGTAGCGGACGTGTTGGAATAACTTGTGCCAGACGGGCCCTTCGCCATCGTGCCGCCAGCGGCGCAGCGTTTTCAGGCTGATCTTCCAGCGCGCTGCAATCTGGCGCTCGTTCATCACGGGGTAGTGCATCTTCTTCTCCAAGTCAGATGACCCCATGACAACGCTGTTCGCCATAGAAGCCAAGCCTTACGGCGTGTTGGCAGCGGCGAACTGCTGCAGGCGCTGCCCCTCGGCGCGGGCCTCTGCCAGCAACTGGTTCCAGTCATCGGGCGGATGGCCACTTTCGAGCATCTTGCGGAATACCCGGTAGGCGTCGTCGCTGCTCTCGTAGGCGCGCTTGGTATCCTCGTCGTTGACCCAGGCGAAAACGATCACCTTGCTCGGCGCGTGGTAGCGAAAGAAGAGTCGGTACTGCTGGAAGAATTTGGCACGGAACCAGTGCTTGTGGTCTTCGCCGAGGGTGCCGCCTTGGCGGTACTCCGACCGCGTCGGATCTTGGGGAATGACGTCGAACGCGAGCTTGGTGATCGCCGCCAGCCGCTTGTTGGCGTTCTTCTTCACGTACCCGACCGGGTCTTTCTGCTTGAGGGCCTCGACCTGCTGGGCCAGTACTTCAAGCTGCGCCAGGAACAGCGGATGGGCGAAAACCGCCCAGCCGTGAATGACCAAGGGAGCGGGCTTGCCCGTGCTCATTCATCAGTCTGCCGACAGGGCGGCGTCGAGATCGACTTCAATACCGCCAGTCAGTGCTTGAAGACGCTGCACGAAGGCGGCATCGACCGCCTGCAGGCGCTCCGGATGGTTGGCGATGTCGCGGGCCAAGAACCCCAGGAACTGTCCGAGCACCGGATCGTCGCCTTCGGAGACTTCGGCGCGGGTCAGCACCACCTCGCCGCTGGGGCGGATGGTGTAGTGGATCTTGTCGCGCTTGCCGAGCCGAAGGGCACGACGCACGGTCTCCGGCACCGTGGTCTGGTAGCGGTCGGTCAGCGTGGATTCGACTTCGAGGGTGGCAGCCATGACGCTCTCCGGTCAAAGGGGGAATGCACGCATGGTAATGCAATCGCCTTGCTTTGTAAATGCAAATGCATTGCCTCCGATTGATGGCGTCCTGATGTCCGCCGAAACGGTCGTTTGATAGAGGTGGGTACTCTCAAGATCAGTGCTTTCCTAATGGACCTCATACGCGAACGCGGACTCGGTTCCGTGCTCCGCCACCAATACATAACGCCCAACTGTTCTCGGTTGGGCGTTTTCATTTGCGGATTCCGCACGCCACGCGGGGTTCCGGGCCGTTTTGCGTGTGCCAGCCATTGTGGGCATGGGCAGCATCACCCGCCCAGTTCGCCCCTGTTCTGCTCTCTCTTCTCTCGAAACCTGCGCCAACTTCTTCGCCGTGGCACACGCACATGGCCTTTGCTGACGCGCACTTACGCGCGTGTCGTTGCCGAAGGTTGTCCGGTGGGTTTGGAGCAGCAATCCATCAAGACAACACGCCCGCCGCGCACGGCATTGCATACAGCCCTTCGCGTTGTTGAGTAATCACGAGCGCATGGTAGGCCGCCAGCCTCGCCTCATACACCGGTTTGTTTTTGTCCTTCGCCTTGATCTTGAATAGGTCGTTGGGTTTTTCGCTCTTCTGTCCGGCACGCTGCATGA
Organism: uncultured Klebsiella sp.; assembly: GCA_964610955.1. Taxonomy (GTDB): domain Bacteria; phylum Pseudomonadota; class Gammaproteobacteria; order Pseudomonadales; family UBA5518; genus UBA5518. The sequence goes on along the minus strand of CAZSYV010000093.1, from coordinate 3,766 downwards.
TCCGTGCACCGTCCGTCTCGACGCCCTTGAAAGTCCAAAGCGCCTTGAACACCTTGGCCTGACCGTCGGTGAACTGGATCGGCGTGGACTGAATCTCCGGCAGCGTCGCCCACTTGAAGTCCGCCGAGAACGGCCCGTTCACCGGCGTGGCAGGATCGGCGACCGTTGGCGTCACGGATGGTGCCGAGGGGATGAACGTGATTCCGCCACCGTAGAACGTGAAGCGTTCCTCCAGCGCCAGCCACTCGACACCTGCGCCGAAGGGTGCGCCGCGCGTCATGCGTGGCTTCGGCGTGATCACCCGGATGTCGCCGCCCGCCACCCGCACGCGTTCCAGCAACGCGGGTTCGTGCAGCACCCGCGTCAGGTCGCGGGCCAGCAGCGCTGGGCAGCGGCGGGCGTCACCCAAGCGCCAGACGCCGTCGCCGAGGTCATCGATGCCGTCGCGGCTTTCGATGCCGAGCGCGAGGCGCATCTTCTGGCGCAACCAGTCCTCGTCCAAGGCTACCGCTGCGCCATCGGCGGCGTCGACGGTCACCGGCCCGCAGTCCGGGCAGCGACACATACGCCCGCCACGGCCATCGCCCCACACCTGCGCCCGGTGCTGCTGGCAATGTGGGCAAAGCACGAAGGACTGATCCACCACCGTCGGTTTGACCGCCTTGCCGAGGGCGGCCAGCGAGCCAACTTCAGGCGGCGACAGCGTGGCGTGCAGCACGGGCGTACCGCACGCGAACAGGCGGCAGACCAAAGTCCAAGCATCATGGGTCGCCATCGGATCAGCCCTCGATCACTGGGGCCGAGTCGACCGCGTCCGCTTCCGGCGCAAGCTCCTGCGCACTCAAGGTTTGCCCCTTCCGCAAGATGCCGACAGAGACCAGATACCCCTCCAGCTGTGCCTGCATCTTGGCGTCGAACTTGGGCAGGTTCAGCCGCCCCTTGCTGGTGATCTCGATGCTGACCACCCTGGGGCGCGTTTGTCCCGGCTCGGGCGGGTAGTACAGATTCACCTGCGCCGCCGTCACCGCCCAGTTGCCTTCCAGCGGGCCGGGTAGTTTTTTCGCCAGCAGCTCATGCACCGAGCGTTGCTGGCTCGCCTGCATCGCGATGCATTCGAGTTTCAGCGCGCCGTCCGGGCTGAGGAAGGTCAGTGCCTTCAACTGCACCAGCGAGAAGCCATCCTCGAACACTTCCGGCACGTCGATGCCGGTGCGCAGCATCGACAAGTCTAGGGTCGGCGGCTTGATCCGCTGGGCATGGGCCTTGACGCCCAGCACATGTTCGGCGAAGGCACCGATCAGCATCTGTTGGTACTTTGCTCCGCCGCGCACCAGCGTGCGAACGACGCCGGTGGCCTCGGAATACTCCAGCGCCAACGGGATGTTCGGGTTGCCGATGCGGCGCGTCAGCGTCACACCCTCGAATTCCAGCCGCAGCATGGCTGAATCCTTGACATGGACGATCAGCAAGTGGATGCGGTACAGGAGGACGACGCCATGGCTGACCGTCATAACCTTTTGGCCATCGAGGACGCGGCCGCCCGTTTCGAGGATGCCGCCAGCACCGCGCGCCGCCTGCCACCCGTGTGCGTGCAGGATTGCTTCAACTGCTGGCCTGCCTTTGTGCGCAAGGATTGGGAGTCGTTTGCTGCCGACGAGAAGGTCTACCGCCCGTTTCCACCCAACCCCGAGGCCATCGAGCGGATGCTGGAGACGATGCGCTGGGTGCAGTGGCTGGAGGTCGAGCAGCGCCATCTGGCGTGGATGCGGACCAAGCGTTACGGCTGGCGCGACATCTCGATCCGCTTTGCCTGCGACCGCACGACGGCGTGGCGGCACTGGCAGAAGGCGCTGGAGGCGGTGGCTGCCCGGTTGAACGGTCAGACTGGCGCTTGGTATCATCTGGTGATATAGTTTGGCATGAAACGCGATACTGCCATTGACACCCTGCTTGATCTGAACGGGTCGATGCTCGATCAGGGAAACGGCTACTGGATCAAGCTGGAGGCGTGGCGCGTCGAGGTGTCCGACCAGATTCCGCATGGCATCCGGTACTCGCTGACGTTGCACGAGCCGTATGGCAATCGCGTCTTGGGCTACGACAACGCGCATGCCGTCAAGCCGCCCAAGAAGTTCAAGTACGCCGGGCGCATCCTGGCGTTCGACCACAAGCATCGGCATGACTCGGACAAGGGAATACCCTACGAGTTCAGGGATGCCCAGCAGTTGCTGGAAGATTTTTTCGCGGACGTCGACCGCGTCCTGTTGGAGGTGAGCAAGCCATGAAATCCATCGTTATCGGCATCATGCCCCAAGACCAGATGCGCCAGCGCGTGCTGGCCATCGCCCGGGGCGACTACAAACCCAAGGCGAGTGAGCCGAAAGTCTGGTTCACTTCGATGAAGTCCTTGGCCGAGGTGTTGAGCGACGACAACCGCGCGTTGCTGCGTGTCATCGCCGAAACCGAGCCTGAATCGATCTCGGCGCTGGCACAGACCACCGGGCGCAAGCCGGGCAACCTGTCGCGCACGCTCAAGACCATGTCCAACTACGGCATCGTCGATCTCCTGCGCGAACGCAACATCGTGCGCCCCGTCGCCAAAGCCACCGAGTTCCGCATCGTTGCCGCGTAGTGAACTGGCGTGATTTGGCACGCATGGTTGGCAATGTGCGTACATCGGTGGGCATCAGCGGTTTTTGAGCGTGCAACAAAAACCGGCTCCCGAGGGTAGTATTCAGTCCATGCTTGGGATCAGTGACGACGAAGCGACAGTCGCTTCAAAGCCACGCTCCCCAGGTGAAATGGGCCCTTCCTGGCAAAAATGCCACGCGGGGGGGGCGAGCGCAACGTTTTTTTAGCGTCAGGGCGCGGGCAAGGTTACCAGTCGGCCAGGTTACCGGCCCCGGTTACCACCCGCTGCGCGCAGTTACCACCCCGCCAGATTCTTCACTCATTCAACCCGTCCGGCGGCAACGCTCGGCGGGCTTTGCTTTTGGGGTTTCCACTTTGAATACGCTCAACGTCGAGTACCGCCAGGTCGAGGCGCTGATTCCCAACGCCCGCAATCCGCGCACGCACGCCGAGAGCCAGATCGCCAAGATTGCGGCCAGCATCGTCGAGTACGGCTGGACGAATCCGATCCTGATCGATGGCGCGAGCGGCATCATTGCTGGGCACGGACGGCTCGCCGCCGCACGCAAGCTGGGGTTGGATCAGGTACCGGTGATCGAACTGGCGCACCTGCGTCAAGCGCAGGAAACCAAGCTCAATCTGCGCAAACGACGAACAAATGATTGAAGAAGGTGACGATGGGACTGTCGATTCGCGCCTATCTGTCCCAAAACTCGGATGAACGCGGATTTGAAGCAGGAGATGGGCAAGCGTGTGCCGGTACGCACCAAGGCCAAGTTACGCGAGGCAGCCAGTGCGCATATGCGGATGCTGGACAACCATCCCGAGCGTTTGATCGGCTACTTTCAAGACCCTCGCGTGCGCTATGCCGCTTGAGACTCCATTGGACCGGAGCAATACCGTGAAAGAAACATGGGAGGTGCAAAATCGCCTGGCCCGGAGCGCTTGCTAGGATGATCACGTCATTGGGGGCAGTCGCTTTTCGTTCGCGAAGAGGCTGGCGCCAACACGCTTGACCCGCAGGTCATGGCATCAGCGGTTTCCGTGCCTGGCAAGACCTTTGACCACCACGCATTCAGTCTGGCCGGGGATGCATGGTGGTCAATCGTCCGTCATCCGGCCCTGGAACAATCAT